>NZ_JBUZWC010000007.1:0-168174 GCF_055329585.1 Virgibacillus sp. GM2-2 | reverse complement strand
ACTTTTTTCAATCCCGACATAAAGTCGTATCGCCTCGCGGATACCTGTCCTGGGGTCGTAAGCTGCAACTTACGACCCCCTTTCTCCGCCTCACTTTGTTATTCTATTCTTTACACTTTCAAAAAACAACCAACTTTTCATTTAATTATCTTGAAATCAAGATAATTATATAGCATAATTCCCTAATTAATCAATTCTTTCTTCTATTATACACGATTGTCATAATTGAATCATCATATTTCGACAATTGTTGCATCCACTAAACAAATTATTTGGATCGTACACTTTATAGGTTTATCATCACATGTATAGGTAATTAATAAACCATACCCAACTTTTAAAAGTTATAATACAGAAAGAAGGAATTGTAACATGAATGCAATAGTTATTGAGGCATACGGTTCCTCTGATCAATTAGTTGAAAAAGAAGTTCCAACACCATCAATAGAAGACAATCAAGTACTCGTGGAATTGTATGCGACTTCCATCAATCCAATAGACTGGAAGCTTAGAGAGGGATATCTACAGGAAATGCTTCCATTTCATTTCCCTATCATTTTAGGTTGGGACGCTGCAGGTGTTATTTGTGATGTTGGTTCAAACGTTACCAATTTTCAAATTGGTGATCGTGTTTTCGCCAGACCTGAAACAACTGCGAATGGTACGTATGCAGAATATACTGCTATCGACGAAGAACTTTTAGCCAAAATGCCTGAAAACCTTACGTTTGAAGAAGCAGCATCTGTACCATTAGCAGGTCTGACTGCATGGCAATGCCTTGTTGACTTTTCCAAAATAAAATCAGGAGATAAAGTATTGATTCATGCAGGTTCAGGTGGGGTTGGTAGTTTCGCCATTCAAATTGCCAAAAGCTTCGGGGCTTACGTGGCATCTACCGCAAGTGAAAAAAATGAAGCGTTTCTTAAAGAATTAGGCGTTGATGAATTTATTAACTACAAAGAACAAAATTTTGAAGATGTAATAAATGATTACGATATCGTCCTCGATACAATTGGTGGAGATGTTCAAGAAAAGAGCTTTGACGTGTTGAAAAAAGGCGGAAAATTGGTTTCTGTTGTTCAGCCTCCAGATGAAGAGGTTGCTAATTCAAAGAATGTTACCGCAGGATTTCATTGGTTAGAACCAAGTGGAAAACAGCTTGCTGAGCTTGGTAATTTAATCAAGCGGGAACATGTGAATACAAACGTCGGTCACACTTTTCCGTTTAGTCAAACCGGTTTACGTGATGCTCATAAATTAAGTGAAAGCCATCATGCAAAAGGAAAAATTGTAATTAAAATTAAATAGTAATTAAGAAAAGCGCAAGCGCTTTGGAAGACACGATAAAGTCTAACATAATGCTTTCTGACGTTATAAGAAAAACCTAGTTATTACTATGTCCATTTATACCTTATACTGAGAAAAAACATTTAAGATTACTACTAAAATAATAATCGGACACAGGTACCTTATTTAGTACAAAAAGCTCGATTTCAACCTGATTTTTTCCTAAATAAGGCACCATGAGTCCTCTTAACCCATAAAACAATGTGAAAAGTGAAAATAAGGGGCTCAGTGTCCTTTAACAAGCAAATGCTTGGAGTTATCAAGCATTATTTGCTTTTTAGACTTTTTGACTACTCATTGATTTCATACACCAAAATATCGAACAATTTTTCATCATTGTAAAGCAAAAACGCCCACTCTCCTGGTTTCGGTATATGAACACTTGAAGGAACGTGCGCATCAGCACCGTTATTTTCTCCCCCTAATGTTATTGTCCAACCACTCACAAGAATTTGATGTACTGTTTCAGACTTTTTATGAAAGCCTACTACGGTTAACTCTTTTTTTTGAGGATTATTAACCCCCCATAGATGCCACATCCACTTTTGACGATCTAAACTCGGCATATCCATTCCAATAACCCCTGATTTGTTCTCATTTCCAATAATATCTCTATCGCCAAACTTCGTAGCTTTTCTTTCCCAATCAATTGATGCAAGATCCTGTTTCTGAACAAAGTCTGGGATATCTTCAGGAAAGGTAATCTTTTCATATTCATTTTGAACAGTACACCCTACTATCAATATCAGACTCATGAAACATAATAGCTGAATTATCTTTTTCATTTCAACCATCTCCTTTAACCATAGAATTGTCCTAACTATAAATTCCACAGAACTACACAATATCCTTTTTTCGACGAACAGGAATCCCTTCCTTGAATAAAATACAGAAAAAATTCATTAGAAAACGGAGGGGCTAATATGGAGATTCTAGCTATTCTATCAGGTCCAATTGTGCGTCGTGTTGAGCCAACAAGCGTATATATTTGGCTTGCTACGAGTAAGAACTTCGACTTGAATGCTACTTTCTATCATATAATATTTAATGATAAAAGCAGTCCCAAGTATGAATTAATTGATACTTTTTCTGAGGTGAATACAATACAGGCTGGAGAAAATATGTACGTCCATTTAGTGAAAATCAATCCTGTTAAAAAAACTTTTCCAACGGATGCCTTAATTGGATATAATCTTTACCTAAAATATAATAATAACCAATTTGATCTATCCAGCTTCAACCTTCTAAATCCTGATAATTCAGCATCAATTGTTTATGGCAACCTTTCCTATCCTACATTTTCTATCCAGGAAAAGAACTCGTGTAATATCTTATACGGATCATGCAGAAAAGCCCATGGAGAAGGTGAAAGTTCCTTCGTAAGTGTGGACCATGCTATTGAAAAAAATGATGTGAAAAATAGACCAAACAATTTATTTCTTATGGGGGATCAAATTTATGCAGATGACGTAGCTGATCCGTTGTTTCACATGATAAATTCATGGAGTAAGACGCTTATGGGAGATAAATATGAAGATTTATCTGATACCGATGAACGATTAACAAAACAATCTTTTCAATCAGCCATTGATCAAATTCATGGAAGACAGTTTATTATGGAACATTTTTGTCATTTCACATCACGTAATGCCGCTAATCATATGATGCGATTTAGTGAATATGCTGTTCATTATCTGTTAGCATTTGGACCATCGTTATGGAGTGACCTATCGACATTCGAGCAATTAATGATAGATGATAAATTTTATTTTATGTATCCGAACGGACCTTCTTTTCATCATCAACGAGCTGAGGAATACGAAAACCACGAGTTTCGCTATCATGTTCAGACGAAAAAGCTACAAAAATTCATCCAAACATTGCCTCATGTTAGGCGGGTTCTTGCCAATATACCTACCTACATGATTTTCGATGACCATGATATTACGGATGACTGGAATATTTCAGCAGAATGGCGGAGTCAAGTTTATGGAGAACCATTAGGAAGGGAGGTTATTTCAAATGGCTTAGAGGCATATTTTTTATTTCAGGGATGGGGAAACAATCCAACTGCATTCCATAACGATTTTCTCAAGATGGTAAAAGGACAGAAATCAAAAGAAAGCATACTTACTTTTCAATCCTGGTATTTTGTTACACCAACCAATCCAAAAACATTATTTCTAGATACAAGAACAATGCGTGCGTATGATCTAATTCCTGAGCCAATTCGGTTTGGTTGTACTGTTGCCGAAGACGTTAATGCTCCGCAACTAATCAGCAAAAATAGTTGGAAAAAAATAGCTGGAAGTATAGAAAAAAGTGGCCGGAAGCAAGGTGAAAGATTAGCAATTGTTTCACCTACACCATTATACGGGATCGGTGTTATTGAATCTTTTCTGCAAGATTATGTTTATCCATTACGAATTCTTGGATTACCGATGAGGTATTCATTTGATTTTGAAGCATGGAAATATAACGGTAAAGGGTTTAACCAATTTTTGCAACAGTTGGCAGAATGGAGGCCAAGTCAATGTTTTATTTTATCTGGCGATGTTCATTATGCAGGTGTGGTAAAATCCAACGTAGAATTTGATAATAAACAAACGCTCACAATCCATCAATTTACTAGTAGCCCAATTCATAATATGAGTTTCTCAGGACTATGGGGATGGTTAATTAAACGTACAGTTTGGTTCAACTCGAGGAAAAGAAAAGAACAGGCGATTTACCGATCTTGTGATCAGCATAATAATCTTCTGAAGAACGAGAAAATCCTTCAGAAACATAAATGGCGAGAAAAAATCAACTACTTGACTTCATCTAATGGTTCCATTATTGAAACTAACAATAATATTGGTTTAATTTCAGTAGGTACTGAATCTGTTACGAATCGGTTGTTATTATATAACGGAAACCAGACAAAAGAACTCACCTACAAACAAGCTAAATAATCCAATATCTGACTCCATTCCACTATCTCCCCACAAATGACTTTTTATATTTACCCGGAATCGGACTAGTTGAAGGAAGTTCTATTACATCCACTTCCAAAATCGAATGTTTGGTAGGATTTTGTTCCATTACAAGCAATGAGCTGAATGAATGGGTACTGATTAAGTAGCCCTGTAATATCGTTCGGTTCTTCATCTGTAATAACTACTACCTAAATTTCCTTCACGATAACAAGCACCAATTACATCCCATAAGGCTAATTGATTGATAAAGGCAATCTTATCTTGATAGTTATCGAGTGGTTTCTGATTAAATAGTTCGAATAAAATTCCCCAAAAATGATTTCGTGGTTTCCATAATATTGTTGGTTTTTGATAGACAAGGCACTTGGCATGAATACTCCCACCACTTCATTTCTCACAAAACTTGAAGTGGGGGTTTCTGGGGTTTCGACTTTAACCGACGATTAACCACCAGTGGAGTTGACACATTGGTGTGCTAAAAACACCCAACCCCGCTACCCCATTGGTCCTGCCTTTGGGATTACTTTTTTTACTTCAACACCAACGTTGTTGGTTGTAATAATGTTTTATGGCATACTTCTTCAATAGCATTCGCGAATACTTTTCTCATGATATTTCCAGAACCGTTTACGTCTGCGTTAACGATTGCTCCGTTTTTCGAGCGATAAATGCCACGTGTAATACGCTTACCGGAAAATGTTTTATTTGTATCACTTTTTCCGTAAACGGGCATGTCATCATTATCAAGAAGGCTAGCCTTTGAGGTATAGGATTCTTCGGTTACAATCACTTGAATACCATGACGTTCCGCTTTATAGGTGATCATTTGAATGAAATGGCTATGCGGGATGCTAGTGAACGATTGATTGTTTTTCTTACCCATATTGGTGTGTTGTTTCCACTCTTTGTTTTGACCGATTACAATCGTATCAATATCTTCTTTCACTGCAATCTTTTCAATTTGATGACTTGCCTTATGAAACAAATCTTTTAGCTGGCTATGGCGTTTGTTGTTGATTTTTTCTAACCTTTTTGATGTAAACAGCCCTTCTTTTGCATTTTTTCCGCAGCGAATAATGCCAACATACCGCGCTCTAAGTTGGTTATATCGTTGATTTATCGATTTAATATTTTTGCCCTTCACTAATACAGGTCTTCGTCCTGTGTTTGTGACAATGGTTGCAAGGTTATCAATCCCTAAATCAATTGACATAATGCGATTGTTCGTTGTTCTTGTTTTCTCTGCCGTTTTTATCTCAAAAATCAGTTCAACGACATAATGTCCATACCTTGGATTTACGCGAACTTGTTTTAGTTTTCCATCTGTATAACCCAATTTCCCAATGTTAAGCCGTTCCTTAATCTTTGGGAATTTTAAAAACCTGTTTTCTTTTATCACGCAATCTTGATTCGAAAAAGAAATTTCTTTTTCTTTTGAACGACAATAGCCAGGTATTTTAGGTTTTGATTTAAATTTTGAAGGATTAGCCTTGAATTCTCTTAAACTACCATAAAACGATTTCCAGTTTTGAAAAACTGTTTTCATTACACTTTGGCTAGATTGTATTGGTAAAGCACGGTAATCTTTTTGACTCATGGACTTAAAAAGTGCATCTAGAAAGGTATAGTCAACGTATGGTTTTTGTGTAGTTGGTGCTTCAAACAAATTGCATTGGAATTCTTTTTGTATATCCATCGCTTTTGTTTTTTCTTTTATTCGTTTTTTATGATACACCAAACGTTGATTCTCGTTGATTTTTGGCAAGTGTTCGTGAATGGATTCTAATACTTCTTTTTGCAAGGGGTGTAATGACTGTTTGTTTTGTGTTAATCCAGTGAACACTTGGCGGATATAAAAGTTCGTGGTGTTGTGTATATTTTTGGAGTTCTGACACATTTCTTGGAAATAGGCATGCATACGATGTCCTTTTTTTACCCAAATTTGCATGGTTTTATAATTTTTATTTTCTTTCAATGTATTTTCACCTCCGAACATACGTTTGTATATAATAATACCACAGATGCGTTAAGAAACCTAACAAAAAATCGCGAACCGCCAATTCACCTCCCACTTAATTTTTACACGAAAATGTGAAAAAGGAGTCCTTTTGAATTAAAGGATAGACCCGAGAATCAATACTTTGGGGTTATCTGAAATGATTGGGTCTAAACCGTTTAATTTTGCTGTCATCTATTCATCAGTCCTTATTCCAATCCCTTTTTAACAACGAAAAGCAGAAATGATCATAATATTTTCCATGATAAAGGTGTTTATCACGAATAATCCCTTCATTTTTGAAGCCTAATTTCTCTAGCAGCTTTGTCGAGCTACTGTTATCCACTGCAACAAAGGCCTGTATTCTGTTTAGACCCATATTTTCAAACGCATTAACTAATGCTGGATTCAACGCTTCTTCCATATAACCCTGTCCCCAATGATCAGGACTTAAATCGTATCCAATTTCAACTATATTGTTGCGCTTATCCCACAGATGGAAGCCACACGTCCCTATTAATTGACCATTATCTTTTCGTTCCAATCCCCAACGATTGTAGGTTTTCTCTCCAGGTTTCGAAAAGAAATCAATTAGTTCAACAGCTTGATCCATCTTTGTAAACGTTTCTTCATCATACAAATATCTACAAACATCCTCATTTGAAAAATGATCATAGACAAAATCCTTATCGTCCATTCGGAACTCCCTAAGTATCAGTCTAGATGTTTCGAATTCCGGGAAATAATTCTTTTTATCCATTACGTTCAATCCCCTATACTTCCATTTTTCACCTATTATAACATGAAGAAGCCCGATACCTTCTCCAGTTTTCCAGAAAAAGTACCAGGCATTCACCTACTACATATCATGTGATTCGTTATGTTTCTGTCTAGAATGATTTCTATTTTTCACCTTATGGGAGCCACTTAGCGGTTCGCCGTAAGGTTGCTTTGGACTTTTTGGTAAATTCGGTTGTTCTTGTTGCTTTGGACCTTTAGGATTTTTAGACATATATATACGCTCCTTTCTAACTAATAGTTTCTGAAAGACAATAGCAATTTATGCATAAAGTGAAACATCATTCAGTGGGGGGTTCTTCTCCCACTGAATGTTAGTTGAACAGAATCGGACCAATACGTGCAGTTGAATCCCTTCTTAATGTTTACCAATTTTCTGCGTCATCTTGAAGAAGGGATTTTACTGTACGTTATGGCGGGATAAAGTGAAACTTCATTCAGTGGGTTTTCTTCTCCCACTGAATCGGAACTTGAAGAATGGATTTTAATGCTCGTTAAGGCGGGTAAAAATATCTTTCCTATACAGGCTTTGATTTGATATGATACGTATATTGGTTTACTTAGAGGTGAGATGATGAAGGCAACGATAATTGGTATACTTTCTGCATTGTTTTTCTCCGTAACATTTGTTTTAAATCGATCGATGGAGCTTGACGGAGGTAGTTGGGTTTGGAGTGCTACGCTTCGTTTCTTCTTTATGCTGCCATTATTACTTATCATTGTTGGTTATAAACGAAACGTTAAACCTGTTATACGCCATATCAGGGCTCAACCCTTACCATGGATCATTTGGAGTACAGTTGGGTTTGGATTTTTTTATGCTCCACTTACATTTGCTACTATTTATGGTCCTGGATGGCTCGTTGCATCTACATTCCAAATTACGATTATAGCTGGGTCATTATTAGTTCCTTTGTTAAGTAAAGGTAAAAAACAGCGTATTCCTGTTCGAAGCATTTTTATATCGTTCATTATACTAGCTGGTATTTTTCTCATGCAAGCTGAACATGCATCCTCTGTTCCATTTATCAATGTTGTGTTAAGTATATTGCCAATTATCATTTCTGCATTTTCATACCCACTTGGCAATCGGAAGATGATGCAAATCGTTAACGGTGAATTAAACACATTTCAGCGTATACTAGGGATGACTATTACTAGTATGCCATTCTGGATTCTATTGTCTATTTATGGAATGACAACACAAGGTGCGCCAACTTCAAATCAGGTATTCCAAACATTAATTGTTGCTGTCTCATCGGGGATTATTGCTACGGTATTATTTTTCTATGCTACAGAACTTGTGAGTCATGATAATCACAAACTTGCTGCAATCGAAGCCACACAATCAGGAGAAGTCGTTTTTGCTTTATTCGGGGAACTTATATTTTTAAGTGCCCCACTTCCAAGCTTGGTATCATTTGCTGGTATGGCTTTAGTCGTGATTGGAATGATCCTACATAGTGTTGTATCTTCTCTTGGAAATCGTAAAAAGATGCTTGTTTATAAGAAAGTATCTGGGGAATGAGAATCGGATCATTTATATAAAACCGCGAACTAGATCGAGCCGGCGAGACTAGTCAGTAGCGGACACAGAAGCCCTTATTTTCACTTTTTGGACGTGTTTTATGGGTCAAGCGGACTCAGGAGACCTTATTTAGGTAAATACGAGTTGAAATCAGGCTCTTTTGCTAAATAAGGTATCCTGTGTCCGCTAACATACACTTTTGCCCTAATTTTATGCAAATAAGGTATCTGGTGTCCGCTTAATTTAATTTTTATAGTAGTAATGATAAAATGTTTGTTCCCAGTATCCGTATACTGCGAACTAAGTAAGTGCTATGTTGATTTCCGCTCCAGACAGTCGCTTTCCGTAGCGGTCGAAGCTAAATTTAAATTTTCACTAGTTCGCCAATTCCTTCGACTGCGAGCCTATATGTCACCTAGATTTAAAAAAACTGTTATGCAAATCCGCATAACAGTTTTTTTAGCTATTTCCTTCTGCGCGTGCCAGTGCTTCTCTTTCTTCAGCAGGGGTAGTTCCCTTAATAAAAAAGGACAATATTAACGCTATAATTGTTATTCCAGTAGTCACGTAAAACGTTATATTAACACCATGAATCAGTCCGCTCGGATCATCTGTTAATGCAGCTGCAGTCATTATAGTAATTAGAATGGCAGTTCCAATGGATGCTGCAACCTGCCGCATTGTATTATTCATCGCTGTTCCATGTGGTATGAGACGATTCGGCAGCTGATTTAACCCTGCAGTAGTCGCAGGCATCATGACCATCGAGATTCCAAACATTCGAACAGCAAATACTATTGTCAGATACATTAATGATGTTTCCGCACTTAAGTCTGTAAACAAAAATGTAGTTATAGTTACAATCGATAATCCCGTAATTACTAACCATCGTGCACCAATTTTATCAAAAATTCTTCCTGTTACTGGAGACATGAATCCCATAAGCAGCGCACCTGGCATCATCATAATTCCTGATTCAAGAGCAGTAAACCCAGCCATATTTTGCATATAGATAGGTAGAATTGTTTCTGCCCCAATAAGACCAATGAAGACGATCATTCCAATAATCGTAGTAATGGTAAATACATTGTATTTAAAAACCCGGAATTCCAAGATTGGTTGCTTCAATTTAAACTGCCTTAGAATAAACAGCATTAATGTCACCGCACCTACTAATAATGAGAGTATGACATACTTGTTTGTCCACCCGTAGTTCCCTGCACTACTAAACCCGTACAGTAATCCTCCAAAACCAAATGTGGATAATACAATCGATAAATAATCAACCTTTGGAAATGTTCTAGTAGTTACATTTTTCATAACAAAATAAGCTACGATGATATCGATAATTGCGATTGGCAAAATAATATAAAATAAGTACCTCCAAGGATAATGTTGCACAACCCAGCCGGAAATTGTCGGTCCAAGCGCTGGTGCGAAAGAAATAACTAAACCTACCATTCCCATTGCAGAACCACGTTTCTCAACAGGGAAAATTAATAAGAATATGGTCATCATTAGTGGCAACATAATGCCTGCACCTGAGGCTTGCACAACTCTGCCTATCATTAATACAGCAAAATTAGGTGATAGTGCACAAATCAATGTTCCAATCGCAAAAATAATCATTGCCGTTAAAAACAACCTGCGTGTCGTAAAGGTTTCCACTAAAAAAGCTGTTATGGGTATCATGATTCCATTTACTAGCATGAAAATAGTAGTAACCCATTGGGCAGTGTTTTCCGTAAGATGCAAATCCTCCATTATATGAGGAATTGCTGTAGCTAAAAGCAATTGGTTAAGTATCGCTACAAAAGCACCGGTGAGTAACACAGCAACGATCGGAAGTTTATTTATTTGTTCTACATTCTCCGTGTAATTTTTTTTCATTTTTTCTCCTTCTCGCCACTCATCTATATGGAAAAAAATTCGTTGTAGTAAGCATTCATTATATGGAAGTAACAACCTCAATGTCAATTGTAGGAGCTTCTAATCAGACAACAACATAAAACAAACCATTCTAAATATACAATTTATTTACAAAGAAATTTTATCTCTTGTGTTACAATGAAAGTAGCTAGCATATGTATAGATTATTTGAAGGAGAGGAATGATTTTATGTTTGGAAAAGTAGCATCAGATGTACTTGGGATTAGTGATGTCGGAAAGGTAATTAAACCTGTAGATTATGACAAAGTGGATTCAGATGATTATGTAATGCACGAAGATGACGAAAAAATATTCTTTTTGATTAAATCGCGATCAGATGAATATTGCTTTACAAATAAAGCTCTAATTCATGTGGATGGTACAAGTGCTGCAAGTAAAAAACGTACCCTTCGTCGTTTTGATTATCGCCATAACACTATCTCAGACGTAGTTCTTGAGACAGCAGGAACATTAGACAGAGATGTTGAAATCCAGTTCAAAATGGGGAATAGTGTACATAGTATTGACGTTCATAAGGACCACCTAGATGATCTAAAAGATTTATACAAAGCATTACTTATGATCGCAGAGACTACTAGAAATAACGAAACGTATATTAACTATTCAAGACAAAGTTTAGATTTCGCCTCAAGTACGCTAAGTCATAGTAGAAGTAATGAAAGCAAGCTATCTGATGAATTTAAAGAGATCAACGAAGCTGCCTTTTCTTGGCTAGTGGAAAATAAAGATAAATATAGTGTAAAAGACTTCGGCTACATTTTCGAGCGTTATATAAATAACTAAAAGACGTACCCCGTCACCATTTGACGGGGTATCTAATTTGAATTATTTCACCCACTCTAAAAACTCTAACCGATTCCCGAATGGGTCATTTACATAAAATCGTTTAGCACCTGGCAGACGGTCATCTTCCATCACGTCTACTTCCTTACTAAGCAAATATTCCTTAAAGGCGTCAATGTTTTTAACTCGAAATGCAGGATGCGCTTTTTTAGCTGGAGTAAATTCTTTCTCTATTCCGATATGTAATTGAATGGAACCAGCTTCAAACCATATCCCACCATTTTTCTTCAGTTCTTCTGGTTTTTCTATTTCCCCAAAGCCAAGTAACGCAGCAAAAAACTCTCTTGCTTTATCTTCTCCCCCTACTGGTGCCGCTAACTGAACGTGATCAATGACTTCGAAATGGTATGTCATTTATTTATCCTCCCTCCAGTCAAATCATAGCTTATAAAAGGATTTAAGGATAATACTATTTTATAATCATGTATGTTAAGTTTTACTTATACATTTACACATAAGAGATCAGTTTCTGTTTAGAAACTGATCTCTTATGTGATATATTAAGCCTCCATTAATTTTTTACAGGATGAGCTTTTTTATGACTTGCCGTTTGTTGATCCGCTTCAAAGGCCTGATTAACTGCTTCATAAGCATCTACATACCCAGCTCCAACTTCCCACCTTTCATATCCTGGCATTTCAGTAGCTGTCTGTTGAATGATATCTTTTACTTCGGCAGGAGATAATAATGGGTTTGCTTCTAGCATTAACGCAACAATTCCTGCTACATGTGGTGTCGCCATAGAAGTTCCACTTAATGTCGTGTAATAAGGTAAATATGCTGGTTCAATTAATTCTGCATCTTTGGTTGCACTTAAAACCGGAATAGGTGACAATGTTCTAGTTGAAATAATGTCTACACCTGGTGCAGTTACCGTCGGCTGATCTACCCAAGTCCACGTTTCTCCATCAATTTCAAACGTACCACCTTTTCCTTCTGTACCACGAGATGAAAAGTCAGCTAGTGTCTTGCCATCTTTTAAACCTGCTGCAACTGAAATTACCCAAGGTGCTTTTGCATAAGGATTATGCGTGTTTTCTTCCGGTCCAGCATTTCCAGCAGCAAATAGAACCGTAATACCACGATCATACGCCACTTTACTCGCTATATTTATAGGGTGATCGGGATCAAACTCTCCAGAAGAGCCCCAAGAATTTGTGATTACACGGATATTGTATTCAGATTGATGGGTTATCGCATAATCAAATCCACCGATACCATCCAAAATGAATAATGCGGCCCCTGAACCATAGCCAATTAAATCAGCACCCGGAGCAACACCTTCATACATCCCTCCAGACATTTCACCAGTTCCTCCAACTGTACCAGCAACGTGGGTACCATGACCGGAATTCGTATCTGTATTTGGAACATTTTCTACGTAGGTAATTGGCAAGAGACCCGATGATAGACTATTTAAGTTCACACTTGCCATTACGTTTTGAACGAGGTGACTTCCATATTCAATATCTGGATGTGTTCCGTCTACACCACTATCGTTGACAACTACTCCAATTCCACTACCAGTTAGAGGGAGACCGCCATTTTGTTTTCTCATTTCATCGTCGGTACGTACCTTGTCTACTCCAGTTACTTCAGTTGCCTCTGCATTAAAATACGAAAGTTGACGATTTAGATAAATAGAACGTATAGAATCCTTTTCTTTCAATATTTCAATCTGTTGTTTGGAAACAATCGCACCAACCATCGGTAACGATTTAAGTGTAATTCCCTTTGTTATACCTACCTGCTCTAAAAGGTTCACATTTTGGAATGTAGGTTTTCCATCGCCATAGAACGTTATAATTACTTGGAATTGATTCTCACCGTTTTCTATTGCTTGTTGTAACAACGGATCAATTGCCACTGAGTAAGAGGTGACTGCGCTTGCTTTAGGTACTCCAGTAAATACAAGCGGAAACACTAATCCAACTATTAACACTAGATGAATAAACTTTTTCAATTGCTTCTCCTCCTGAAAAATTAAATTTTCTAACAATATATTAATTGTAAAACGGAGTGGGAATATTATCTATTGAGCAATGGTTGTAAAAAGTTTATTGGAGGTATTATTTTCAATCATCCAAAAGTAGTACAGTGGTACGACTTTATTCCTTGTCCTTCCGCATAAATGGAATAGAGACCAGTTGGTTTTGCACGGCATAAATAATAACCTGAGATCTACTTTTCACATCCAATTTCTTAAATATCTTGCTAACATGTACTTTTACTGTCTTATCACTAATAAACAATTTTGAGGCAATTTCTTTATTGCTTAGACCTTCAACCAAACAAACCAGCACTTCCTTTTCTCGCTCGCTTAATTCGGTTGAATTCTCCATTTCTGCTCCACTTTTCTCTTGATGAAGGGATAGTAGCTTTTTAGTCATGGAAGGATGAATGACCGATTCTCCTTTAGCAATCGTACGAATTGCATCTATTACCTGTTCTGATGGTGCATCCTTTAACAAATACCCATCAGCTCCTTCACGAATTGCAGACATAAAGTATTCGTCATGACTGTACATCGTTAAGATACAAATTTTAACTTTAGGATACTTTTCTTTTAATACACTCGTCACTTCGATTCCATTTTTGTTAGGTAAATTTATATCCATCAATATAATATCAGGTTGTATATCATCTACTTGTGCCAAAACATCAGCCCCAGAAATAGCTTCACCAACCACTTGAATATCGTTCTCTAATTCAATGATATTTTTAAGACCATCACGTAACACTGCATGGTCATCAACTAACATTATTTTTATCATTTTTTAGTCTCCTTCTAATCCCATTCTTGGTATGGTTATCGAGATTTCCGTTCCTTTTCCCTCACTACTTTCGATTTGTAACGATCCATTAATTTTTTCAATCGATTCGTTCATATTTAAAATACCGAAATGTGATTGGTCTTTTGCCTTTATCATTGCATGAAATAATGAAAAACCGATTCCATAATCCTTTATACGTAATAAAATTTGTTGGGATTGATAACTGAGTAAGACATGTATTCGTTCCGTTTGACTGTGCTTAAGACTGTTCGCCATGCTCTCTTGAAAAACATCAAACATCACTTTTTCAGTCATGGAACTTAAATTACATTCATCTCCTCGTACCTCGAAGTTAATCCTTAGTTGGTGTTCATTAATCACGTTTTCTACTTTTTTAGTAATTGCAGGGATTAGTCCAATACGTTCCGTCGGATAAGGTCTTAACGCATAAATAGATTCACGAACTTCCTTTAAGCTGCCTCTTAACTTTGAAACACTGCCAGAAATAAGCTTCAACGTATCCTCTGGTTTCGTATGAAATTTACGTTCGGCAGTTTCCAGGCTCATGACAGCTCCCGCTAACGACTGGGCAACGCCATCATGGATTTCCCTAGCTATGCGATTACGTTCCTCAAGTATTAATCGTTTCTCCTGCTCTTTTATCAATACTCTTGTCTTTATTGATATTGCTAATTGATTAGCAAATGTCGCTGTGGAACTAATATCGTCTTCTCCAAAGCTTTTGGTACGACTTCTTCCAACAATGAATACCCCGATTAATTCCTTTTCAATTAAAAGTGGCGCATAAACAAACGATTTAATATACTCATCGAAACAGTCTATCGCCGGACCACTATTAAGTTTCCGATTATCATAAACTAGTGGTTCATTCATTTCTTCAAATAATTCCAGTTCCTTTTCAGAAATTGAATCACTTTCTCTTACGCCACCCTCGGCGTATCTTTTGCTCCATTTCCCTTTTTCCTTCACCCACAAAACGCTAGCATCTACATCTACAAATGTATGAAAACTAGATTTTACCCTGTCTAGCCAGTCATCGGTTGGCACCATCGCATTTAATTCTGAAGTAATAGAGAAAAGTGCTTTCAATCTGCTTTTCTCCTTTCTCAACCGGAAAATAACAGCACTTAAGAGTGATAATCCTACGAGTGGTGAAAAGAAAAAGAAGAAGGAAAAAAAATCAATTTGGCCACGATTTTGGCTGCCGAGTAAGAACAACATGAAACCATATAGCAGCGATATTAATGCACTATTGAATTCTGTAACTGTCTTCTGTTTCCAAGATTGAAATGGGTAGGCTTGTGGCCTAAGCCATAAAACAATGTCAACGATCAAGTTGTTTATCAATTGATATAAAGCTAAAAGTAGTCCATAGCTAATAAAGTCATTCAGAATCTCCGAGTGGAAAGAAAGATAATTGTCCAATCTGTTTACTAGATTAACAGATACATAAAAGCTAAGTACTAATTGAGCAGCGTTGAAAAAGACGATACGAGAAGGACGATGGCTAATTAGATTAACGAGTAATACAACAAGTGCATAAATAACCAATGTATATGGTAGATCGAAAACTAGATACAATGTAAAAACTATTGGAAAACTTATCGTTGTATGTCCCTTCCAAACAGGAATTGGGTAGTATTCACAGATGCCAAGAAATACAGCAAATAATAATAAAATAACCGGTGCGTGGGGAGTCGGTAACTTTAATGTATAAACAAGAATAAGTACCATGCCTACTAGGGAAATAGCAGCCATAAAAATTTTAGCATTCCATTCTTTTCTTTTTAGTTGTTGATCCATAGGAACTCTCCTGCCGTTACATTTGTTTTATTTATTTTATTCTATGTTTGCGTTTATTTCCAATAGTATGAATAATTTATATAAAAAAACTGGATTGGTCTAATGCTAAACACTGACCAATCCAGACCACAAACTGAAATAGTTTGTATTCCTATACTCTCAAAAATTAACTAGAAATTCCATTACCTAAATGGGGTAATGGAATAGTTCTAAAGTACTAAATTAACCGATCTAAGATAAGAGGTGCCTAGCACTTTTCCTAGCAGCTGGATAAAGTGCCTGGCACCTCTACATACATGTACTCTAGTACCTACTTAATCTAACTATATCTTAGGTTAGTTTTGGCTACAACTTAAGAAGTAATTTGATCAGAATCCATTAACGTGGCGGTTTCACAGTGGTACACTTCAAATGATTAATAGTTTTAAATTTTACGAAAATGGACTTCCAAGTTTCCACTTGTAGAAATCAACTGCAATAATATGTGATGACTTAAAGTCCACAAAATTCTTAAAGGAGGAAAAATATGCGGAAAAAGCATCGTAAGAAAGCCTATGCAATTCTTATGGCAACTATGCTCGTTATCCCTAGTATAACAACACAAGCAGTTACAAGTAAGGATAATGGTCCCGTTGCTGAAACCAATGTGAAAGGTCACCAACACGAGAATGAGACTGTCTTTGATATTCGTACAGATCAATTTGTTCAACCCACTAAGAAACAACTAGATGCTGCAAATGTGCTAGTCCAGAATGTCGGTCTAGGGTTGAAAATTAATTGGAATCATACTTTTGGTACACCTTCAATGATTGTTAAAGAAGAAGGTTATTTAACAAAAAAAACAGAAGGTGAAGCGGTTGATATTGCAAAAAATTGGCTAAAAGAAAACGCAGCACTTTTTGGCCTAACGAAAGCGGATATCAATTCTCTCTCTGTTCGACGTGATTACGCGATGAAGGAAACAGGACTTCATCCGGTCACATTTCAGCAAACGGTTGAGGGAATCGAATCTGCCTTTGGTGGACGTCTTATCGTTTCTGTCGCAAAAGACGGTAGAATCTTATCTGTTGCAGGAAATGTTCAGCGATCTACAGAACTTACAGGTGAATATAAGCTATCAGCTGCCGATGCCCTATCCACTGTTTCTTCTATGCTAGCACCAAATCTTGACTTCACACCGGAATTAGATGGGGATAAAAACGGTTGGAAAGTATTCGCTGGTAACGATATTCTTCCAACAGATCAATATGTCAAAAAAAGTGTTTTTTTAACATCTACAGAAGCTATTCCTGCTTATCGAGTCCTTTTTATTGAAGAACTGGATGTAGGATCTGAGGTTGTGATCAATGCAATTACTGGCGAAAAGCTTTACCAGCGTTCACTCGTGGATTATGCAGGTCCAGAAGGTTTAATTTTTGAAAACTATCCTGGTGCACCACACGCCGATCATGTCATTAAATCGTTCGAAGGAGATCCAAATGCATCTCCGAACGGATGGGTATTTCCATTAAAAGAACTAGGAGTCACAACGCAAGGAAACAATGCTAATACGTATGCCAATTGGAGCAACTTTCTTGTTCCAGAAGGCGAAGGATTGATCCGACCGATCGATCCATTGGGTCATTTTAATTATGCTTTTTCAAACGCTTGGCAACGTACGGAAGGGCAAACAGTCCCACCGTCATATGCTGAAGATGTCAATTCAGCAGTTACCAATTTATTTTACCAACACAACTTATTCCATGACTATTTCTATAATCTTGGATGGACAGAACCTGCTGGAAACTTGCAGGTAAATAACTTTGGAAAAGGTGGTATGGGAGGAGATCCAATACTTGGTCTTGCTCAAGCTGGAGCAACATCTGGCGGAGAGCCGACTTACACCGGGCGCGACAATGCTTACATGTTAACATTACCAGATGGTATTGCTTCCTGGAGTGGAATGTTTCTTTGGGAGCCAATTCCAGGAGCATTTGAAGGCGCGTATGCAGACGGTGACTATGATGCAGGGATTATTTATCATGAGTACACACATGCGTTAAGTTCAAGACTCGTTGCAGGTGGAGAATCGCTCGGTAGCCATCAATCTGGTTCCATGGGTGAAGCTTGGGGCGACTTCTATGGGATGCATTACTTAATTTCCAATGACTTGCAAAAAGAGCCAATTGTCGGTGCTTATGTAACAGGTAACTATGAGCGGGGAATCCGCAACTGGGCACTTGATGAAAACCCGTTAAACTATGGTGATATTGGTTATGACATTACTGGACCCGAAGTGCATGCTGATGGAGAAATTTGGGCAGCTATTCTCTGGCATCTACGTGAAGCATTGGTAAGCGAGCTTGGTGAAGAAAAGGGTGCAAAAGTTGTCGAGCAAATTGTAATCGACGCAATGCCTATTTCTCCGCCGAATCCGTCAATGGTTGATATGCGAACAGCGATCTTAGCATCAGATGTTTTACGTTATAACGGTGACCATTATGATCTTATCTGGAAAGCTTTTGCCCAACGTGGGTTAGGATATAGTGCTGCTTCTCAAGGTGGAAATGATACAGATCCTAATCCAGGATTTGATCATCCTGATGACGCTCTAAACGGAACTTTTGCAGCACAAGTTGTAAACGCTGATACTGGAAAACCAATCCCAGACGCTCGTGTACTAGTTAGTGAGTTTGAAGCACGCATCAGCCCTACTGCTACCACAAGTGATCAAGGTTACTTCGCCATTCCAATGGTTGAAGGCACATATGATATGATCATCCAAACACGTGGCTATGGGGTAAGAAAACTAGAGGATATTGAAATAACTGCTGGTGAAGATCAAACTGTAAAAATTGCGCTTGAACCGAATCTTGCATCTTCTGCAAACGGTGCTGAAATCGACTCTGTTTCAAGTGAATCAAGTAGTAATCCGGTTAAAAACGTGATTGATGATACGGAAGCTAGCGTATATGCATCACGACAAACGGAAGGCGAATTTGATGGTGAACAATTCATCATTGACCTTGCAGGAAACAAACCTGTAGAAGTCTCTCAAGTTCAAGTAAGTGCATTTAAGGATGTTTCCAAAGCACGTTTTGCAGCATTAAAAGACTTTAAGGTATTTGCTTCTAAAGACGGGCAAGAATGGACGGAAATCGCGGATGGTACTTTTGAAGCAGGAAAACCTCGTCCAGCAGCTCCAGACCTTAACTATAAGAGCTGGAACGCTGAAACACCTGTCAAAGCAAACTACATTAAGTTTGTCGCAGAACATGCACAGGACGACTCATTAGGCTATGTTCAAGTGGCTGAAGTTCAAGTATTTTCAGATAAAAGAGCAAAGGTTGAACCGCTTGACATTGAGCCAACTGAACCTTTTACTGCAGAAGGTACCATCCAAGCAGGCAATCCTGGAACTGGTGTCGGATTGCTTGCAGGAGTAGATGCAACACTTGCAGTAACACAAAATGAATTTGTGACAACACAGAACCCAGAACCAGCTTCACAAGGGGTCGATGGTTATGTCGTAACGATTCCAAAAAGATTTGGCGATGGTATTCACAATGTTAAAGTAGCTGGACCTGGAGACGGATCCTATGATCTTGACGTTTTCTTTTACAATGAAAACTTTGAGCTCATCGGCAACATCGCAACAGCAAGCGGTGATGAAGTCGGTGTGATTCCAGGTGGAACGAAATATGTATATGTTGGTCTATATACTGGAGCTAACATACCGTTTACACTTACAGCAACTAGCCCGTATGAATAATTAAAAATGGACTGACTCGTTTTTTCCGAGTCAGTCCATTTTTTCTATTATACAAAAAGACCAGCCTCATAAAAGAAACTGGTCTGCTAATTAGTAAAGTTAAAAGCCACAATTGCCGTATATTCAATAAAAAGTTTTAAACCACCACTCCTCAAAGTGGGTGTTTGCAAAAACCTTCCTGTCTTCCTCTCAGTGGAGGCACGACATTTCAGCTTTAATGTAAAACTCCCTATTACAACGTTAGAGGTTAAAACTTAAATTAATACGTACACTGTAGCTTATTTATTATCTTACAACTTACTACATTAAATAGCAATAGTAAATTTACCCATTATCGTTTTGTATTTGTCTTTTTTGCTCGGTGTTCAAGCTTTGATTGTGGTCTATTACTTGCTTCATCCTCCGTTTGCCCTTGAGGATTCACACTTGAATTGACCTTATTTTTATTATACAGTTTGTTTTTCTCACTCATTCGAAACACCTCCATTACTAGTGTTTCAAAAACAATGATTCCTTATACAGATCTTATTTCGAACTTAGGTCTTCGTATTCATCACGTAAAGCTCGTTTCAAAACCTTGCCACTCGGGTTCTTAGGTAAACTATCCGTAAAATCAACATATTTTGGCACCTTGAAAGTCGATAGCTTCGTCTTACAATAGCCGATTACATCCTCTTTTGTTAAGTGAGCCCCTTCTTTTCTTACAATAATAGCCGTTACTGCCTCAATCCAATATGCATCTGGAATACTAACAACAGCAACTTCTGAAACACCCTCTAGCTGATAAATTGTTTCCTCAACTTCTCTACTAGAAACATTGACACCACCAGTATTAATCATGTCTTTTTTTCGATCAACAATCGTAATGTAACCTTCCTCATCCATTACACCCAAATCTCCACTGTGAAACCATCCACCGCGAAACGCTGCCGCAGTCTTTTCCGGATCGTGCAAATACCCTTTCATCGCATGTGGAGTACGATGAACAATTTCACCAATTTCGTTACGTGGTACTTCTTTATCTTCCTCATCAACTATTTTAGTTTGAACATTTAACGACGCTTTACCAGCTGAACCTAATTTTCGAAGCTGGTCTTCCGGTTGAAGCGCAGTTGCCAAAGGCGCAACTTCTGTTTGTCCGTAGAAATTCCAGAACTTCGCATTGGGAAGTCGCTCCGCTAGCTCCTTTAAAATTTCCCGCGGCATTATAGCTGCTCCATAGTAACACTTCTCCAATGTAGAAAGGTCTCTTTTATCAAAATCTGGGTGACGTAACAAGGCTATCCATACAGTAGGCGGACAGAATAGCTGCGTTGCCCCCTCTTCCTCAATTGTTTTCAAAATAATTTCGGGACTAGCAGCTCCAAGAATGATGCCACTTGATCCTACATAGACACTTGGCCCTAGAAATACATGAAGCTGCGCACTATGATAGAGCGGAAGTGCATGTATAGCGATATCATGCGCTTCCATTCTTCCATCAACAATACAACTTACATATTCACTTACTAAGTTTTTATGAGTAAGCATGACGCCTTTGGGCCGCGATTCAGTCCCACTTGTATACAAAACATGTGCTAAATCGTCATCGACGATCTCAGCATCAACAAAATCTATTGGTTGTCCCTTTTTCAGGGTATCTAGTAGCTCCCAGTTGGCCAAATCATTATTTTTTGTGTCCATCACGTAGCGATGTTTCACTTTCCGTTTTCCTTCCGATTTATCCAAAACTAGTGCATATTCCTCTGAAGCAATAAAACCATTTACTTCAGCATGTGCAACAATGTATTGGACGTCTTCTATGGAAAGCATGTAGTTTATAGGAATCATAACCGCGCCGATACGTGCTAAGGCAAAATTAACAACAACAAAGTCCAAGCTGTTTTTAGACATCACTGTAATCATATCGCCCTTCTGCATTCCACGTTCTAAAAAAGCATGTGCTGTTTGATTCACGACATTATCCAAGTCTGCATATGTAAGTCGTTGTTCTTTATACGTTATGGCAAGCTTATCAGGATATCGTTCTCGTGTTCTAGCCAATAAATCCCCTAAAGTATTTCTTCGTGCTCGTTCTAACATGTTGGAAAGTGCTTCATGATCATTTGTCTGCATGTTCATTCTAACCACTCCTCCATAAGATTACATTGAATTTTCTCTCTTTTAGTTTATTTCAGATAACTGGAATAAGCAATAAAAAATCCGGATATAAGTAGTAAAACTTATATCCGGATACTGTTATGAGTGAATAAGTACTTTATCAAGCTCTTCACTTATTTCTTTTGAACGTTTCGCTGCATGATTAACGGCTTCTGAAATAGCCTCGCCACCATTGTTTTCTTTTAGTGCCTCTAGCCCCGCTGCAGTTGTGCCATTTGGTGACACAATATTATCGATTAATTCAGAAGGGGTTTCTTCTTTTTCCATAACCATTTTTGCTGCTCCATACACAGTTTGTGCTGCAATTTTTCGAGCAGTCTCATTATCCATTCCGTTAACTTTCCCGACATTCTCCATTTGCTCCATTAGGTAATAGAAATAGGCAGGACCACTTCCAGCAATTCCAGTAAATACATCCATTTGATCCTCATCAATAATGTAAACTTTACCCATGCATTCAAGTAGTTCCTTCACCATATCAGCTTCACCTTTTTTGGTGTTCTTACCTAATGACATAGCCGTAGCCGACTCTTGAATCATACTTGAAGTATTTGGCATTACTCGCACAACCTGCTGACCGTCATTTAATCTTTCTTCCATATAGGTGGTTGATATTCCTGCCAATACTGAAGTAACAACCTGCTTATCTGTTAACTTATCTTTAATAGTTAAAAGTGTATCTTCCGCACCCTTTGGCTTCATTGCTAAAATAAGATAATCAATTTCAGCATACGGTAATTCATCAATCGGCATTGTTTTTACACCATATTTAGTTTCAAGTTCATACAAACGCACTTTATTACATTTATTCGTCACAATAATTTGGTTTGCAGGTACTTTTTCCGTTTGAATCATGCCAGAAATCATTGCCTCTGCCATATTCCCCGCACCTAAAAAAGCGATTGTTTTATGTTTTAACATGTAAATCACTCCTATTTTTTGCTTTCGTTCAATCATTCAACCTTTGTATCTTAACATCTGTGAATTAAGTTTCAAGGGGTTTCTAGAAATTGATATGTATATGCTCCAATTAGTGAGCGAAAGCGGTTCCATTTCGTAATAAGACCCACCAAATCACTTCTCATCGCTTTTAATCTGTTTATATCGCTCTAAATGGAGGACTAATTTTTATCAAAACAGGGAGCTTTAAAATACTCACTTGGATTGTCATTTCTTTTTCTATTGAAAAATCTGTTGATTATAATCCCGAGTGGATGCACCGAATATTTAGTGCCATTAGAAATGGACTGATGCATGTGCGTAGAATAACATCCCACGTCAGTATGCGGACTCAGAATCCGTTATTTTATCCAAATCACTCTTTTTTAACAACGAAACGGACACCAGATACCTTAATCCCAGAAAAACTCAGTAGAATCACTGGTTTTAATTAAAATAAGGTATCTGGTGTCCGTAAATGTCGGAAATCCTCTATTTTTTATACCAATAGCGCACCCTGTGTCCGTCATCATCGCTACAAACGGTAAAATCGTTGCTTGTTGGGTTTCACCAAAGCAATTAAATGCTTTTCTGAAAAACGATTGCGCAAAAAGGTGCTGTTCATTCTGCTTTCCATCTGATCAGGCTAATGAAGCAACAGTCCTAAAGGGAGAAATACTAAGAAAAAAGCTTTTTCCTTACGATGAATGGTAAATAAATAATGACAAACATCATGAATGCTATTAATTCTAACGAAAGCAAATACCATGGGTAGTCCCCTAAAAGGTCAATTAGGCTAGCATTAGTTGGTTTTCTTGCTAAAAACATATAATTTCCACCAGTGAGTTTATTTATAAAAAATACAATACATGCAATCACGTTTACGACTATCATTGATTTCCAAATCGACCTGAATGTTGGTTTGTACTTATTTACAAATACCATATATAAAGAAGCTAAAATGATCGAAATATGTGCAATAAAAAAGTGAAAATAGCGGTAATGAGGAAAATCGTAATAGAGCTCAGGAGTTATTAATGCCTGTATTGCACCACCAATTCCTAAGAAAAATGTAACTTCAAACAGGCGGTATTTTTCTGTCAGTAACATAAAAATACTCAAATATAGAGAAATGGAGCATAGTTGTAACGGGAGACTATACTCCATATCCCAAACCCCATTGACTACATACCAAATGTTTAGTGTGAATTCTGAAGCAATTAAACCAAAAAGAATGAATAACTTTAGGAGCGTGATGTTTTTATTATTTCTTAGATAATAAAGCGATAGGATACATAGCAGCGTAATCACTAACATAATGAAGTGTGACGTGGAAAATAAAGCAAACGGTGTGCCTTCATAGTTATAACTAAAATAGTTATTTGTCATTTTAATCACCCTCTACGTCAGAATTAGAAATACATTCTTTTCTTACGTTTAGTGACATTAATTTTAGGCGTCACATACCCTCGCTCATAAACTTTCCCTTTCTTCATGCTGCAAATCTTTACAAATTCAGCTATATTACCGGCTTTGTATTCTTTAATTGCCTCAACTAAAATCAGTGCAGCTACACGTGCATCCTCTAATGCATGGTGATGTTCAAATCGAATGTTATGAAAGGCTGCTACCGTATTTAACCGGTGATTCATCATATCTGGCCAAATACGCTTTGAAATTTCCACTGTACACAAATATTCCAAATTTGGATATGTAAGATTATAATGATCCAATGTTTTCCGCAATACACTCATATCAAAACTAGCATTGTGTGCGATTACGATATTATCCTGGATATAGGATTGAAATTTCGGCCAAAGCTCTGGGAATGTTGGAGCGTCTAACACATCTTCTTCTGTAATACCATGTACGCTCGTATTGAATGAATTGAAGTCTGTTAATGGATTTATTAAACTATAATATTCATCAACGATTCCCGTTTCATTTGCCACAACAATTCCAATGGCACATGGACTGTGACGTTTTTCGTTTGCTGTCTCAAAATCAATCGAAACAAAATTCATCATATACCTCCACTCTATTTATATATGAATCAATTAATCCCATTATAGCAGAATCAACTCATTCATTCGCGGTAATATTTCCTATTACTTATGAACCTGTTATTAGTTGGACAAAGGTGCTAGAATATTTACAATTATTCCATACCATTCGTAGGAGATGATAAAATGAAGGAGTGTATGCAGGTACTTCCCTATCAAGTCTTACAACAAATGGATCAAGTCGAAAATGAGATTCCCAAAGGAGTGGAATTAATTCAAGCTCCCACTATTTGGACTGACACAAAAGGTGAAGGCATTACTGTAGCGATTCTTGATACCGGATGTGATGTTGACCACCCTGACTTAACCGAGCGAATCATTGGAGGGAAAAACTTTACTTCCGATGATGGTGGTGATCCGGATATCTACGCAGACTATGCAGGACATGGTACACATGTAGCTGGAACAATTGCAGCTAGCCTTAATAATGCAGGGGTTACTGGGGTTGCCCCGAAAGCCAGCTTACAAATTGTAAAAGTTTTGGATAAAAACGGATCAGGTCAGTACGATTGGATTATTAATGGTATACACTATGCTATTGAACAAAAAGTAGATATTATATCCATGTCCCTTGGAGGTCCGACAGACCAGCCTGAGCTCTATGATGCTATCAAGCAAGCAGTTCAAAACAATATTTTAGTAGTTTGTGCTGCAGGCAACGAAGGAGACGGTAATTTTTCAACAGATGAATTTGCCTATCCAGGAAGTTATAATGAAGTAATTAGTGTCGGAGCAATTGACTTCCAAAGACGCTCATCAGATTTTAGCAATTCTAATAATGAAGTCGATCTAGTAACACCTGGTGAGGAGATTTTATCAACCTATTTAAATGGAAAATACGCTACATTAAGCGGGACTTCAATGTCGGCGCCTCATGTATCTGGTGCACTGGCCCTTATCAAAGTCCTCACAAACCATTATTTTGAACGAAAGCTTTCGGAACCTGAACTTTATGCTCAATTAATAAAACGAACCGTACCACTAGGCATATCTCCTATGCTGGAGGGAAATGGACTCTTATATTTAACCGCACCAAAATACTTGGCAAAGATATTTGACCAAGAACTAAAAACATCTGTCATGAATGCGTTACAATAGATAAAAGCAGGCCATATAGCAGCCTGCTTTTATTATTATTTATGGTCTTTTTTTTCCTGTTCTTCTTGTTCTTCATGGAATTCGTCATCTGATTGACCGGTGATGAAATCGAAAGGTGTATAAGAATTATCTGGACGAACTTTTTTAACGAATATTTTGTATGCAACAATACCGATCAAAATCACCATTACAAATATAAAGATCGCTGATGAATATGGCAAAAGTTCCATTTTTTCACCTCAATCCATTTAATCTTTCAACCCTAGTTTAACAGATACATTAAATTTTTCATGGAATACGCCATTTTCATTGATTGTTAATAGTTCATTTCGTACATCTTGTTCAAATAATGCTACATTTTCACCTAAAAACCGCTTAGCCCCATATGAGGTTGAGTAATGATTACCAAGTATAGATTCAATGGTCCATTCTATACAATAAGTAGGCAAATGATGAACTTCTACATCAAATTTTGATCGATTAATCATTTCTTCATGACTTTCTTTTGGATGTTGATATATTAATTTTCCAGCTCTTCGCTCGCTACCATACCACTTTTCCACAACTTCATTGAACGCCTCTTGCCAATCCATCAATTGCTTGTCAGGTTCGTAATTATCAATTATCGCAACACCACCACCTGAAGAAACCATTTCATATACATCCTCTAGTGTCTTCTGCCGGTCCATCCAGTGAAAGGCTTTTGCAATAGTGACAAGCTGAAACTTTTTAGCCGAAATATTTTTGTAATTCTCAAGATCCGTATTAAACCATTCTATATTCCCGAATCGGAGTTCTTTGTGCATACGAATGGCTTCTTCAATCATTTCTTTCTCCACATCTATCCCAACAATCTCATTACACCAGTCTGAGAATCGTATCGTTAATTGGCCTGTTCCGCAACCAAGGTCAAGTAAACGTCCTTCTCCATACAGGTCAAATCTATTAACTAAATATCGAATTAAGGTAGATGGATACATAGGTCTGTATTTCGAATAATAAGTAGCTGCACCTTTGAATAAGTTATCACCATATTTACTCATTTTGGTCATCTTTTCTCACCAATTTCTTCCCTAAGATTACTTGCGGTTTGATTCCCTCGATAACAACGGTATTGTCCCTGATGATTTGCCAGTTATTTTTGCGATATAGGTTAATGGCGAGCTTATTATCAACAGAAGTTGTTAGGATGGAAGTATCATGATTTATGCAGCTCAGTAACGCATCATGCAATAAACGACCAATTCCTTTTTTCCTGTATGAAGAATAAACTGCAAGCTCCACAAATTCAAAACAACTAGTAAGCCATTCCACTTGTTCTTCAACACTTAGTTGATTTTCTAATTTTTCTCGATAAAATTGTCCAGGCGTTGATGTATATCCATAAGCAAAACCGACAATTTCATTGGAGTTATTTACGTATGTTACTCCTTTAAATCCTGGATATGTTGCATGCTTCGTAATTGTCTGAATAGCATCTTCAACATCCTTAGATGAATACTTTTTGCCAATAAAAGCATCGCAATATATAGATGCGAGTGTCTCTACATCCATGTCGTTATACGAAAACTGTTGTATGTGGCTTAAATTAGACATTGTTTGGAGCACCTTTTTTCGGCATTATTGGTTTCAAATTTTCGCCTTCAATAACAATTGCCGTTAACCCTTTTTTTGAGTTAGTCTCGTGTAATTCACCCTTTTTCCAAAAAACAGCATCACCCTTTTGAACGTCGACAAATCGTTTATCCTCGCCACAAACAGTACCTTCCCCACTGACGATGAGTAATAATTGGGGTACAACCGCTTCATGATAACCTATTTTCCCTTGTTCTTCTAAATGCATAAAACCTATATGTGCCGGATGTTCCGTTTGTACTATACGCGACATAATGAAATTAGAATCAAACTGTGAGATCTGTTTACCTACTTCTTTTGAGAAATTGTATATTTTCACTAATACTCCCCCTTCTGGATTAAAACATTACCGTCTAAGTTTAGCTATCAACCGGAGGATTTCAAGGTATAACCATACTAACGTTACGGTTAATCCAAATGCACCGTACCACTCCATATATTTTGGTGCATGATTCCTTGTTCCTTTTTCAATGAAATCAAAGTCAAGTACTAAATTCAAAGCGGCCACGATAACAATGCCAATACTTATCAGTAATCCGATTGGACCACTGCTATGCAAATACAATACATCCCCTACGCCAAACAACTGCATAATAAAGGTTGCGAGATATGCAAGAAGTATAGCCCCTGTAGCACAAATAACACCCATTCTGAATTTTTTTGTAACCTTTATTATTCTAGTTTTAAATGCGATTAACATGGCCAACAAAACACCAAATGTTAATAATGCTGCTTGTATAGTAATCCCACTGAGTTGCGATTCGTACATGGCAGATACACCACCAATGACAAGCCCTTCAGCTAGTGCATATGGTATGGAAGTATACGGCGCCACTTTTGGCACAAAAATAGTTATCATTGCTAGGATTAATCCAGCAATTAGCCCCAAAATCAACAGTCCCGTCACAACTGACTCATTCCCGCTAAAATACTGATTCCATGCGTAGTATGCAGAAATAAAGAGCGCAAAAAGTAGGATAAACGATTTATTGACTGTACCATGCATTGTCATCGACGAAGAGGCATGGCCATTTTTCACGCGAAAAGATTTATTAGTTAAGGCAGGGTTAGCTGTTCTCATCAAATCACTCCAATAATCGTGAAAACGCGCCATTAGACGCGTTTCTCGAAATTTTTAACCTTATCCATATTTACGATTAATCAAACAGAAATGTTTCAATCAATTTTCCTTTTTATACTTTTTAACGATAAAAAATACTGCTACTCCAATAATACCCAGTAGAATTAAAATCGGTAAACTACCGATAAAAAATACAAATAAACTAGAAAATGTAGCAGTAAGGAAATTAATACTCTTTAGAAATTGTTGCTTCGTTTTATCCCACGTATTTAATTCCTCATCATTAATACCAGAAAGTTTCACATTGTTTTCTTGAATCTGTATCGTAACTGTTGCAAGATCTGATTTATTTTGTAAATAATTCATGCGACCAGTTATTCCTTCAATTTCTTCTTGAACCTTGGCTAGATCTTCCGATATCGCTAATAAATCCTCCGTTTTCTTAGCCTGTTCCATAAAGGAAAGTAATCGCTTCTCTACAACTTGCTTCGCTTTTAAGCGCGACTCGAGATCGATATATTCTTCTGTAACATCTTGGCCCGAGATAGAACTTTGCAGAACATCACTGCTTCCTTCTTCTACAAACGTAATAAATTCACGAAAGTATTCTTTTGGAATTCGGGCAGTTATCATCCCATTCGTTGAACCTTCCTCTGCGTCATCACCACTCGTATTAGACTCGACAATATACCCACCACGTTCACTTACTCTTTTTTGAATTTCATTCATTGCCTGATTGTAGTTTTTCACTTCAATAATTAGGTTTGCGGTGTAGATAATTTTTCGATCAATCCGATCCGTTTCTATCTGTTTTGTTTGTTCACCTTCCGCTTTTCCCTGGTCAGCTAAATTCTCACTTTCTCCAATATCAGCTGACTCACCTCCTGATGAAGCACTTTTTTCTGAACTCATGCTTGCATGATCAGAAGATTCTTCCCCACCGCTACATGCGGTGAAAAGTAGGCTACAACTCACTATCACTAACATGATCAGCCATTTTTTCAAATTGACCACCCCATTCTGTTTAACTTCAACATCTAATGAAGTTAAACACTGTTAAATATACAGACGGAAGTAAACACAAAAAGGTTACGTCAATCGACTTCTCTACTATTATGAAAGCAATCTACTAGTACATAACCAAATACAACACCAAAAATAGAAGTAAAAGATGTTGCTAACAACCCGGAAGATAAAATCAAGTTCGCAAATGGTGCAGTAATTTCCCAAAAATACATAATTGGTAGTAATGCAATGACGAAAGTTGGAATTCCTAGTCCAAGAAATTTAGACCAATCATATCTTGACTTGAACCCTTGTTTTACTCGGTTAATTAACCCAGGAGTTGCAAAAAGGATACCAATAATAATCGGAAAGATAGTTGAAAATACAAGGTAAGGAATTAATTCAAAATTGATTTGGGACTGCTCAGCGACCACCAACTGTAATCGAAAGCCAAAATTAATGATGAAGATAAATGTCACTGACAGTACAAGATAATAAAGTAATCGATTCATTTTATTTAGTCTCTCCCTGCATATAATAAATTTGATTGTTATAAATGTGGGTTCAAAAAGGAGGATAAAAAGGACCGTCATCGGCTAAGGTCGCAACGTCCTGTTGCAACGCCGATATTAGCACGTCCTGTGCGTCGAAGTTCGAGGCGGCGTAGCTTTGAGTATCGAAACGTATGTAGTTAATACGTGAGAAACGGAGAAGCAAGCCAACGAAGAAATTCGATGCGTCATTTTTACCGGACTTTTTGAACATCTACTATATGCTTATGTTGCTTGTATTACTATCACCACTAAATTTAAGCTTATTTTATTATTCGACATATTGGCACAAATCCCTGCTAACTAGTGATTAAAAAGCCTGATTACCCTTATACTGATATCCTTACTCCTTACCAATGCGAAAAAGCAAGAAACCGCTATGATTGATTTCTTGCTTTTTATTATTTGGTCGCAGCCACGCCTGGTCTGGAGTTTTTAATGAAAAAGGATAAAACAAGTCCGATGATCGCAAAGATTCCCGCTACAATGAATGAAACATTTACGCCATGTACCAGACCATCGATACCTTGTTCAGGCAACATATTGTTTGACATGACTGTTACTAATAAGGCTGTTCCAACTGCACCGGCAACCTGTCGCATCGTATTGTTCATTGCTGTTCCATGTGGTATTAATTGATTCGGCAGCTGATTTAAACCAGCTGTTGTTACTGGCATCATTACCATTGCAACACCAAACATGCGTACAGCATTAACTACCGTTAAATAAATAAATGTTGTCCCAGCATCAAGATTTGTAAACATAAATGTTGTAACCGTTATGATTGTCATTCCGATTATAGACAACCACTTTGCGCCAAATTTATCAAATAGTCTCCCCGTAATGGGGTTCATGAATCCCATAAGTAATGCGCCTGGTAATAACATTAGACCTGACTCTAACGCAGTGAACCCTAACATATTTTGCATAAGCAATGGTAGAATAACTGCTCCACCAATCATGGCAATAAATACGACCATACCAAGAATAGTTGTTAATGTGAAAATTTTATTTTTAAACACCCGAAATTCAAGTATAGGTTCTGCAAGCTTCAATTGTCTAAATATGAACCAAGTCAGTGCAACAGCTCCAATTGCCATGGAAATGATAACTTGACTACTTCCCCATCCTTCTCCTGCAACACTAAATCCATATAACAATCCACCAAACCCAAATGATGATAAGATGATTGATAAAATATCAACTTTTGGAAATGTTTGTTTCGTAACATTTTTAAGAATGAAATACGCAACCATAATATCGACAATAATGATAGGTAGGATTACATAGAATAAACTTCTCCATGGGAAGTTCTCTACTAACCACCCAGATAACGTTGGACCAATTGCTGGTGCAAACGCAATTACTAGGCCGAACATCCCCATTGCTGAACCGCGTTTTTCAACAGGGAAAATGAGGAATAAAATAGTTTGCATTAGTGGCATAATGATACCCGCACCCGCTGCCTGAGCTACTCTCCCCACCATTAAAATTGCGAAATTTGGTGCAAGGCTACAAATTATCGTACCTATTGCAAAAATTCCCATCGCTGAGAGAAACAATCCTCTAGTAGTAAATCGCCCTATCAAAAATGCTGTAACAGGTATCATAATTCCATTGACCAACATAAAAATAGACTGTAACCATTGTGCCGTGTTTGCATCTAAATTTAAATCAGTCATTATATGAGGTAATGCTGTAGCCAATAAAGTCTGATTTAAGATAGCAACAAAAGCACCTGAGATTAATACGATTAAGATTGGCCATTTATTAAAGGTTGGCTCTTCATGGTTTGTTGAATGATTTTCAACCATTTTCAAATTTCCTTCTTTCTTCACACCAGAATTTGTTACATTATCGTCATCGCGGCAAGACTTTACCTATTTAAAAGAGAAAATTTATATATATGGTATCTTCCGAAATTGTAACATTTACAAGAAGCCATTTTATCATAACAAGATAGCAACGAAAAGAAATAGGATTGGCGATTTTTGAATGTCAGCCAGAATGCAAAGAAGTCAATATTGAAAAAACGATTGGATAGTTTTTCATCCAATCGTTTCTTTATAACTTCTAACAATCAATCTGAATTATTGTTAATGTAAGCCTGTTCTTCTTCTGCACTTAAAATGCCTGTTGCATATCCAACCGTACCATCTTGTAAATTCCAAATTGCGTTATGATCTTCATCTGCACTGGTAAAATTCCCGTTACTCCATTTTTCCAGTATTTCCTTATACACATTTTCATGCTCTAACTCGACCTTCTCCAAACCACTTAATAGCCAGTTAATTCTACTAGGGTGTATTTCATAAAATCCCCATTTTTTACTTGCTTCTACCTTTTGATGAGACATTCCATGGATGTATTCTTGATAAATAAAATCAGTTAGTTCACTCTGTTTTGTGTTCTCACCAAATGGATTTAAATTTTTATCCTGGAAGACTGCCAAATCTTCTTCTGAAATCGTTCCTTGTATTTCTTCACTATTTTCAATTAGTTTTTCTTCTATCTTTTCCTCTTCAGCTGAACCATTCGCTTTGCTTTCATCAAAGTTTGATAACCAGCTATACGTTCCCCACGCTACTGCACCTAAAACTACTACCGAACTCAATACAATGATAATAGCTCTTTTCATGCAATCCCCCTGACTTATTCGTATCTATATAGTAGTAATTCGACCTAATGGATAATAATTCCTTTATCTTATTCAATAAAATTCAGACTTCGATGGCATTACATTGTATGCATATAAGATTACAGCTAGCACCAACATGAGTAGCGCTCCACATATAACAACAAATTGAATTGAAAGTAATTGTGCGATTAGGCCAACTATAATGGTTGATAGAATAACTAACATTGCCTCAATAATGCCATAAATACTTACGATCCGCCCCATCATATCCACAGGAATATGATTTTGGCAAAATGTTTGAAAGCCAGTATCGGCGAATGCTAAAGCAAAAGAAAGTAGAAAAAAACCAATGGCAGCTCCAGTAAAATCCTGAGAAAAAGCGTAGGTGATATAACCAATGGAAAGCAGTATTGATCCTCCTCCGATTAACAGCGAAGTCGGGAGTTTTTTCACGATAACTGTATTAACGATTGCCCCAACAGCTATCCCCGCTCCAGCAATACTTACGAGAAATCCATAAGTGGTATTAGATAATGACAAAACTTCCTTTGAAAATGCTGCTTCTAATGAATCAATAGCCGCAGTCATCACCATTACGCATGAAAATAAAAAATAAATAATCATGATATACACACGTTTATGACTAAAGTTCCAGACAATTTTCCAGTCCTTTTTCAAAACATCGAATGATAATTTCTCCATTTCCGATTCTTTGACTCGATTCTTTTCTAAATTCGGCATCAATAACGTCACCATCCCTGACAACAGTAAAGCGACGGCATTCATATAAATGGCAAAGCTTGGTGAACCGATGATAAACAACAAACCTGCAATCGCTGGACCAATCAGAAATCCACCAGAGTCAATTAAGCTTCGGAGTGAATTAAATCGTTTCCGCTGTTCACTAGGTATAAGCATTGTTATATACGTCATAGATGTAGGAGTAAACACAGCGTTCCCCATACTAATAATGAAAACCAATAAATAGATTGCCCAAAGATCTGAAAAGGCAGGAAGTAATGCAATCATAATTGCTCGTGATAAATCAAGACAAATCATGAAATTTCGTTTGTTTAGCCGATCGATGATACTACCTGACCAGCTATTCGTTACGATAGCTGCTAGCGGTTTAATTACGTAAAGTCCAGCAACAGCAAGAGCCGATCCTGTCATATCGAATACAATCAAATTTAAAGCTATTAAATAGATCCACGCCCCAACATTCGCGACACCAACTCCAACTAATAAGATAAGTGGGTACTTCCATGACGCTAGTGTTTTACGTATACGCAAGTTAATTCCTCCTTAAAAAACAGTTTTGACCAATAAAAAAACTCACCCCCAAGACAATAGTCTTGAGGACGAGTTTTAGCGCCGTGGTGCCACCCCAGTTTAATAATATGTCACCATATTATCCTTATCAGGTACGGTATGATTGCCATACGTATACCCTAGCTCTATAACAGGAGCACCTGTCACATCATCACCAATGGGATCCTATGTGCCGCTCAGAGGCTTGCTTCCAATCTTTATTCTTACTCCTTTTCACCAACCAGGAGCTCTCTTTAAAGAATGCCAACTGTACTCTTCTCTTCATAGCGTTTGTTTTAAGTTAGAAATTAGATTATCAGACGCATTATTAAAAGTAAAGAATTATTTTCAGTTGGACAGGCTGTTTTTTTAAACTTTATTGCATGTATGGCAAGGACACTGCTCGATATCGGACTGAGGATACCTTATTTACCATTTTTACCTTTATTTTAAAGATTAACGGACACACGATGCCTTATCTAACAAAAAACCATGATTTTCAACTGTTTTTACCCCAATAAGGAATCCTGAGTCCGATAACAACAGCATTTACCCTTATATTTCACCAATAAGGAATCGTGTGTCCGCTAGCCGCCATCCTCACCCTAATCGCAATCATTCCAGTACGCTCGAAAATTACTTTTACTAGGCTTGTCCGTAGCAATCGAAAGTTAGTAGCTTACGAACCTTCCCCCAAAAAGCTCTAACCACTCGGCATTAGAAGAGAAGAGCCATGTGAAACAGTCGTATAATCTTTGGTTATAGTAAATGATTGGAAACTGGTATTATTCTTGCTGCTGATTTTGAGATACACTTACTCTTGACAGGAGATGATGTCAATCGATTTTCACGATCATGGGAATAGAAAAAGTTACACCACTAGAAGTGCTGACTCGAACTGGACTAAATTGATAAGAAAGCTTATTGAAAATCCAATAAACAACGCGGTAGACATTGGATGTGGTGGAGGTATTTATTCCAAAGCGTTAGCTGATATGGGGATCCCTTCCATAACCGGAGTAGATTTTTCAGAAGCAATGATTGAGGGTGCTAAGGAAAACTGTAAGAACTACGGACAAATACGTTTTAAAGTTGGGAATGCATTACCTACAGGTTTATCTAGTGAAAAATTTGATTTGGTACTAGAACGAGCATTGATTCATCACTTGGATAATCTAACTGCATGTTTTCAAGAAGCACACCGCATTTTAAATCCTAAAGGTACATTGATTATTCAAGATCGTACTCCCTCTGATTGTTTACTCGAAGGAACAAATGAGCATATAAGAGGATATATTTTTTCCAGATTCCCACATCTAACAAAAACAGAAATTGAAAGACGACATGATAGTGAGCAAGTAATAAATGGTTTAAAAGCAGCTGGTTTTAGCAAGGTTGAAGAAGTTAAACTATGGGAGACAAGAAAAACATATTCTACAAAGAAAGAATTACTGAAGGATCTCCGTTCACGTGTTGGCCGATCCATTTTACATGAGCTAGACAATGAGGAACTTCACCAACTTGTTGCATTTATCGAAAGTAAAATTAAAGATGAAAAAATAGTAGAAAAAGATCGATGGACAGTTTGGAAGGCAATAAAAGAATAATAGATGGGAGTTGAATGAAGTGAAAGCAATTGTTGTCGAAAAATTTGGCGGGCCGGACGTTTTAGAACTAAAAGAAATAGATATTCCAACGATTGGACCTGAAGCTATTTTAATAAAAGTAGCAAAAACGAGTGTAAATTTTGCAGACGTAAAAAAGCGGATGGGAACGAAAGCTGGGAATACTCCATTTATTCCAGGGTTGGACTGCGCCGGCACAGTTGAACAAGTCGGAAATAATGTTAAGAATTTTTCACCTGGGCAGCGTGTCATTGCATTCCCTCCTAAAGGGTCGTACGCAGAATATGTGGTAGCACCGGAATCCTTAACGTTTGCCATTCCAGATAATGTTGATTTTACAACAGCAGCCGCTTGTCCAACAGTTTCTTTTTTATCGCATAAACTATTACAGGATATTGCAAGAATCCGTAAAGGTGAAACCGTTCTTGTTCACGCAGCGGCTGGTGGTGTTGGAACTACTGCAATACAATTAGCGAAACTTTTCGGTGCTAGTACTGTTATCGGTACTGTGAGTAGTGAAGATAAATTTGCTACTGCCTATCGCGTTGGTGCTGACCACGTGATTACGTATTCCGACTTCTCGGAAAAAGTAAATCAAATCACGAATGGATTAGGAGTCAACATTATTTTGGATTCAATTTCTGGTAAACTATCAGAAGAGAGCATGAAATGTTTGGCATTATACGGAAGACTCGTACACTTTGGAAATTCAAGCGGAGAAATTGGTCGATTTGAAACAAAACAACTCCATGCAAGCTGCCGATCCGTTTTAGGCTTTAGTCTTGGGACAACTCGAAAAGAACGACCAGACCTATTGAAAGAGACTGCTGATCAGGTATTTCATTATATTGCTGAACAAAAGCTTAAAATCCATGTTGGACACGAGTTCGCATTGGCAGATGCCAAAGAAGCGCATCGGCTAATTGAGTCAAGAAAAAGTACAGGTAAGATATTATTGAAAGTGGGAAATTACTAGTATGCAGCATTCACTTGCCATCAAACCGATAACCGAGGAATTTCAAAAAGAAGCAAAACACTTGATACTTAGTGGAATGAAAGAACGATTCGGATTTATCGATTATTCGTTAAATCCGGATCTTAATAACATTTGCAATCGTTACTCTAAGGATGGACATGCTTTTTTCGTTGGATTCTTAGATGACGTACTCATCTGTACTGGAGCATTTAGTATGGAAGATACCTACACTGCTAGAATTGAACGGATGTCCGTAAAACAAGCACTTCGCCGGAATGGTTTCGCCAAAATAATGCTTCATCATTTAGAGCATTACGCTTTAAAGAAAGGCTATTCAAAAATAGTTCTTGAAACAAATCAAAATTGGGATAGCGCTATAGCATTTTATAAAAACAATGGTTATAGCTTTGATTTTCAGTTGGAAGAACAGGTTCATTTTAAGAAAGAGTTATTGGGATGATACCTTATAGCACTTTTTTGGAATCAACTGGTACTTCTTTATCCAAAAAAGCATTAATTTGTGGAAGGAAATGAATGATTAATATAATTGTACCAACAATCATTAATAAAATGCTAATTACATAAGGGAACCACCCAGCTGTTTGAGAAAGTGCAGAGGAAAATTTTCTGCCAGTGTTCCACTCAGTCATTCCTGGAATGTATACCATTACTGCTATTTGCATCATACCTAATAATAAAGCTCCCGTTACAAACAATGCTAATCCTAACACAAAACTTTCCTTCATTCGTACACTCTCCATTTCATTTTAGTTAAGCATATTACCAACAAGAGCAGCTACAGTAAATAACACCATACAAACAACGATAAAATATCCTATAAACCGAATTGGTCTCGGAAGCTGGTCCATCTTTGTATCCGTATTTATCGGTCCACCCTCAATTTTGTTCATATGATCGATTGCATCGTTAAATGGTTTCTCTGGATGATCATGATGTGTCTCCTCATTTTGCTCTTTCATCAAATCCCCCCTAGATTATGGAATAAAATAATCAGCAAAAAAGCCTGCCAATATTAGCATAATACCGATAGAAAAATGAACTTTCTTCTCATTAATTAGTGTTTTTTCTAAAAACCAAATGATTACTGCAACCGAGCCTAGATACAATAGACTTCTTAATAGATACGTACTTTGTATATCTAAATATTCATAGAATACTGCAGTAACTCCGAAAACGAATACGATTATTGGAATTCTTAATTTCCATTTCATCACAGCACCGCTTCTCTTTTATTCAATATGGTACCTCTTTTTAAAATCCGGACTCAGTTCACTCCATACATCAAACTTATTTCCATCAAGGTCTTGAAAAACAAAATTCCGACCCGCATGTCCCCTATTCTCAATATCACCTACGTGTACTCCCTTTGACTCAAGAGTTTTATGTAATTGTTGCAATCCCGCTAACCCATCAACCTCAAAAGTAACAACGAAATGATCGTTATCATTGTGGTCCTTGAATTGTAACTTTTCTTCTCCACTTGCTTTAACTAAAAATACACTAAGGTTTGCTAAATCCATGATTGCTTTTTCTTCATTTCGATAATTTTCTTTAGCACCTACATTTTCTTGGTACCACTTAGAAGCTTGCTCTGGATTTGAAACTGGTATGTAAATCGTACCGACCCGATAAAGAAGTTCACTCATTCGTCTCATTCCTTTTCATTTAAAGTTAGTAAGCTTGGGCAAATAGGTAAAAGATTATAAATCCGACGATCACAACGATAATGGTAAAAGCTTGTATACATATACCGACAATACTGCAAACCTTCCCCGCAATTGCATATTTCTTATATTCTTCTGTTTCGCCATCTCCTCCAACAGAATAGCGACTTGCGTACACAAGTCCAATAATGCCAAGAACTAGACCTAAAACTGGTATCATGATGGACAAAATCCCTAGCACCAGTGCTACGATTGCATTATTATTTGCGTTCAATTATTAGCCCCCCTTTTTTCCAAGGATCTAACTAAAAGTACACCGGTCAGAACTGACAAAGCCATATGTGTTTCAGGATATAAGAACATTACAATATAAAAAGGTTCACCAACCCCAAACCACTCAACCCAATAAATATTTGGTATAAAAGTAATTGAACCGATAATTAGCGTCGGAAGGATTAGCCAGTTTACTCCAATCCCTTGTTTAACCATTGCCATTATTTTTTTCCCTTCCAAAAGAACACCAAATAACACTCCAAACCCTGTCATTTTGATGAAAGGAACTACATATCCTTGCGCCCTTTTCCCTGCAATTTCTAACTCCTTATATGTTTCCGTCATTAGAAATAGCAGAAGAATCATTCCTAAACTAACTAGACCATAGTAAGTAACGTTTTTGCCAATCGTTCTCACCCCTTATATTCTATATATTTAATTCTATGTATGAGTACTTTTTCCTTCATTAAAAAGGAAAGGAAAACTCCTTTCCTCAATTTCACTTATGCACTTTTTCTTCTTCACTCTTTTTTTGTTCCAGCCTAAATTCTCTTGAAGTTTGATCAGAGCCATTAATTAAGTTTGCTAGATAAGAAGACGTATAATTGTAGCCATTTTCAATTTTTTCAGCAAGGTAGTTCGTGCGTTCAAAAAGGATGGAGCGAAAATAATCAATTTGCCTAGTAATTTTCTCTGTCAAAGCTTCTTGATTTTCCATTCTACTTAAAACTTCATCCTGCGTCTTATCTTGCTTGGAAATTTGAACGGAAAGCTGCTTTTGAATCTCATTTTGTTCATCAAACTTCGATTTGAATTCTTCATTTTCCAAACAATATACTTCTAGTTGATCTAAAATTTCTTGGTTTGATTGCTGTAAACCATTAACTTGTTCTACTAAATCTTTCTCCGTTAATCGGTCATTTTCCATAACCATTTTAATCTCACTATTATCTGCTTCCAGTTTTCTTAATCGACTTGCTACAAAGTCTTGATCCTGTTTATTCATTTCCTTTAGCTCATTTAGTCTGTTACCTATTTCTTTCCACTTACTCGTCTGAGCATTATCTTGTTTTTCGTACAAAAATTTTAGCCCTTGAACAGAGTGCTGCAATGTTTCATTTACTTTCAACTGATTCTTTACTAGTTCTTCGAAATGATTTCGCTTGTAGAAACTCTGATTAGGTTCATTGATCGTTCCTTCATTTTTATAAATGTCATCGTGCTTACCATTATTAATAAATAATCCCATCTGTACTTTTCAACCCCTTTTGATGCATGTTGCTGTAATATCCTATGCATCTAATCGTTATTGGGGACAAATGACCAGATTACGATTTAATTAATTTTTAAATCCATGTATTCTTCATCGTAGTATGTATCACCAATTTTCAAGGCGTTTTTCTCTAAACCAAACGATTTAAAGCCAAACTTTGCATACAAATTTTTTGCTTTTTCATTTGTACTTACCACTGTTAGATTTAGTTTTTCCATTCCTTTTATCGATTTTGCTGTCTCAATAACCTCTTTAACTAGTAAACTTCCTGCTCCATTACCTTGTTTATTCGGTGTGACATACATCGCAAAAATATTAGCGCGATGACTTAATTTTTGGTGTCTCTCTAGCATAAGTGTAACCATTCCAAAAAGTTCATTACCGTCCCATGCCCCAAACGTATAGCTACCTTCACCAGACATATTGGCTGCTACTTGTTCAATCGGATTCTTTCTTTTAACCGCTTCTTCATAACTCGTAGCAAATGCCTCTGGACTCTGCTTTAGTGCCTCTAGTCTTAATTTCCAATAATTTTCCGCATCTTCTGCTGTAAGTTGCCTAATTTCCAAAGTTAACTCCTCCTAATTCGTTCGTACTGGTGATATTAATTGAATATATGTTGGATCTTCAAATGGTTCGATTATGATTGGATTCATTGACCCACTTATTTTCACAACAACTTCAGAATTGGTAATTGCATGGACAGCATCCTTTAGAAAAATACCATCCAACGATAAATTGAATTGCGTCTCACCTTGTATGCTTCGTATGGTTTGAGTTTCCTCGATACTACCCATTTCAGCGGTGTTCGATGAAATTTTTAAGGTAGTTCCGTCAAGTGTTTCGATTCGAACATGATTGTTTCTCGTATCATTTGCAAAAAGAAGCGCACGTTCAATCCCTTGTTCAAAGTGCATCTTATCAAGTGAAATTCGTGTTAAACTTTCCTTAGGGATTAACCTTGATACTTCTGGGTAATTTCCTTCAATCAGTCGTGAGTAAAGTTTGAAATTATTTCCATTAAAAATAATATAGTTATCTGAGAAAGTGAGTGTGACAGATGAATGATCATCCTTCACTAGTCTTATAAGTTCTTTCAAACTCTTGGACGGCACCACAATTGATCCTTCCAAAGACGAATCTATGCCTATTTCCTTTAATACTAAACGATGTGAATTGGTTGCAATACAAGTAAGATTACCTTTACTAAACCTCATATTTACTCCTGTTAAAACTGGTCTAGAATCATTAGTAGCTACTGCAAAACTAGTCTGGTTAACCAATTTTACAAGCTCGTTTAAAGGTAACGTTATCCAATTATCTACGTTTACTTCTGGTAGACTTGAATATTCTTCAGGATTAAATCCATTCAAATTTGTGACAATATCTCCAGCCTCAATTCGCACGGATTGGTTACTATCTACCTTCATATGTATTTCATTGGGCAATTTTTTGACAATATTACTTAAGTATTTCGCTGATACAACAATACTTCCTGCCTGAATGATTTGCACTTCGCTAGTCACCGGTAGAAATTTTTCAACAATAATGTCAGCGTTACTACCTGTTAACGTTATGCCTTCCTGTTTAGCAACAATTTTTATTCCAGGGGGAAGGTCATTCTTGCTTGACGCAATATGCGTTACACTCGAAATTGCGTCGTAAAGATATTTTTTATTTATATAAATCTCCATTGCAAAACCGCCTTATTTGCTATTACTTTACAGAATACTATTCGACATTATCTACGGAAATCCTGCATGGAAATCTCGCTTATCGCCAAGCATTAATAGCGAAAGTCTTGGTTGCCTACTGGTATCCTTAAACATACGCTTTCCTATCAGTAATACAAAAACGCCACTGTCCACACGATTGTAAACAGCGACGCTTCTCATAACTATATGTTAATCCGACAATTTTTGTTCCATAAGAAGAAAACTAGCACTCTTGGCAACATTGATAGAGTGCTAGCTTTCCTATTATTCATAATTAATTTTTTGTGGTTTTCTTGCCAAACACATAATACCTGCAATTAAATATAGAATTCCGCTAAAAATTCCACCGCCAATCGTAATAATTGCTACCACAACAGCAGTGATGATTAATAAAATTCCTGCAGCTTTTGGTTTTTTGTTCCCCTTTAAAAATACAACAGCAATAATACCTACGATCATTGCGATTATTGATACAATAAATAAAAACATTCCACTAGTTCCAGCCATATCCATTACCATATTAAAATCTTCCATAGTTACTGCTGGAGCCTCTGGATTTTGCTCTGCTGCATCTTGAACAAATTGTCGGATGGCATCTTTATTATTTTCCATCCAAATTAGAAATCCACCAATTGCAGCCATAAATCCATAAAATATAATTCCAATGATACTTAACACAATTTCCCCAGTTCGTTTCATTTATGTAACCTCCTTCAGTTTATTATACGTGTGAATCGGTTATGAAGTTTCATTTTTGTTCACATCTTTTGCCAATTATTTAGATTAAAAATTGATACGATAAATGACACGAATTTTGTTTCATATAGATAATCTTGAAGGATTAAAATAAAACATTACCTAAATCTATTTTCTAATTTTAATACCCCTCGTTGGAATTCGTTCCGCAGAGGGGTATTTATTATCATGCTTTTTTGCTGAAAAACATCACTAGTAAGCCAGCACCCATACCGATTAATGTACCAACTGCTGCATTTCCAAATAATAAGCCAAGCCCTATCCCAAGGAACATACAGCCGACAAACGCTATTACCCCCTGATCAAACCTCATGGCCTCACCCTCCCATAGCAAACACGTTCTTTTAATTTTAGTTTATTCTTGGATAAGCTAAAAAATTACTAAAAGAAGATGAAACTAGTCAGATAGAGTTGCGCTTGCACTTGGTTTACTTATGCTATGGCAGGTTGATTAGATCCAATATGTGTTGCTCCATAATCTGTCTCTATTTGGAAGGGCGACCTGCTCGATAAACGCGTCCGATAATGACACATTGATCATTCGTACATAAATATTTTGGTAAAAGGAATATTAAACAAAAAGTGTAGAGGAAAAGATCTATGAAAAAAATCATTGTAGCAATTTGTTTAACAATTGGAATTTCAATTCCCCTTCAACCTCTTGTTACTTCAGCAGAAAACATTAGCACCAGTAAACCGTCAGAAATATTATTATATCATGATATTGTTATTTCAATGCTTTTGCCACGTATTCAAAAACAAATCAATAAATATTACTCAACTATGTTTATTGAGAACCCTAACGTATACCCATATATGGTTTATGTCGAAAACACCAAACGATTGGAAGACTTCCGTAGCTTCATGTTTTCAATAACACTCAAAGTTATTCCCGTCATTGGTCCACATATTTCAGTTGGGGTGGACAAAATGACTTTTAAAATCGGTAGTTCAGATGTAAAACTTGTAAAGTTCAGCCATATAAAGACTGAGGAATTACCCTCTCACTGGCAACACATTGTTAGATAAGGACATTTATGTTTTATATATGGTTAATACTTTTCATTTGCAGACATTCTTGCCATTTATTTGAACAAACTGAACAGAAAGCGGCATTATTGATGCCTATCTTACTCGATTCTTGCTTTCGTTTGCGTAACATCTAGTCACTGTCTTTTTGCATTAAGTTTAATTGGAAGAAAATCGCACTTAACAAAGCTACAATCATCCCCATCATTGCGGCGTATCCGGAAAATACTTCATTTCCCTCAAAAGCACTACAAATGCCTATTCCACCAAGTCCACCGAAAACTAATATTAATAACCATACAATTAAAGATTCCATTTAATATCACTCCTTATCAATAAACTAGTTCTCCTATCTTATCATCTCTTATTTTCAATGCACATTTTACAATTTAGTTGGCAAGAAGGGGCAAAGATTATCCTTCGTTAAATCAAATACACTTTAATTTAAATACATCAATTTTATCGTATTTATCATCGGAAACAGTTCCTATATAAGTCCATCCTTTATTTCTATAATAGTCAGACGTATCTTCTGTTCTTAAATAAAGTTCCTTAAATCCTAATTCTTTGACTACATCTATGGTTTTGGTTATTAACTTTTGTCCTATCCCTCTACCACGATACTCAGGTTTCGTATATAGAGATGCAAGCCAAGGTTTATACCTATCTCTTATTTTTAGATCGTTTTCAAAGATTGATACAGTTCCTAAACATTCTCCGTTCTCTAAAGCAACGAGTGTTATCGGAAATGCGTTATCATTTGTATTTGAGAAGTGTTTAACAACATCTTCAAATTTCATACTACTACCCGCTTTTACTACAAACTCCTTATAAATCATTTCAGAAACTTCTTTTATCTTTTTGGGATGATTTAATAAAAAATCAATATGCATTCTGATCTCCCTTTGTGATGTGATATATTTTTCTATATTGAATTTGAACTCGCTCAAGTGAATGAACCAGTTCAGATAAAGCATCTTCTTGTTAAAAAAGGGCGCTCGTTAACGGAATAAAATATTTAATATATAAATTCAATAGTTTTAGCTGTTCTTTCAGCAGTAGCTTTTCCCAAAATTTGCTCAACAAGATACAGTGCCATGTTAATTCCAGAAGAAACTCCGCCAGAAGTTACGAGATTTTGATTATGGACTACTCTACAGTTCGATAAAACCTGGATGTCAGGGTGTTTTTCTTGTAGACCTTTCAAAGCCAAATGATGGGTGGTTGCCTCTTTTCCATCCAACAATCCAGTTGCTCCTAAGATATATGCTCCAGTGCATACTGAACATATGTATTCAATATTGTTTTGTTTCATAATCCAATCTATTATCTTCTGTTTCTTGGCCATAGATTGTACCGCCCTTAGTGGTCCGCCTGGAATTATAAGAATATCTATTTTGGGAGAATTATCAATACTGAAGTCTGGTTCAACTTTTATTCCCGAGTGAGTCCTTATTTGCTTTCCTAATTCTGTAATAGTAATTACGTCAAATGGATTGGTCGGTAATAAGTCTTTTTTATAAAGATTAATTGCCTGGTCGGCTTTATTGTGAGAAGTTAGTGATAATACTTCTGCGGGACCAGTAAAATCTAGAATATCTACATAATTATAAAGTAAAATGCCTACTTTTCTTCTTTTCATCTAATTCCCCCGTATTAGTGACACGTTTGAAATTTCCATATGGAAACTGATTTAAAAATGAAATATAACAGAATTAAATTGTTATTCCTCCCATTGTCTTGGTCCGATAACGTGAAACATATCATTATTATTTTTATTTAGTGCATCTTCAATTCTTTTAATAGTAAAGTCACTTATTGGTTTTGGTAGGTCACCAAACGAGAAATATCTACACTCTAAAATTTCCGGTGAACTGGGTTTTGGCATTTCATTATTTAAATTGTCGGATATAAACGCAAAGTGATGCATATCAAAAATCGGGTCATAATATACACCAGTTAAATCCCCTATTTTGACACAGAGCCCTGTTTCTTCTAGTACTTCTCTTTTTGCAGTCTCCTGTGCAGATTCTTTTATTTCAGCTTTTCCACCTGGGAGTTCCCAATTTTTCTTTCCATAACTGTGCCTTACCAACAAAATTTTTCCTTCTGAATCAGTAATAATTGATGCAGAGCCCATTAATTTATTTGACAATAATAAAACTCCATTCATATCTTTATTTAAACTTACTTATTACCATCCACATAATAGTAGGATAACCTTTTATCCAATGTTACTGTGTGTAGTTCAAAAAGATTATTATCTAATCATAAAAATAAATAGGGACTTTTACTTTTTGCAAAATCAGTAGATGCAATAAATGTACTGTTCTGACATTCTGACCCTATTCTGGAAAAGTGCATAGTATTAATTATTGATTGATCTTTTTCTTTTAAAGCCATCTTTTTATTATTAATATGGTTATCTTTCATTCCCTCGAAAAACGTGTACTTATTTCTTAAAATTTCTTCCATGTTTTGTTGATCATCCAATAATTGTTTGAGATATTGCTGAGAAAACTCTAGTCAAGTCTACATAATGCCTTCCTCTCTTCAACGAAAACCCTAAGTTTTAACCTAAAGGATCATCCCCAAACCTCTCCCACAAAATTGGGAATAATTCTTCTAAATCATCCTCTTCCCAATCTAATTCTATATCTTCTTCCGTCTGTAACCCCATTTTTTCGAGCCCTTCTAACATTTCATCATATATATCATCATCCCACTCAGTGTAACCAGTCTTTATTAGAGTGTAAGCGTCTAATCCAACTGATAGCATTTCTTCATTTTCAGGAACTCCCTCAGCATCAAGATTATCTTCACTAATGTACTCTGCTAAAAATTCATGGTTATTAACTACCTTATAATATATATCTTCACCCTGACCAATCAGCCAGCCCCTAAAATAATCAAAAGTGTCATCAGAGCATCCACCCATTACAACATAGGCTGCTGCCCATAAAGTAGACTGATAACTTGCATTCATTAGTCCTTGAAAAATACATTCGTATTCCAACACTTCCTTTAATTTCTTTTCAGATAGTACTTCTGTTAACCACTCAGCCTGTACATTAAATCCTTTTGACTCTTCGATTAACCCCCAAAATTCTTTTTTATCCACTTAATACACTCCATATCTATTAATTAAGTTTTGTTCACTTACAGTCCTTATTTCTTTTCGCATCGTCTGCATAATAAGGCGGATCTTTAAAGACTCGCCTCATAGATCTTTGATTATTTATATGTAAAGATTACTAATTTACACGTTTCACATCTATATGCTGGATTTTTATGTAATTTTAAAAAAGCATCATTTACTGATACTTCGCTATCATACGCATGTATAACCGAATCACCTGATTCTGACCAACAAATTCGACGAGGAGAGAAAATAAATCCTTGCCTTACCTTACTATTACATTCAGGACATTTTATAGTTGAATTCTCCATAAGTAGCATCTCCTTTCATCATAATCTTTTATCGGGTAGACCATTACTGTTTTCTTAATCTAACACTAGATTATCTATGACCATCAGGCTTGGATATATTCATTTCACACTGCTTTTCTCTAACAATTTTTACTTCAGAAATGTATACTTCAGTAAAAGATTTTTATAAAACGTCACTTACTTATTTATTACCGAGTTGTTCCGCCAAACCGATTAGAAGACCTTCGATTCCACGAATGTAGCAGAGCCGATACGAGTCCTCGTATTGAACCACTTCACCAACGAGTTGAGCCCCAAACTTGGTGAGTCTGGATACCATTTCGTCAATGTCTTCAACGGTGAACATGACGCGTAGATAACCGAGGGCGTTTACAGGGGCAGTCCGGTGATCTGATATAGTGGGTGGGGTGAGAAATTTCGAAAGTTCAATTCGGCTGTGGCCATCTGGGGTTACCATCATAGCAATCTCTACGCACTGCGTACCCAATCCGGTTACTCGACCAGCCCATTCACCTTCGACAGTGGTTCGCCCTTCAAGGTTCAAGCCAATCTCCTCGAAAAAAGAGATTGCGTCATCCAGGGATTCCACGACGATGCCGACATTGTCCATTCTTAGTAATTTGTTTTCTGCCATAGTTTTATCTCCTTATGTGTAAAAATTACAAATCTCTTCCTAACAAAAAACAATTTAATAGGATTGGAAAATGTGAAATTGGATTTTATGTATATATAACATCTTTCAAATAGATCCAAAAATTCGATACCATAGTTGCTTTTTAAAAGACAACTTCAACTTCCCAATAAATTATTACTGCCCTGTACTCCATTAAATGCCCGATTTTACAATACATGGCGCAGACCTTTATTCCAGAAATGCGCCTTAATTGGAGTAAAGAACACATTCCAATTAATTAGAAGTATTTATTCAATTTCACTTGTATATTTTTCCGGTAATAGCTCTATCACTTTGCACTTAACCAATTCACCATTATAAGCAATAATTACATCAGTGTCTTTTCCATAATCACTTATTTACTCCCGACACATACCACATGGAGCAACTATCCAACATTTTTCTATATCTTCGTGTGGATGAGGATGAGCGACTGCTACAATCGTTTCAAATTCGTGATCCCCTTCTGATATTGATTTTCCGATTGCCATTGCTTCCCCACATACGGTTATTCTCCCAACATTCGCTTCAACGTGTACTGCTGCAAAAACATTTCCCGATGTTGTTCTTACCGCTGAACCAATGTGGTGTCGTCCATACCTATAATTCTTTTCAATTACTTTTTCTGCCTCCCGAATCAAATCATAGTCCCGACTTTCTAAAGGTCTTACTTTTAACATATTTTCTCCCCCCGATATTTCTTTTTTGTCATACAGATAGAATTCATTTTTCCATATAATAACTTGCTTAAAAACGACCCCTATATCAGAAGTAGCCTAGCTTTGTTCAATTCGATTCTTGCGCCTGATTGTTTATTTGAGGAACAATATCCTAATCTTATCTTCTTATTTTCAATTTCTATACCAGTAGCTTTCTGCTGACCCTCAATATCCTGGCCCTTATCTGTAAGAATGGCGCCCGTTTCTGGAAGATCATTTCAAACCCCTTATTAAACAAATAGTTCCTGGTAACTATATCGTACTCTTTTTAACGGAAAAAAAGTAAAACACCCCGCCAGCCATCCAGAAAGGTTCCCAAAAAGCTAACCTCCAAAACGTTGCATAAGAATCTAAGTCAAATTCAAAAACGTTTAACATACTCAGGGAAATCGTAATGAAATTCAGTAAGCCATACAAGAACAATAAAGCTCCAATAATTTTAGTGATGCAGTAAAGCATTCTATTTATTATAGGTTTCTTCCATTCAACAAGAAGCATCAACAATAATATTAACCCAAGTAGTTTAATAAAACTGGTAAACCAAACTATCATAACGAACGAGGGAGAAGGGTTTTGAGACATCTCAAAAATAGACCCTCCTAGAGATCTAACACCAAGTAATCCACCCATTGCCCAATAAAAGCTAATACAAATAAAAATAATAGACCAAACAATACCCAAAACTATGAACCAATAACTCCTCTCTATTGGAATCCCCCCTCGATATCTTTAAGCGCGGACGTTGAATGAATAACTAATATACGTCTCAATCAAAAAAACTGAATTATTCTTGAACTAACACTAGGTCTAGCCAGGATTTTGCCTCATTGTACAAAATCGGATTGTTTTGCGGTGTATAGTAGGCAAGGATTGCAACTGCTTGTGATACAACCCATCCGCGGGCTCTTGCCCTTGTAGCGTCGTCCGTTCGAAGAGCATCAAGGAACGCATCGCGCGCCTCTGGCGAGTGCAACTTCCACGCGACCATCACATCACACGCAGGATCTCCGATGCCCATTGTTTCCCAATCAATCACACCGCTGATACGTTTATCTCGTACGAGCCAGTTACGCACATCTAGATCGCCGTGATGCCAAACAGGAGGGCCGTTCCATGGTGGCGCAGCAAGAGCCGACTCCCACACATCAGACACCGCGGGATCGCCATTAAATCGTGCTAGCCAATATCGGAAGTCCTTGTCACGTTGGGCCAAAGGGATGCCGCGTCCTAATGGCCCTCCCGATGAATCGACTTGTTGCAGTGCTACGACAAACGCTGCAAGATCGCGTTTCGTCAATCGCCTCTATCGGCACCGTCTCACCCCGCAGCCACGAATGTATCTCCCAAAACCATGGATATTCTTTATTGGGTCGCCCCTGAGCGATAGGCACAGGAATTTCAAGTGGAACTGATGGCGCGAGTTTTGGTAGCCATAAGAACTCGCGCCCTCCTGGTGTCGTCGGTCCTTCCCTTCTCGCTAGCCGAATGGAATATTCGTCTCCAAGTCGGAAAATGGCATTTACCGTTCCAACTGGCTCGACCTTACGCAGGGGCAACTCTGCCCAGTGAGGAAACTGTTCGACAAGCAAACGCCGCACAAGTCGTTCATCAATTTCCAACTCATCAGTATGCATCTTCTCGGTCATCTATAATCCCTCCCTGGTAGCTTTTACGTAAATTTTATTGGTGGAACAATTATCATAATGCTCTGTACAATCAATCAAAAGCCACATTTTTCGAATCATGGTCAACAGCAAAACCGAAAATGACCTTAAACATGTATAAAGAAAAAACAGCTAGTAATATTTTTGGGATATCCGCAAACAACAGAAGTAAACTCACTCCTGAAACGGCTAAAAACACGCCAATAATACGTTGGCCCGGATATTTGATGAGTGCGTTCACAATAAGAGCCGATACGATTGTATAGCCCCATACGATGATACCACTCCCCCAGTAACCAACAAACAACCAAGAAAAAATAATAGGCTGTACATGAATCGCAATGAAAACAAATCGGCCACGGGCATTTGTTTTATAGTGGAGATTGGTCGAAAATGAAAAGTTGGCAAGCACACCGCCTGTAATGTCTACAATGAAAACGATAAGTATAACGACTCGCCAAATAGCAAGTTCCTGCCAATCGGAGTAGGTAAGCGTTAATAGCAATACTGTCATTCCAATACTAAACAAAATCGTGAGCCACAGATCCAATAAAGCAATTCGCTTTCCAAATATATCATGAAAAAGAACAGGTACTTTTACAGTTTTTATGTTCAACATCCCCTTTCCTGTCCCCTTACCTTTGGTCAATCTTCAGTCCACTAAAAAACCTCCGTTTTGGTAATCCAAGCATCATATTTATCCATAAAATAATTAGTTACTCAACAAGATAAAATCGGTCATGTTTTATTCCGTTCTTACGTCCTAATTGTGAAAATGTGTAACTTACTTTTTCTCAATATTTTTAGTAATTCTTATAATCCAATATAGCATTACTCAAGGGAGTATAACCTTTGTAACCCATTCTAGTATTGGAACTACATTTGAGATGGTTACTCCTGATCTCAATATAAGTAGCAGCTTTAAAACTCCGGCAACATCTTCCGCTGAATCCGAATCTGTCCACGATGATTGATTTCATCCTCAAACGAATGAAACCAGATAAAATAATGATTTGATGGATGGTCAGCCCACATGCAATTAGAAAATAACCATTCATCATCACGTTTTTGAAATTCACGAAGCGTTCTATTTCGGACAGTCTGTAATTTCTCCAGATAAAATTCCAGATGGTTGCCTTTAATTTCTCTTCTTCCTTTATCACCTAATTCATAGCCCGCGCCCCACTCAAGGGCTTCTTGTTCATTTGGTCTTCTTTTATCAAATGTATCAAGCTGAAAGCCGAACTCTACGGCTGCAATGTGAAAAAGAAGTGCACCGATTGAATTAGCATGATCCGCATGTACATAATCTAGCTGTTCTACAGTCAGCCCTTGCACAGCCTGTAATGTTGTCAATCTAGCATATTCCATCATACGAACTAAATGACTGATGGTTGGCGTATAGTTTTCCAGCTCTTTTATTTTGAATTCCATTTAAATGTCCCTTACCTTCCCTCTATCATTTCATCCAACTTCATTACCGTTTTCCAATTTCGCAACGTTGCGGAAACACCTAACTTTTGAAGATGTGTTGGAAGATTGGATTTATGAAAGTTTTGCCCAAATAATATGTAAATCTCTTTATCTATAATTTGGTACTTATCCTTTCCATTTTGAAAGTTATCTAACTTCTCCAACCCTTGTTGTGATGGTTTCTCGGATAAAAAAGATACATGTAAGCTTTCATTCTCATTCATCTCTCCAAACACATACGGACTTCGCTGCATGACTTCTTTCCACTCACTTGCTGTCCGCAAAATCACAGGAACTGGAAATCCAAATTTTGATTGGATTTCTCGTTCCAGTAAATCCGTAAGAAACTCGGAATCCTTGTCAGAATCAAAAATCACGTTCCCGCTTTGAATGTATGTCTGAACATTTTTCAACCCAAGTGATTCTAGTAGTTGTCTCAAATCTGCCATTTTCACTTTGTTTCGTTTCCCCAAATTAATTGCACGTAAAAGGGCTATGTATGTTGTCATTCTTTCACCTCACTGCTTGTAAAAATTAGATCTAAATAGTCCTCGTGTCCTGGTCCTAGTTCAACTTGATCGTTGTCCGAAATCCAGAAGAACGAGAAGACCATCTCATCTTCTTCCCCGCCACCAGTTGGTTCGTGATCCCATGAATCTCGTTTCTCGTCTACCACAATTTTGTAAAAATAACGTTCATATAACCTACCATCAAATTCCCAGATATCTTGTCCTAGTAACGTTTCAACCTCTAAGTCTACCAACCCAGTTTCTTCATTCATTTCCCGAATAACAGCATCGTACGGATCTTCCCCTTCTTCCACTGTACCCTTAGGAATTTGGATTCCCGCTTCTTCAACCGGGTGTTGGAACACAAGCACTTGAGGTTGTTCATTTTTAACACGTGTCACATAACCAAAAGCTTTCTTTATCGGGTTCATTACTACTTCAAGCCTTTCGACATAATCATACCTACTGGATGATAATCTAGCTTTTCGTATAGATTAATAGCACGTTTGTTATGTGCAAATACATGTAACGATAATTTTTCAATTCCATTTGCTAGGGCATGATCGTCTAATGCTTTTAAAGCCGCTTTTCCATATCCTTGACCCTGAAATTCATCAAAAACGAGGAAATCAAATATGAATGATTCCTTTTGCGGATGACTTGGATCGAACTTATACCATAACCATCCTACTTTTACTTTGTCTTCAATTTTCGTAATTGCATATAAGTGTTGATGTTCACTATCCAGACCTTCTGGTAATAACCGTTCATATTCTTTCTCAGACTTATCTAGTGCTTCCTCTTTCGTCCACGTACCCGCCGCCACTTTTTCATCGGCATAAAGTTGAATGCTTTTTGATGTATAGTGGGCAAAATCATCCTGCGTCATTGGTATTAATGTAACCGTCATCGCGATTCCTCCTGTATTTAGGATAAAGTGAAACTTCATTCAGTGGGGGGCGTTCCTCCCCCTACTGAATGGTAGTTGAACCAATCGGGCTTGTACGGGCAGTTATATCCCCCACTTAAAATTCCTCGGATCTACTTAATTTTTGAAGTGGGGGTATTACTGCCCGTCAAACTGCGAAAAAAATTCTTCTACTTGTTCCTTATGATGATTGTCGTGCCAAATGAACGAACACACATAATTGTATAATGTATGGGGAAATCCTGAATATTCGTCGATTTCTTCTCCATTCAATCTAAACTTCTCAAAAAACTGATCCTCAGATTTATTTCTCAGTTCTGCTACTAACTTTTCTCGACTTTGCTTTGCCTCATCAATCAAATCAAGCATCGCTACTCCTGATAGTGCATAGGCTGAAGCCTTATCGTTCAGCAGCTGAAATTCAATACTCTCTATGTCCGCACCTTCCTTCATCTTCGGAAGTGTTTCTTCCACTATGTAGCAATCCCAAAACATAATGTGTGATATAATTTCGGCGACCGACCATTTGCCCTCTTTAATTGGTTTAAAAAATATATCCTGATCGTGTTTTTTCAATGTTTCTAACCAGGTCGTATAATCCTCTAATTCATCAATTTTTTCGCGCGTATTTTCCAAAAAAATCACCTACTTTTATTTATTCATTCCCCCTTTAACAATTCGATTTCTATTTACATATTTCCTGCTTGATGGCCTATTTGTGGAAATGTTTCGCGAAAATATTTTAAAAAGGCTGCTTTCTATAGGAATGTTGTTTTTCATAAAATCAGTAGACATAACAGCCATTATGGTGGCTTTATCACGAAGGGAATCAGCTTAAACCCGTGGAGAGTGTAGTATTTTTTGTAGCGATTGCAAGTCACGCGAGTATGAATGAGCATATATTAAGTACAGTTTGAAACCAATAGTACTTCTTGCACGTATTTATCTAAAAGGGGAGAAGTTATTATGAAGAATAACATTTCTAAACTGATTGGAACTATTATCTTGTTTGGAATTCCTTTATTCATCGTTGCTTGTACTCCAAATATGGAAACTGAACCAAAGGATGAAAATATTACCACCATTGAAACGGTTTTAGAACGTACTTTCACAGGGCCAGAGCAGGAATTGAAAGATATTTGGAGTACCATTGAAAGCGATGGTATTGAGGATGTCGAATCATCTTTAAAAGCAATGAATTCATATTCAAAAGAGAAGTTTAAATCTTATTTTACGGAAGATGGCTATAGGGAATATATCGCTTCATTTGGTTTTACCTTTCTGAAAGCTGCGTATTGGAATGACTATCAGCTAAATGCCAAAAATATCAAAGTTGAACGATCAGAAGTAGATACTATTTATGACTTTTCATTGGAAGTAGAATATCAAAGAGAAGGGAACGACAAAAAGGTAGCTATTGTAACTGGCGAAGCAAATATGAACGAAAACGGACGAATAGCTGTTATGTTAATAGGTAACGAAGGTTTATGGGAAGCATTGCAGGAATAAAATGTAAAGGTGATTGACTAACAACCAACATTTGTTATTTCTAAATCAAAGATAAGTAGCTTTAGTTAAACATTATTATAGCGAACTTGGAATTCTACTTTGATTGAATACGCAAGGACGATTCTTTACCAAACATCATTTCCAAGCGTCGATTCACATTGTAGAGCTCAATTCCAGTACCTGTTTCAGATGTTATTGGTGTATGAAGAAGCTCATTCAACCGTTCTTGATTCATACCTTTGCCATTATCCTCTACTGTTATCACGACATTGTGTGCTTGTTGTTGAACAGAAATGGTAATACTGCTTTTCATTGACTGACCTTTCATGCCGTGTTTTTTAAAGCATTTTCTATTATCGGTTGTAGTGTCATGGTTGGAATTTTACAGTTCATTAATTCATCATTTTCTACTTCCACAAATCGTTCTTTTTCAATTGACAAATAAGCATGAACATGTTCAAACTCTTGCGATAGTGTCGTTGTCGAATTAGTTGAGCTTTCAAGATTTTTTCTGAAGTAACCGAGATAAAGCAATTAATAATTTCCGTGCTTTATCTGGATCAATTCTTACAAACGAAACAAACGTATTAAGTGCATTAAAAAGAAAATGAGGACTTACTTGGGCTTGTAACGCCTTGACTTCTGCTTCCTTCGTTAGTTGCGATAAGCTTAACAAAGAAGACAACCCTTTTAAAAATTCAATCGTTACCGACGAAATATCCTTTTCATCTTGAAAATGATACTCCCCATGGATAAATCCAGGGGTTTCAGTGGAATACAGATAGTGCCCTTGCATTGTCCGACTGAGGAGCGACCACAAGCCCCCTTACACATCAGGCTGTATAGCCTTCAGCTTTGCTTATTGGATGCGTACTCGTTTTGGTGACAGAAGGAAATCTTTCCGTCCTAATGTGCCAAATGGGTTGTTAATGCCGCAATGCTTCCGCAGGATATTAAACGCAGCGTTAACATCCGCATTGATCTGAATGTTCGTTCCTTTCACCCGATAGAAGGCACGACAAATACGTCTTCCCGAAAAGGTGAATGTGTTTTTCTCGCCGTTATAGATGGGAATCGGGTCTACGCTTAAGAAACAGGCTTTCGACGTGTAGCTTTCTTCCCGCGTCACGACTTGAATGCCAACCGATTCCGCTTTATACGTAATCATTGTAATCAGCTTCATGAATGGAAGCTGGATGAACGTCTGCTTGTCAGCTTTACGCATTTTGACCTTTGCCTTCCATTTGTCGCTCTTGCCGATGATAATCGTGTCGATTCCTCGTTCGATCGCAATGTTAACAATCGCCCGGCTTGCCTTGTGCATGTAGTCGGTAACGCGGTCCGCTCTTTTACGGTCAAGGTTCTTCAGTTTCTGGGTCATGTGTTGACCTTCCTTCTCCTGCAGTCCGTTCCGTAAGATCCGAACCATTTGCGCGCGTTTCTTGTTGTACTGGTGGTTGATGGATTTCAATACCTTGCCCTTGACGATGACAGGCTGCCCGCCTGTATTATCTGCAATGGCTGCAAGGTTATCAACGCCAATATCTACTCCCATGATTCGTTTCGGGGGGAAAAGAAAATCGTTTTTCTTATCCTTTGGCCGTGCCAACGCCTTTTCATCCGTTTTCTTGTATATCAATTCAACCACATAGCGTCCGTAGAACGGCACGATGCGAACTTGTTGGAAACGGCCTTCTGTGTCAGCTAATTTTCCAATATGGAGCCGCTTTTTGGTCTTTGGCAGCTTCAATGTGTGATTGGGGGCTATTCTAGCGGTTTGGTTTGTCAGCACACACACCGTCCGTCCATCTTTGTTCTTATAGCGGGGAATTTTCGGCCGTCCTGTGTACTTCTCCGGATGCAAGTTGTAATCCTTGATCGCTTCATAGAACGAGGACCAGTCTTCCAATACCTTTTTGATGACGTGCTGATTCGTTTGTGCTGGAAGTGCGCGGTAGTCAGGCTGTTTCATAGATTTGAAAAGCCCATCCAAAAGACCGTAGCCAAGCGTCTTCTTCTTTTCGGATGGTGGGCTGAACAAATGAAGCTTTACTGACTCATCGTCTGGGCTTTTCGCTTTCCTTTTCTCGAAATTCGCCTGTTTTATCGCATTCATCGACGGAAGATAGTGGGTGATTGCATCCATGACTTCTTTTTGATTGGCATTCGATGTCCCGTTTCGCATGGCTGTGAACACCTGTCTATAGTAGAAATTCGTCGTGTTGTACAAATTTTTCGCTTGAAAACACAATGCATCGAAATAGGAAAAGAGTTCATGGTTTTCATGAATTTCGATCTTATAGGCACTATACATGGTATCACTCCGTTTCAGAACATTTGTTCCCCAACTATATTGTTAGTATACCTCATACAAGAACCGATAGCTAGTTTAAACCACCACGGCTTATAACCCCATACATAAATGCAGGGGTTTTACGCCATTTTTGATAATCCCAATGCATCTGTATTTACGACTAATCCTGTATATGTTCCAAGAATCCCGAACAACCCGAACATGATCATAACAGGAAGGCGTTGCCTATCCGTTACATCTTGTTGATGAATAACAGATCGGAAATAACGCACCCGTGTCATTAAAAAAGCCACCGTTACAATAATCCCTATTCTTTCTAACATCAATAATAGTAACTCCCACACGTGTACGCTCACCTCCGATATATCTTAACTCATTATAATTCAAAGCCGCTTCTAAGAGAAATATTGTAATCAAATATTGTTACGTTTTTTAGCAATTTTTGAAGAGAAATGTTCTCACAACAAATATATGGTTAAACGTGAGGTGATTTCTATGTATAAAACTATTTTACGTGAAAAAAATATACGATTCTATTTACTTGGTGGAGGGATATCTCGACTCGGGGATGTACTGTCAGGAATGGCGTTTTTATTTTTGGCTTATGATTTAACCGGTTCAGCAGTTCATACAACTGGAATGGCTATTGCAGAAACAGTGCCCTATCTATTATTTGGACTGATTGGTGGCGTAGCGGCTGACTGGTTACCACGGAAAAAATTATTAATCGTGCTTGATTACATTCGTATTCCCTTGGTATTTTCCATTGTCGTCATGTATCACTTCGATATGCTAAGTTACGTCTATTTACTATTCGTTAGCTTTTTTATTCAAAGTATAGGTTGCTTCTTTAATCCTACACATCGTGCAGTTTTACCACTAATTACGAGTAAGGAAACTCGAGCAGTAGCTAATAGCTTACATAATACCGTTAGTCGGGGTGTTACGGTTCTAAGTCCAATCATTTCTGTCTGGTTACTAAGTTATGGTGCCATATACTTCTTTGTTGTTGATGCACTGACATATGTAGTAAGTGTGATTTGTCTATCACAGGTTAATTTTACAGAACAGAAACAGCAGCATGAAAAGTCGATTAAAAATGTCTTTTTATCGATTGGGGAATTCTTTGGATGGTTAAAGGATCAGATTACACTAAAATATTTATATCTGCTCACCTTTGTAGTTGTCTTTTTTAACACATGGGTATGGGAGGTTGGGTTGCTACTTTCGCTAAGTGACATAACGAAGAAAAGCGAGGAAATATACAGTTTAATCCAAGGCGTTTTTGGTATTACTGTAATTATAACTAATTTATGTGTGCCATATTTTATTAAGAGAATGAATCTTTCCATCTATTTATTAGGGGCAAGTATTTGGGGAATAGGTATTCTTTATTATGGTCTATTTTATGGCATTGATCACTTTTTTATTGGTGCAATACTAGTTGGTATCGGGTTACCGATTTCTAGTCTTGTTCGAGTCTTTCTAATTCAGGATAATGTACCGGAAAATAAACTGGGTCGTGCATTCAGCTCAAACGCAGTGTTACTATATTTATCAAATACCGTTTCCTTAGCTATTTTCGGTCTTCTAGCAACAATAATTCCTATCCAAATTTTAATGATCAGTAGTGGAGCACTTATTCTATTGGTGAGCTTGATAGGATTATTATTGATGATAAAGTTTTCGAAAGATGGTAGGCGTTTTTCCGAAAACTTTCTTAAATAATTGATTGTATGATCCGACACTCTTAAACCCTACCTGGAGGGCTATTGCTAGAATGGAAGATTTGGTATGTGCTAGTAGATATTGGCTTTTTATTAATCGATACAGCTGTAGCCATGCGTATGGTGATAAACCTGTAGTTTGCTTGAATAGATGGGAAAATTGATATTTATTCAATCCTGAAAGCGTGGCCATATCATCAAGGTTCCAATCTACTTCATAGCTTTCTTTTAATGCATGAATCACTTGTTGAATTTCTTTATTCGCATTAATGGTCGGCAGTTCATCCAGGTGTGACCCTGCTCCGTAACGCAACATTAAAATGGTTAATTGCGCAAGTGCGTTTTCGAGAAATAACTGTTTCATCTTGTCCGAAGCATTATCATTTATTTGCATAAATTGATGCACAAAATCGACCCACGTTGAAATCTGTGGATGTTTAAAGGAGAGCAAAGCAAACTCCGGTTCATGGACTGGTAGTTTCAAATCAGTCGCAATTTCCCTTATTAACGACTGATTAATTTCTACTAGAAACTTTTCTTCCGTAATATGCAGTTGTTTATGTTCTTCATTCGGGTTAACGATCGCATATTCATTTGTATCAATAGTTAAATCAGACCGTTTCGTTTGAAATGTTCCTTTTCCTACTGGAGAAAAAATCATTTTGTAGCAATCATCACTACGCCATTCTCTCTCACCAAGGTGGTCATTTCGCATAAGGAGCAATCCGTTTTGATTGTCTAGTATCATGAAGCACGCACTCCTAACCTTCCATTACTCTCGTATCATTGTCATGAACTCTGTGACATCTGAGTCAAACCTTTTCTGTTCAATAAACCCAAATTTTTCGTAAAGCCGAATTGCTCGTTTGTTAAATGTTGCTACCGTTAAACGTGTTGTTATATTTGGGTGTGCATCCTGAATATTACGTAAAACAAAAGAAAAGAATGTACTTCCAAATCCCTTTCCAGTTAAATTAGGTTTCATCCCTAGACCAATGTCAATCCTCGCTTCTTCGTATGCATTTATTTTATTACCGACGGGAACTTGCGCAGCTTTTCCTGCACAATAGTAACCAATCAAATCATTATCCTCATTTACAACCGTAAAATAATCATTTTGTAGCATTTCATCAATCGATTCTTGATTTAACTCGTTATTGTACAAGTCGTATGGCTTTTCGTATTCCCATTGCAATATTCCAACTGCATAATCCTTGTTCATTTTATGTTTCAACAAACGCATACTATTCCCTCATTTATGTAAGCTTTTTTTGTAAATGTAGTAGCTAGTAAACCTGATTAAACTGCGACCTAATTTAGAAATAGCCTATTCATCTTTATTATTTTCGTCTTTATTACTGGAATTGTTCGTTTCTGACTGATTGCTCTTCTTTTTTCTGAAGAAGTTAGTTGTTAGTATAATAACGATCGCAAAAATCATTATAGGTGTTGAATAAGCTGTGAAATGTTCTGGATAATACTTTTTCCAGCCAATGTTTTCATTCATACTTAGTCCAAAGATGAATATAAGTAACCCTATATAAAATAATATATTTCCTACCACTGTATACTTCTTAATTGTCATGCACCTCTTTTTGCATTGGTCTTAGAAATTGTGAACGATTTACTGCGTCAGTTAAAACAACTTTAGGAACTTCTATTTCAATTAGCTGATAAACGTCTTCTATTATTGATTCTAATTCTACTATTCCATCACGTGGACTACTTAAAAATACATTTTTCATTCGTTCCACTATATTTTTTGGTTTTATCTGCATCATGTCTAGCGTATGCTGTTGCCACTTAAAAGCCGGGTGATGTACATAAATTCGATTCAAGCCGAACAACATTCCCATTACATTCGTTTGGACATCTGCCATTACTTTATAAAGCATCAGCCAATCTTCCCGGTATTGCAATGCCGCACGATTATTCCAGCGGTTACCTAGCTCCATATTTTCACGGATCATTGCAAGCTGAAGTTCATCAGGATAATTCAGTGTTTGTTTTTTCAAATCGACTACTATTGCTTCACCTTCCAACGATTTACAATCATGTAAAGTTGAGACTAGACATTGTTTGTCAAAATCCGTGTCACCATCTTTAACTACATCATATATCACCTTTTCGATGGTCGATGTTAAAAAACTACTGATTTCTAGTTTTATATTTTCTGTTATATAAGATTCAGACCATTCTTCGTCTTCATAAGGATAAAAGTCGATGATCGTTCCTTGAGTAGCTTCAATAACAGCCTTTCTATCCTGATCAGTTGGTGATGTTTCCCATAAAACAAATAATTCTATATCCGAATAGTGATCATTCCATTCTCTCGCTACAGATCCACCTAGTAAAACTGCTTCAACCTTAGGATTTTGTTTATAGATTGCCGCGATTTCTTGTGCTTTTGTATGTAAGTTCGCACTATTAGTTAAGGTAATTTTGCGCATAATGTACTCCTTGTTGAAAAGTTACGGATGCTATCCATGCCTATCATATCAAAAAATGTCATACTATTTCCACACAAAAATGCCGCAGAATGGTTTTGACCATCTGCGGCATTGCGTTATTGATTCACTGTCTTATTCCGGCGTTTATTACGAAATTTTTTAATCATCGGATAGACAACCGGACCATATTTAATAAGAGCCTTTATAAGCTTTTTCATCCATTATTCCTCCATCTTTGAAATGGCTTGTACATATTTTCCTTACTTATTATGTTTCCGTTTTCTTTATAGTTTAAACACTAATCGACAAGCCATTCATTTTTTAAAATGGAGAATACAAAGGCATCATGTGATTTATTGCCTTGGAACAAGTAACCTCGCAATGTCCCTTCTCTTTTAAAGCCAATTTTCTCCAACATACTGTTAGAAGCCGAGTTAGCTGGAAACGTTACGGCACCCATACGAAATAGTCCAAGATCCTTAAACGAATAGTTCAATATTTTATTGACTGCCTCTGTTCCAATCCCCTTCCTCCAATAATTTGGATGCAACTCATATCCAATTTCAGCGCGGTTACTCCAGTAGTTTAAGTTATTCAACCCAATCGTACCGATGAAGGAGTTAGTCTCTTTCCAAATGATTCCCCAACGCATCCCTCGTTTTTTCTCATATATATCTTGAAAGGAATCAATTATTTTAGCCGCCTGGTCCATTTCTTTCAGACTATCCATTCCGTAATATTTCGTTACATTATCATTAGACATAATCTCAAAAAAAGCCTGATCATACGAGTGGTCAATATGTGTTAAACGAATTCGTTCTGTTTCAAATGTAGGAAAATCCATCATATCCCCTGCCAATCCATTAGTTTTTGTTAAATTTATTTCTAGCCTCACCATATCCCTACACTGAATACCATTTTCAAAAATAGGTTCTGGGTAATTTTTTGTGAAAAAGTCCATATCAATTCCGATAATCCGAAATCCACACTTTTGATAAAGTGCCAATTGACCAATACTTGAATTGCCTGTTCCAATTTCTATTGTTTCAAAACCCTGTTGTCTTGCAATTTCAATCGCGTGATGGATTAATTGTTTTCCGATCCCTTTACCTTGAGCAGTTTCTGATACAGCAATATTAATCAACTCAACTTTACTTGGGTTAATCGGTAATAAAACATACACACCAACAATTTCATCCTGCTGTTTTGCTATGTAACAATCACCTGTTTTCAAGTATTCCTTTACCAATGTTTCAGATGGATCAGCTAGCAACAGTAAGTCCATCGGTGCTTCATCCGTTTTCATTAACTTTTCAACTTCCATCATACCTAATTCCACTCCCTACAAGTATTATTTATTATTCGACGGCAATGAACCGAACTCCTGCAACTCCAGGCGAATATGATAGAATGAAGTGATTAATGATTAGGAGCTTTATTATGAATAAGGATGATACAAGATTAAAATTCATTGAAAACGCGTTACCAAATGTAACTATCAAACAACTACAAAGAATTACGAACGGTTGGGACAACGATCTATTCATCATTAATCAAGAATTGGTATTTCGCTTTCCCAAAACGAAGAAAATAGCTGCAAATGTGTTACGTGAAACACTATTATTGGATAAACTCCAAAAACAGAATCCAGTTGTTGACACTCCAAATTATCGTCCTCTCTTTGATGAAAAAGGTCAGTTAGTTTGTGTTTATTATCCATATATGAATGGTATCCCATTAAATGAGATGGATACTTTTTCTAAGCGCGAAGAAAATGCTGCATTACTCGGAAACTTTTTAACAACGCTCCATGGTCTAGTAAAATTAACCGAACTAACTTCCAATCATTCATATAGCTTTTGGAAAGATCTTTATAATTCGCTCAAGACAGAAGTTTTTCCATATCTAAACAACTATCAACAAGATGAAATTAACGATACATTTACTAGGTTTTTAGATAATTTCGCTACCTATTCTAAGGTAACAACTGTAATTCATGGTGACCTTTCTTCTACAAACATAATTTTTGATCCACTTTCTGAAAAAGTATCTGGTGTAATTGATTTTACGGATGCACATATCGGTGATCCTGCCTATGACTTTGCAGGATTTTATTGGGATTTTGGGCCAGCATTCACGTGGCAAGTATTATCTCATTACCAGGGAACTGAACCAAAAGAAGCTATATTCAAACGAGTGAAGGATTTTTATGGAATTCAACCGATTTTTCATCAATTATTACATGCAGTACGAGAGAAAAAGGTGATAAATCGGGAAACAGCCTTCACAAAATTTTTACAATTAAAAAAGACAAAATAACACGCCTCAGATTCATTCCATGGTATGCTACATATATTAGGAAAGGAGAATTATATGAAGCGATTAGTTTCCTTGTTACTGATAAGTTTAGCACTAACGGGCTGTTCATTTTTGGAAGAAGCCAATAACTCCTTGAATTATGTAAATGAAACGACAGAATACATTAATGAAGTTAGCCAATTTGCAGAAGACACCTCATCTTTAGTTACAGAAGCAGTTAATAATTCAGAGGCAAAAGCTGAATTGGAAGCACAATTGAACTCACTGAAAGAAACGATAGAAGCGTATAATGGCGTTGAAGTACCAGCCATTGCTGAAGATATTCATCAGGAATTAGCAGCCAAAAACGAGCAGTTAGAAGAAACCGTAAACCAAGTATTGCAAAACGGTGAACTTGCAGTCGATCAACTACAAAATTCAGAGCTGTATCAAACAATCACTGATATTACTAACTTGATGAATCAAATTGAACAAATAGGTTCATAACAAACAGCCGCTTCGCTTTGAGGCGGCTGTTATTTTAATGATAGAACTAATGAGACCTTATTCACTTATTATTTTTATTTATTAATGAATTAATGACCCTCTCAAGGTATTAACTTCATTTCCTAAATAAGCCTTTAATGGCTTCATCACTTAGCCTCTTAATAGACTCGTTTTTTTGCTATCATCAAATTCAATGGTATTATCCCATCTCATTTTGATTAACTGTTTAATGTCTTTTGCTTCAACGAGTCTGATATTCATTTAATCTCACCTCTTATATAATTTATTTCTTGTTCAACAATTTGGCCCTTATGTGCAATAAAGGCGCTAATCCTTATTACAGAAAAGCGCCCTTTCATGGAACAATAGTCTATATTATGTATTAAACTAATGACTTGTTTGATAACAAAAAGTTATTTAGTAATTGCAGTATAAATGATAGCAATATGTTATAATAAAAACAATAGATTGGCTTCGCATGAGGGGTTTGGCAGCACTGTCGCTCGTCGGTAGTCTTCGGTGGGAGACTTCCCGGGGAGGGAGGTGTAGCCTATGGACACTGTTAGTGCGCTAACGCTTATGATTTCCTTCGGGATGCTAGTAGCGTTTATCGTTTCTGATAATAACCATAAAAAATAACCCCTCATAAGCGTTTTTGCGGGCGCTGAGGGATTATTTTTCCAATAAGCTGCCTAGCCCCTCTTGATGGGGTTCAGTCTATTGCGACTGTCCATGCACTAGCATGGGCGGTCTTTATTAGTGTATGCACTTATTATCTTTCTATGTTAATTATACCACTAAATCAATGTTTGTACACATTTTATTTATTTTTACCTTTTGTTATCAAAAAAATCTTCTTATTCGATTAGAGCGCCCGATACTTGAAGAAATCAAAAAAATTTTACTTTTGTTTTTTAACATTATTTCCATACATTTTTTGGTATAGAATTTCCTTAGGATTTATAACAATTAATATAATTGCGACAACAAAATAACTAAGCATAACATACACCAAAATATCTAATAAATCTCCTTTAATTAACACTAGAGAAAAATTAAATAGTTGATGAATAATAATCGGTATAACCAGGTTCTTATTTAGGTTGTAGAACAGCGTCACAATAATCGAAAAAGATATAATTCCAATCATAAAAAGCACAATGTAATTGATTAAATTCACCCCGTATAGCCCGAGGCAAACCATAGTGGAGTGTGCCAAAATCCCCATAACACACCTACTAATAAGGCTGACTTCAAAGGAGAATACTTCTTTTGAAGTTCATTTAAAGCATATCCTCTCCAACCTAATTCCTCGCCTAAGGGTCCTCTTACTAAAGTATCTAAGAATGCAAAAAACAATAATCCAAGACCTGTAAATGACAATGCCAAGTTTTGAGTATCGTTTGTAATAGAAAGAAGAAATATAGTCACAGCGGTGATTATAACTTGAATAATCACTGCGATGCTAAGAACTGATGGCCTAATTTTTGGAGAAAACTGCTCTTTCACAAATTCTTTTAACCTTAATCCCGGATAGATCCTTTTAAATAAAAGAACAAATGCAAAGGTTGAAGACCATGCAGAGATGATTTGCAAAATGTTTGTGATACTTTCGGGTGCATCTAAAACCATACTTAACCGATTACCATAAAAACACAAAAAAAGTTACATAAGATGTAACAACAAAACTTATCAGTGGGCTTTTCAACGTCTTTTTCTCTTTTATATTAATCCACACCTTTAAATAGATAGGTCTGAATGAATTATACTATTATTTGAATTTAGGTTCTTCAGACCAGAGACTGAAATTTCATCATCACGCCATAAACATTCATTCAAGATTTTGGCCCTTATATGCGATATTGGCGCTAATTCTTATTAAAGATTAGCGCCCTATTCTTGAAGAACTTTTCTTGTGTTCTTAGCCTTTTATATCTGGGATACTTTTATAAAAATCAGAAGCCTAAGTTGTCTACTTATAATTTTAAAAAACTGCACTCATTGAAAGTGCAGTTTTTACGAGTCTTACTTTTTCATAAACGCTTCAATGTCTTCTACTGATCGAAAAATAGCTTTAGATAAGTTTTCATACCCTGTTTCGGTTACCAAAATATCATCCTCAATCCGAATACCAATATTTTCTTCCGCAATGTATAGCCCTGGCTCAACTGTCACAACCATGCCAGGCTCTAAAGTACGATCTTTATACGTACCAACATCATGGGTGTCCAATCCAAGAAAGTGACTGACACCGTGGTAATAGTAGTTACTTATTTCCTCATCTTTTTCAATAAGTCCTACCTTTTTACACCCGTCGGCGAGTATTTTCTTCGCATGTTCGTTTAACTCGGCAAACTTTCTCCCTGGTTCGATAAGTGCCGTTACTTCTCTAAGCGCATCAAGAACGATGTTGTAAAAAACCTTTTGCCTATCCGTAAACTTCCCATTTACCGGAAAGGTATAGCTAATATCTGCATTATATTTTTGATATTGCGCACCGAAATCAAGTAAAACGAGATCACCATCATTGACCTCTGCATTATTATCTTCATAATGCAGAACCGTCGCATTTTTGCCGCTGGCGGTGATTGTTTTAAAAGCAAAGTCTGTGACACCAGATGATTTTAGTACGTAGTCAAAATGTGCTTCGAGCTGGTATTCCATTAATCCCGGTTTTGCATGGCTCATCAAATTTTTGAGACCTTCGAATGTGATCTCAATTGCTTGCTTAATTTTTTCTATTTCTTCAGGTGTTTTATAAACACGCAACTCACAAATTTCAGGGTAGATATTTTTAATAGACAATGCAGGGTAATTTCGCTGTATTTTATCCGCAAATGATTGAGCTGCTGTTGCGTTTGTATCCCATTCTCTTCTCTCGAGATCAAGGTAGAGGTAGTCCACCCCTTCCATTAAAAGAAAGTTAACTATATGAGACTCGAATTGTTCAAGATAATTAATTTTGTTAATTCCTGAGATTTCTTTTGCTTCCTCATTCGAAATCGTTTTTCCAACCCACTTCTCCATGACTGGATTAGCCTTTTCGATAAATAACTGTTCTTCCAGCTTTCCATTTACTTTTTTCAATACAAGGATGACGTTCTGTTCATCGATCCCTGTTAAATAATAAAAATTTCGGTTAATCGTAAATGGATACTGTTCATCCGCCGATTTTTGGGGTGCCTTACCAGCGAACAAAATCACCAATGATTGATCCTGCAATGTTTCTGCTAATCTTTCTCTATTATGTACAAAAAATGATGTCTTCATCTGCTTCTCCTCCTAAGTTACTTTCCAACTTGTCCCATTATTCAGCATACAACTCTAAGGATGTTGTTTCAATTTATCTACTTTTTTAAACCTGACCCTTGCTTTGAGAATAAAAAATTTATATAGCTACTCAACAGCCCGCTGAAATATTGGTCCATCATAAACGAAAGTATGGTACTCCCCAGATTCGCCTAGCGAACAAGCATTTGTTTGCAAAATAGCGTGAATGAACGATTTGTCCACCATTCGACCAACCCACTCCTTTGGCAGCTCCTCTTCATCAACCTTGATTACCCTTGCCTTAAATCCAACATCTACTAATTCAACGAGTAATTCCTGTACATGTTCTCGCTCTGTCCAGATCGGGTAGACAGGCTCTAGTCCAGCTTTTTCAGCCACCTGTTCCCCCCACTCACGATGCCCGTCCAAATAAATATCACCAAAAGCTACGCCATCCAAGTCGTATTCTTTTCGAAGTTCTTCCAAATTGTCTACAAAGTCCTCTGTATACGAATCAAAATCGGTCTCCATGAAATGTACCGGAATACCAATACTATTTGCTTGATTCACGATAGTTTCATGCTTTTCATCATGCGCCACTGTTTGCTTGCTTTTTTTCCATATTGTGGTGATCAAACAAGCTACTTCGATGTGTTGTTGTTGTAATCGGTACAAAGCAAGGCAGCTATCTTTTCCACCACTGAATGATAATGCAACTTTTTTAGACACTATTTCTCCGCTCCTTTCCAGTTTTTCATACTTTTTATTGCTTGAAGCATTGTATAACCATCTGAAGTCATTCCGCTGTATGGCTTCCACCATCTTGGATAGCGTATCGGGATAATTGTGCAAATAAACATCCACATGTTAAATATCGCAGTTCCGAGAACAAGGCTATACAAAGCACCGTCGATACCTGTAAACGTAATTCCATATGTAATTAAAGCAATAGATAGTGATACAAGAGGTTCACCAATAGAGAATGAAAACTGTTGATATGGCTTAAGCAAAATGTTTTCACTTTTATAGCCACAAAAACCAAAGAACGCCCATTTAATGTGAAAATGAATCCTTCCGATTCGAAAATTTTCTTTGTTTGACTCATTATCTAGTCCTAAATAAACAACCGCTCTTTCCTTTGATACCAAAACTAAACCTAACGCATGACCCAGTTCATGCAATAATGTTGAAAGAGGGATAATGATTAGATAAAAAATAATAAATAGGATCATAGGAACCTCCACTAATTAATTATATCTTCTCTTCTACTTCCCTCATTAAAAGCCATTCACCATCAACACACTTCCAATTCTCAATCGTAAATAAGCGCGCTTTTTCCTCATTCATCTGCATCAGTACTTGCTCGTAAAAAACAACCGCATTGTCTTCACTTCTCATCCGAATCACACGATTCTCAAACTTTTTGGTAATACGACCTTCCGATTTACCGACCGACTCTCTTAATCCTTCAATTGCTTCAAACCGGTCGAAAAAAGTTGGCTTTTCAGCATCTGTAAAGAACGTTACATAATAATCAGTTGCCATTTTCTCAACGTTTTCCGTCTTTCCAGTTTCCATCGTTTTCTTCCATTCTTGTAAAAACTGGTCATGAAATACACTGAACTCCTGCTTATTCACTTAGCCATCCCTCCACTACTGTAACTCTATTTTTTCTTTATTGTCACCGTATTGAATAATTAGTGTAGTTTTTTCATCAAAAAACTTTTTGTTATCATCGAATCGTGTAAATCCATCTTGCTTGAGAATAAATTCACCATTCTCGTTCTGTTCAACAACAAAGGAACTTTTTTGATTTAGTTTCAATCGTTCATCTCCCACTTTGATAGATACCGTTACCTTTTCAAGTTCGCTATTTTTAATTGGGACTATTTTCAAGACATGTTTTCCTTGAATCAATTTCTCCTTGTTGAAATAGACACCTGATACTTCATCCGTGACTTTCCAATTTTCATTTTCCCCTTTTTGCGTAAAGGAAAAGTGAATCTGCTTTTGTCCATTTACATTAATCCCCTCGGAACATCCCGCAAGTAGTGTAATCACACAAACTAGTAAAACAATAAATCCCTTTTTCATCCCTTATACCTCCTCTTAATAAATCGAAATGAAAATAACGAGTGTCAAATAGAATAAAATCATTTCAATATTAAATAAAAATGGGTTCGGTTTTATTTTTTCTAGTAATTTTATTGGATGCACCAAGCTGAAATTAAGAAGAATGATAAAGAAGTAGACGATTAACAGCCCGAATAGCATCATAATAAGCGCGAATAAGCTGTATCCTTCCATCCAAAAAGCAACGCCAAGAAAAAATGCCCAAACACATTTAAACATATTTGCCAAAACCTCATAGGGACTAGTCAATGTATCCATCAGCCAATCAACACGTTCCTCTTTTAACGCAGTATTCTGGCTATTTTTTGCCAAATGTACCAGATGTCCAGTTTGGAAGGTCATCGTGATAATAATCATCACCATGTAAACTTCTCCGAACAAGGTTCCAACCGCCAGAAAATCTTTGTTTAAAATGGCGGCTAATGCAATTGGTAACGGTAACCACATTGCGTACATGAAAGCCATGATAAGGTGAATAAACCCAAATTCATTCCGATTAGCTAATTTCTGAAATGTAGTAGCTAATACAATAAATAGTAAAATCCCTATCCATCCAAATATTATTGAAATATGTATCATAAAGTGCCTCTATTCTTCTTATAAATACTCGGCATAGTAAACGATTGTCAATACTAAACTGATTACAATATACAACACCATACCTACCATTACAGGATTGAAATTAACGTGGAACTGTTTTACTCCACCAGCATCCTGGCCGGTCCAACCTTTCTCATGGGCATTATAAGTATTATTTGACTGGTTGATTGATAAGAGCAATAACCATACAATTGCGAATATCCCTATACTGCCTAAGAACAAAACATCCATCAAACCCCAAGTAAATACACGTGATACAATCCATAAAACAACTGTTTCCACTAACAACACGACCAAAATAAGACCAAATTTTTTCACTAAGATCCCCTTCTATCATTCTTTTTTATCTATTAGGTTTGAATTTTCTTCTTTTTTCATTTGTTTTCCAATGATGGATGAATTTATCCCATTACGGACTGCAGCCTGGATAACGAGATATAGAACAAATACAAAAGCTACCAAAAGTAATAAATTGAATAGTATTGGTACAATAAAAATAGTTTCCATTTTACACCTCCCCTATTGCTTAAAGTATATAAAGCTGTAAGATAGCATTTTCCTTTGGTAATTTTCTATATATTCAGTATTGTATCATTTATCTATCCAGCTGACAGCTAATATTTGGAAAAAATGTCCTTTTTAAAGAAGGAGTTGAAGAATACAGGAAGCAATTAGTCGAACAGAAGAAGTGTCGTTATTCGGAGATATTGAATCAATTTATCTAGTTGAATCTGCATTGCTTACGTTGTTATCATAATTTACAAGAAGCCAATATGTACTTGAGTAGAAAGGGCTTACACTTTGGTTGGCAATATGCAATTATGGCTGAACAATGTTCACTCGACACGGATTTATATTATAACGAAATGCTGAAATTTCTTTGGTAAAAAAATGCCTTTAAGGCAGTGGCACTGTCATCGTCTTTTTTAATTCCAAAAATCTGGGTCCGCCATCCTTATTTCCTCTACCACATCTTCTAAATCCGCAGGGGTAATAGTGTATATTGGATAATTCTCCGCTCGTTTTGCCTTTTCATGAAAAAAACGCGTGCTACCAGGAAACTCGTCGTCTTGCAATATAAGACATCCATCACTTTTAGTGATAAACCACTCATCTTTCGCTTGAAATTGAAAAGCTCCTTTATATTCTCCCTGGTAAAGGGTCTGGTGAAAATCAGCCTCCATAATAAGTGATTGATAGGCCTCTTGTATCTGTTCTGGCCACCTATTATCATGATTCTCGAATGGTGGAAATACACCAAGTTTTATATCGTAATCTTCTTTTAACTCCAGCACTACTTCTCCAGCCCATAATTCAACACCCATTTGACCTGAAATCAAAACCCATTCTAAACCTTCTTCAATAAAGTTTAAGAGTCTTTTTTTAATCGCCGCTTTAATAAAAGCTATTTTGTGATCATCTGCCTTAAAAATGTTTAATTCCATTGATTTATACCCTGTTATTGTTAAAATCTTCATCTATAGTTACCACCTTTCGTTGATTATATCATCCTCTACAGGTGTGCCATAATTATTTCTTATCCTGTAATAAATCTCGAATTTCAATAAGTAATTCTTCTTTTTTGTCTAACTTCGGCTCCGTTTCTTCCTTTTCTTCTTCCTTATCCTGAAACCTCATTAAAAATCGCACGGATAAAAAGATCGTAAAAGAGATGATGACAAAGTCGATAATCGATTGAATAAACACGCCATATGTTACCTCTGCACGGCCAATCTTGTACATTAAATTGGAGAAATTTATTCCATTTAGCAGAATTCCTAGTAATGGCATAATAATATTGTCAACAAGTGAAGTGACAATATTACCAAACGCTGCACCGATAACTACTGCAATTGCTAAATCGAGAACATTGCCTTGTACGGCAAATGCTTTGAATTCTTTCCACATAAAGCCACCCCCATCACTTCTATATATACGTGGGACAAGGGGAAATATTATTATAATAGCTAATCATTTTCTTTAAGCAAAAAAAATAAACTTTCCATTACAGAAAGTTCATTGGATTTTTTTCAATTCATTTGTCATCTGTTCCACTAATTCTGGTCTACCGTGATATTGTGCTGGTGTATTTTGGAAAAGTTCTATTAACCATTTGTCACTTTTTTTCGAAGCCACTAGCGTATGATGTGTATTCAAACTAGGATCAATAGCTGTTTCTTTAGGTGGAACCATACCCGCTATTGCTCTTACAATTACTATACCTGTTTCTAATTGCCGAATTTGCTTTACCTTACTTACAAAAGGAGGTGTTGGGTGTTCCTCAAAGATCGGTTGTAAATGAGAAAATATTTCTGTTTTCCCACTTGCTAAACTCCCGTCGAATCCAATCATTTCTCCTTCATCAGTAAAGCAATTGGACATCCCACTCGCGTCTCGTTTGTTCCATGCCTCAATTAATTTCTCATAAAGTTTTTGAACCGCACTGAAATTCGAGTCCGACATTACCCATTCCTCCATGCCTGTACGCCACCACGAACAGTTGTCACATATCGAAAACCACGTCTTTTCAGCTTCGCACTCGCTTTCTTCATTTCCCTAGCTTTATCGCTAATTAGTACAATCTCGTTACTTCTTTTTAGTTTTTGAATGCTCCCTGATAACTCTTTCAACGGGATGTTTTCAAATCCACGAATAGAATCAATTATCGAACCATCTTGAGCACGGACATCAATAAATTGAATATCTTTGTCTCGCATTCGTCCTTTCAATTCAGAAGGTGTTTTATGTCTAACACCAACTACTGGCATTAACTGTTTGAGGAATAAATAAAAGATTACAGCCATAATAGCGATAAGTATTGTTTCCATAAAAATACAACTCCTAATTAAGATAGTCCACTAATAGGAAAACTACCGCAAACAGCGCCTCTTGTCAAAGGATTAGATAAGTGAACCAATGTCAGATGCACTTGTAGGATAAGCAAAAGTGATGCCCTTTAACTGTTCAATTGTTAGATCCAACTGTATCGCCATGGCAAAGAAGTTAATGAGTTCATCTGCTTCATCACTAAGTAAATGGGCACCAACTAAACGTCCACTCTCTTTATCCGTGATAATTTTTGCCTCCGCATGGGTTTCATTCGTTCTTTTATACGTAAACCAACCTGATGTATCAACGGTATTTACGTCAATATTTCTTTCTGTTTTTCGCGCTTCACTCTCAGTCAATCCAACCATCGCTAGCTTTGGTACCGTAAACGTCACAGATGGTATACCCTTATAAACAGCTTTCTTTTGATTTCCTTTGAGTAAATTACGAATAACCGCACTCGATTCAATAGTAGAAACAGGTGTTAATGGAGGTCCATCTGTATCTGCTACATCTCCAATTGCATATACATGTTCATTTGACGTACTTTGTAAAAATTCATTAACGGTAATGCCTGCTTTTTCACTGGCAACATTTCCATTTTCTAGTTCCAATTTCTCTATTGCTGGTGCTCTTCCCGCACCATGAACAACCAAATCCGTTTTCCACGATTCTTCTTCAGAACTAACCTTATAGCCTTTTCCGCTTTTTTCAATCGCTGTAACTGGTGAATTTACGTGAACATGAACGCCAAGTTCCTTCGACTTTTCAAGCACCTTGTATACCAAATCTTGATCAAAAGCTTTCAATGGTTGATCACTGCGGTGAACAATGTGTACTTCTGAACCAGCACGAGCTGCAATATGAGCAAATTCGAAGGAAATATAACCACCACCAACGAATACGATGCGCTTCGGAAGTGTGTCTAATTCTAGAAACTCATCACTAGTGGCTAGGTGTTCTGCACCGTCAATGGGAAGAGGTACTGGTGTCGCCCCCGTTGCAATCACAATTTTTTCACCTGTGTAGATTTGATTATCTATCCTAATTTTATTTTCACCGGCAAATGTAGCCGTTCCATGTAATGTTGTAACACCAGACTTAGATAAGCTTTTTTCAACAGCATCTGGTACAGGCTCTGTAAATGTACGTTTATATTGAACTAAATCCTCCCAATCGATTTTCGATACGGAAACTATTCCGTTGCCGTTCATGCGTTTATTCCGATCAATTAATTCAGCCGCACCTACTAAAACCTTTTTAGGATCGCAGCCTCGTAGTGGACACGTTCCACCATAATCACGATTCTCCACAATCGCAACATTCCAACCTGCTTGAGCACATTTTGAAGCTACACTTGCTCCTCCAGTGCCTGCGCCGATTACAATTAAGTCGAATTTTTCCACCATTGCTTTCCCTCCTTGTATATCCATAAAAACTCTTCCCACTGCGAATTATGAATAAACAAGTTCAGCCTATTTTATAATGTCGGCCGTTTATTTTCCGGCTGCTTAATCCAGTGCCTGATTCCTTTTCCAGCATACGGCTCATCCTTGAATCGTGGAATAATATGTAAATGAACGTGTGGGATCGATTGACCACCAACTTTTCCAGTATTCCAACCAACACTGTAGCCTTCAGGTGCTAGTGTTTCATCAAGTAACTGTTTTGCTTTCGTTAATAATAACCTCGTTTCAATCCATTCCTGTTCAGGCAGGTCAAAAACAGTAACGAAATGTTTTTTAGGAATAATTAACCCACTACCTTGTAAAACTGTTTGTTCGGATTCGGTTTGTATGTAAAAGCAAGTTTCTGTTTCAAAAATTACTTTTTGTTCTCCGGTAAATGGTGCACATAAAAGACATTTACTTTCTTCATTCATATTATCTCCCCCTTGTGATATAGTGCTTATTATATCTAGGTTTTATTGAAATGGCTATTTTGGTAAAGTTTGTTAAGATCTTTCTGTTACCATAAGCATGAATTTTCAGTAGTTCAGCAGTCTACAGATATTGAGAAAAACTAGTTAATGAAAGCACTATTAGCGGAATGGAAATTAGTGGACACCAGATACCTTATTTGCACAAAATTAGGGTAAATGGGCTTGTTCACGGACACAGGATGCCTTATTTAGTAAAAAAAGCCTGATTTCAACCTGTTTTAACCTAATAAGGCATCCTGAGTCCGCTTAACCGATAAAACATACCCAAAAAATAAAAATAAGGGCTTCTGTGTCCGATACCGAGTAGTGCCTGGCAACCACGTTCGGTTCGCAGTTTACAGAGGTTTTCCATTCAAAAATAACAACCTTAACTACGAAAAAAATTTATTTTCATTAAAAAGTTGCTTGTTAGCAATCTACGTGATATACTAAGTTTAATTATTGTTGTTCGGTAGTAAATTAAGGATTGCAGAACCAACTTTATAGTGATTCTCGTCTTGAATTATGATGAAGAGCAAGAATAGTAATAACGTGCTATAAGCACATGGAGGAATTTTTAATGAATAACGGTACAGTAAAATGGTTTAACGCAGACAAAGGCTTCGGTTTCATCGAAGTTGAAGGTGGAGACGATGTATTCGTACACTTCTCAGCAATCCAAGGCGAAGGATTCAAAACTTTAGAAGAAGGTCAAGCAGTAACTTTCGACGTTGAAGAAGGTAACCGTGGACCACAAGCTACTAACGTTGTTAAAGCGTAAGTAACCTTTTAAAAACACTTCTCATTTTGTGAGAAGTGTTTTTTTATTGACACGAAAATATCGCAATTCCAGCGTCCATTAAAAAATATACTGCGGCGAAGTCTTTCTCCTTGAGAAAACTGATCGGTAGCGGACACAGGATCCGCTATTTCTACATTTAGGGCATGTTTTATGAGTTAGGAGGACACAGGATACCTTATTTATGTGAAAACACGTTGAATTTACTACTTTTTGACTGTATAAGGTATCCTGTGTCCGCGAACAGTCGCATTTTGCCTATTTTGCACAAATAAGGGCTCTGGTGTCCGCTTACCGCAATTCTACACCTGGATTGCCCATGCAAAGCGGCACTAGAAAATTGAGTATGTATATGCAACCCCGGAGCGGAGTACCTTACTTCGAATGCGGATCCTGTCTAATACTACTACCTCTGTTCAAACTCCAAAAATGATCCACGAAAAAACCCTCACAACTGTGAGGGTTCCTCTAATTAAAACGTATCCGTTAAATTAGTAACGATTTGCTTTTTACGTGATACTACGCCTTTTAGTAACGCACGATTGTTTTCCAGACTTACATTAAATGCTTTTTCCACATTATCTTTTGCTTGTCCAAGTGCGATTACTTCTGAATCGTTATTAATAATATCCGTTACAACGAATAAAAATAAATCCAGTTTTTTATCAGCTATAGTTGCATTAATTTCATTTTCCAATTCTGCTTGAAGGTTAAGTATTTTGCTCGTATCTACCGCATTAACTTGTGCGATTTCTACTTTTGATCCATTCATTTCGAACTCTTTTGCATCCATTGTGATTAAGTCATTGATTGATTTATCACTAAGATCTGCTCCAGCTTCCAACATCTTTAGGCCATATTCCTCTAAGTCTACACCTGCAATTTCTGATAGTTCACGTGCTGCGTCAACATCTTCTTGTGTACATGTTGGTGATTTTAACAATAACGAATCAGAAATAATTGCCGACACTAGTAATCCTGCGATTTCTTTCGTAATTTCAACATTATTTTCTTCGTACATCTTTTTCAAAATGGTTGCTGTACATCCAACAGGCTCTACTCGAAAATATAGTGGTTCTTTTGTTTCAAAGTTTGCAATTCGGTGATGGTCAATTACTTCAACGATTCGCACGTCCTTAATATTTTCAACGCTTTGTTGGAACTCGTTATGGTCAACGAGAATAACTTCCTTCACTTCGTCAGGAACACGATCAATTAATTGTGGCTTTTCCACATTAAAATAATCCAATGCGTATTGAGTTTCTTTATTTACCTCTCCCAAACGAACAGCTTCGGTATCTTGTCCAAGTTTATTTTTTAAATGAGATGTCGCAAGTGCTGCAGTTATTGTATCTGTATCAGGATTTTTATGTCCGAAAATAAATGTTTTAGCCATCGTACCTCTCCTCTATCCATTATGTAAATGTTTTTATATCCTCCCTATTTATATCAATTATTGTCGTGAAATGCAAAAGAAAAAATGTTCCCTTGTTTAGAACGAAATAAAAGAAGGAAAGGAAATATAACTAGATAATTTTCAAAAAGGAGGATTCTAAATGGTAACGAGACAAGCATTACAAAAAGCGCCATCATCTTTCTGGAGAAATACAGAAAAGCTACCAACCTATACTCCGTTAAACAAAAACGTAAATGTCGATGTAGTTGTGGCAGGTGGTGGAATCGCCGGGATTACAACAGCGTATATGCTCTCCAAAAAAGGAAAGAAGGTTGCACTCGTTGAGGCTAGAAAACTTGCTAGTGGTACAACCGGCTTTACCACTTCTAAGCTAACTGCTCAACACAACCTAATTTATGATGATCTAATTCAAACATATGGTGAAGATACTGCAAAAAAATATTATCAGGCTAATATGGAAGCTCTGGCTCTTGTTAAAAAATTTCAGGCTGAGGAAGGAATGGACTGTGAACTCGAAGAATCAGATGCTTATGTGTATACGCAATCAGACAAATGGAAGAAGAAAATAGAAAAAGAATTTCAAGCATATCAAACACTTGGGATTGATGGTGATTTAGTTACTAGTATCCCGCTTAATCTGGATGTTACGTCTGCAATCGTCATGCGGAAACAGGCTCAGTTTCACCCTATTAAATACTTGCATGGCTTATTAAAATCAATTGAAAAAAACGGCGGAAAAATTTTTGAAAATACAGCGGTTATGGATATAGACGAAAAAGATAAACTTGTATGTAAAACCGACCAAGAATATGAAATTACATGTGAAAATGTCGTCATGGCTACACATGCGCCAACGTACGAGCCGGATGATTTTTACTCTGGGAATATTCAGCCTGAAAGCTCTTATACCTTAACCATTAAAGCTGAAAAATCCTATCCAGGAGGTATGTATATAAATACCGATTCGCCAAAAAGAACCATGCGTGGAATGACGTCTCAAGGTGAAAATTATATTCTTGTCGGCGGAGAAAGCCATGGCACAGGAGATGGCAAATCAAGTCAAGAACGATACGAAGATCTTGTAGAATACGCTGACGAACTTTTTGGCGTAAAAGAAATCGTTGATCACTGGTCGTCACATGACCTCTATACACCAGATCGAATTCCATTTATCGGAAAAATGTTCATGGATAAAGAAAATATCTATACAGCTACAGGATTTGGTAAATGGGGTCTATCGAGTGCAACCATTGGTGCAGAAGTAATAACCGATTTAATCTTAGGAAAATTTAACGCATACACTGCATTGTTTTCACCCTTTCGAGAGATGAAAGAAGTCGACCAAGAAGAGGTTACAAATTCCCAAGAGAACAGTGAAGCTAACGCAGCATCCAAGCCAGAGGATTTAGCAAATGGACAAGGTGCCGTTGTTGAATTAAACGGTGATGATGTCGGTGCCTACCGAGATACGAATGGTAAGCTTCACCTATTAGATATATCCTGTACGCATATGGGATGTGGTGTTGCTTGGAATGATGGTGACCAGACATGGGACTGTCCATGTCACGGATCACGCTTTAACGCAACAGGCGATGTCATTGAAGGCCCGGCACTTGAAGCATTAGAAAAAGTTGAAAAATAACGAAGCAGCCCTGTTCTTCATAGATCAGGGCTGATTATTGTACCAAGTAATAATGGTGCCTCGAAGTTCTTCATTTTGAACCTCACGAACGCCAAATCCATGAATATCGACCACCCGAACATATTCAGTTGCATCATATTCTAATTTAACAATACAATAGCCTTCCATATTTGAAGGTGTAATATCGAGAATCGTTTCATGTTGATAATACTGTTCAATTTTTTCACGATCTTCACCTGGTAAAAACCAGTCATGGAGAGGAGCAGGACTTTCTTCTACTATTTCTTCGTCCAGTTCTACCTCTTCTCCAAGCATTCTGAAATAGATACGGTGCAATAAGTTGATGTTTTCAGCAAAGCCAATAAAAAGCATGCCAATTGTAATACCACCAACCGTCCATAAAAGAAATGTTCCCCATCGAAATGCGTTCACATAGTCTGCCGCCTGAAATGCATAGGCTAAACCACCTAAAATTCCAACTGTGATTAGTGCAACCCCTATTATAAATAAAATTTTTGCAACCTTATTTTCATACATCTCACCCACCACCTTCTGTTTATTATGACACATGACACGAAAAACGTTATAGTAATATTAGATTATACTAGAAAAGGATTTTTTACTATGAAAAAAGTAATTATCATTGGCGGTGGAATATTAGGCGCTTCCACTGCCTATTATCTATCGAAAAATAACGTTGACGTTACCGTAATTGATCGAAAAGACCCTGGAAAAGCAACAGACGCAGCAGCAGGGATTATTTGCCCTTGGCTTTCCCAGCGCCGAAACAAAAAATGGTATCAGCTTGCAAAAGGCGGAGCGGGAATTTACCCCGAATTAATCGCGTCGTTGAGAAAAGATGGCGAAATGGATACCGGGTACGACCGGGTTGGTGCGTTAAGCATTCATACATCCGTCGAAAAATTAGAAGCGATGAAAACACGCGCATTAAAAAGGCGTGAAGATGCACCCGAAATTGGAGAGGTAACATTACTTGACCACCAACAAGCAAAAGAATTTTTCCCACTATTAGAAAGCACCTATCAAGCTGTTCATGTTAGTGGCGCAGCTCGTGTAGATGGTCGAAAGCTTTGCATATCATTACTAAATGGTGCGAAAAAACATGGTGCAACAGTACTTGAAGGAAGCGCATCCATTATTCAAGAAGGTAACGCAATTACAGGCATTCAGGTTGAGGACGAAACGATCCACGCAGATACAGTTATTGCCACAAACGGCGTATGGATGCCTGAACTACTAAAGCCGATTGGAATTAACGTCGATGTCACGACTCAAAAAGCACAAATTATTCATGTACAGCTTCCAGGTATGGATTCGTCAAAATGGCCAGTAATCATGCCACCAACAAACCAATATATGCTAACGCTAGCCGATAACCGAATCGTTCTTGGAGCTACCCATGAGGACAATGTAGGTTTTGACACTAGGGTTACTGCAGGTGGAGTTCATGAGATTTTAGCTAAAGCACTGGATATTACACCAGCACTAGCAGAAAGTACGATGCTAGAAACGCGTGTCGGATTTCGCCCGTTTACTCCTGGCTTTTTACCCGTATTCGGTCAAGTACCTAGGTTCGATAAGTTAATTATCGGGAACGGTTTAGGTGCGTCAGGTCTTACAATGGGTCCATTTATCGGAAAGCAACTTGCGAACATTGTTCTAGAGCAACCAACGGATGTTGCTTTAGAGGACTATTCTGTTTCACAGGCGATTGTATAAGCTACTTTTTCTATTAACATATTGAACTGGCTAAAATGATGTTGGAGAAGCAAAGAAGTAAAAAAATATGTATAAGCATTGATATCGTTGTCTAATTTAGCACAGAAAGATTATAAGACCGCACGTGCTGATACATGGAACGGTCGAAATAGACCGAACCCGACAAGAGGGGTAGGTAGCGAGATAAAAATAATCCCTCACATACCTGCTAGAGTGCATGAGGGATTATTTTTTATGGTTATTATTAAAAACGATGAACGCTATTAACATCCCGAAGGATATCATGAGCGTTAGCGTACTAAGAATGTCCATAGGTAAAACTTCTCCTTGGAAGTCTCCAATTAAGACTAATGGCAGATCGACAGTACTACTAAACCCTCGTATGAAGCCAATCTATTATGATAGTTCTATTATATAAAGTTAAGCTTTTACATACATCTTAAACAAATGACTTTATAGCTGATTTCTATACTACTATCTAAAATAAATTTTAGATTACAAGGGTCGTTCCAGACGTTTCTTACATGGCGAAAAAAATCATCATGCAGTGGACATTTTCAAGACTAAATATAAAAGTCTTAATAAAATTTGATTCTATCTTTATTAGTCATGACTAACATATACATGTTGTTTCTTAAGCGTTATGACAATAAAAGTGTTACATTTGCAATAAAGGTGTTAAAAAATTTGGTACAAATACGTTAATGTTTGGATTGTGTGATTGTGACTATGCCACAATCAGGCAAATTGATTATGGAAGAACTATTTAAAATAACTAGATAACTATGTAAAAATAAATAGAGGGTTTGATGAGATGAAAGATGGTGTTTTATTCTTATAATTGGGGCAAAAATCAACTTATTAAGAAGGAAGATAAAAAAACAGACTACATAAAGAAAAGTAGTCTGTTTTTTAGATAGTACTTGCTGGAAGGCATGTTTGGTAAAAGGAACCAGTTCTTACATACAACAGAAAAAAATTTAAATTTCTAATTTGTAACGTTTGGCACGCAGTTGAAAAGCCTCTCTTCCACCTTCCATTATGTTACATATTGAGTCTTTAACTCTCCGGTTTTCAATAGAACCTTCATAAAGGACTTCTATATCCTTGCTCTCGGAATTCATTGCTACCACCCACTCGGAGTCCCCGTTAACTGGAATGTTCGCATTATGAGTAACAGCTATAATCTGGCGATTGTTTTTAGAATTGGTTAAACGATTTACAATTAAGTCATAGATAAGTTGGTTATCTAAATCATCCTCTGGCTGATCCAATAAAAGAGGAGAAGATCCATAAGATAAAAGAAACGTGAGTATTGCTGACGTTTTTTGGCCAGCTGAAGCGTTAGAGATAGATTTAAATCCTGACGCATCATTTGCTTTGTATTGAACTTCAATTTTATCTTCTGGATAGAGAAGTCTAATCTTATCCATTTGTTCATCATTTAAACCTTGGATTAAGGTATTGAATCTCTTAGTGAACATTTCTTCATCTTCTTTCGTGTCTCTAACAGAGGTTACCAACTCTCGTAAATCTTGAATTTTTCGCTCTACTTGACCATTAAAAACTATAGAATTTATTGTTAGGAAATCATCTGCAAATGTATCTGGTTTTTGAAGAATCTTTCTTAACTCGGTTTCATAATTTTCAGAATCACGAAACGGCTTAACTTCAATTTTTATATTTGGTGTACCAGCAAGTACCGTTTGTAGAAACTCTCTTCGAAAAGATGTGACCTGTTTTCTTGATTCTAGATAAGAGTCTGAAATACTGTTTAACTCTACTGATAGAGAATCTAATTCTTTTTGACTTTTTTCAATATCTTCAAGTTCGTTTTCTTTTTCAATTAACTGATTTGAAAGGGTTTCTATATTACCTAAATCGTTTAATTCTTCTGAAGTCAGTTCTTCTTGTAATGCTTTATAATCCTTTTTAACTTCTTCGTAATGCTGATTCCAAGTTGAAGTATTAATCGCTTGATTCAAAGATTCCTTTGTTTTAGTTAAAGCTGTGCTTACTTCTGCTAGTTTTGTAATTACTTCTTGGAATTCTGTAGTGTTTCTAGCTAAGATCACTTTTAATTCTTCTTCTGCATCTGGAGTGAATTCATATGTATCAAAATCTAGGTAAGTGAATTCTTCCATAAATTCTCCAAGTCTACTTTCTTTTTGCTCTAGATCAGTTACTATATTTTGCAGAAGGGAATAATCAGCTTCAGCTGTCTTCTGTTTTTTTAAAATGGTTTGATAGCCCTTTTCTTCGAACTCTAAAAGTCTTTCTTTAATATCGTTTTTCTCTAATTCAAGTCTCCCCTTTTTATTAATTCGATTTTGTATGGTTCTTATTTTAGCAGTTGTCACAAAATATTTATCCTTCATTTCTTCTAATGTAATCAAGTGTTCATCTAATGAATCTATAGATTGGTCAATTTTTTCTCTTAGAGCATTAGGGCGTGTAGCAATGTGATAGATTTGCTTTTGAGAATAAATTTCAGCACGAAATAGTCCTAAAACTGAATCTGTTAACTCCTCGAAAATTCCTTTGTCATTCAATTTGTAAGAGGTTTTAGTAAATTGATCTCCTTGAAAGTTGGAGTAAACAATTTTGTATGTACGTCCTAATCTTTCTAAATAGAGCTCTATTTCCGTATCATTCGTCAAAATCCCTTTTTTTTCTTCTTCCACTCTAGCTGCTTCAAATTGTTTAAAGAAATTTGTTTGTTCTTTGAGTAGTTCATCAAAATCAAGTAGGTCATTATTATAATCTAAAAGTCCACGGATGATTCGGTTTATAGCAGATTTACCAGTTCCACGCCCACCGATGATGGTATTCAATTGGGGGTTAAATTGAATTTCTATAGGATTTTCCATGTTTAAAACGGTTTTTTGAATTACTATGCCTTTAATAAGTAGATCTGGTTTAGTATAAGGGTTGGACTGATAATCAAAATCGTTCTTTATTTTTTGATGTGGCATTAATAAAGCGTGCCTCAGACTCTCCAAGGATACTTCCTCTTCCATTTTGATCCAAGTATATCTATTTCCGATTCCCCAAAGACCATGAGTAGTCTGTTTTGGACCACTTGGATTATCTGAAAAAGTAAGAATCGCTTTGTTTCTTTCCTGAGATTGCTTCACTGCATTACTCCACTTTCTTATAAGTTCCTCGTTAACGTTGGAATATCTTTCAGTAAGTGCTTCGAGACGCTCTTGAGGGGAGTAATTTCCGTAGTTATACAGTTCCTCGTTAACAACTTGAACGCCATTAATATAAGACTTATCTAAGAATCTTTGCATTGTTTGGAAACTGGTTTCAGAGATGCCACTATACTCATCTATATGGGCTGGGATAACAAGGGCTCCACGATTATTAGCCTTTTCTGCAACGGTAAATATAGTTTCTGTTTCCTTCGTTGTCGCATCTTGTTCTGCGAACTTATGGTCTTGAACTCCACAATAATGAAGAAATTCATTGATGTCACTTGAACGCATATCCTTATCAAACAAAATTAATAGATGAACTTTTGAAGTATCACAAGTAATTTCCACACCAGGAAAAACTGTTAAATCCGTTTCTTGGGCAGCTTCAATAATCTGATCAATGTAATTACCACTATTGTGGTCAGTGACAGCGACTACTTCTAGTTCCCTATCCAAGCAAGCTTGGACCCATTCTTTTGCGCTAACTTCTTTATTGGGGAAACATTTGCTTTCAGGTGTATGCAAATGTAAGTCGCATTTATACCATTTGTTTCCTCTAAAATCCATACTACACCTCCATTTTTAATAGGTTACTAGGGAGTATTTACCATAAACCATGCTGTCATTATACAACATTCAACCCAAACAGACACGTTTGATAGTAAGAGTTACTAGGAAAACTTGAAAACTTTTAAATTATGAAACAACAACTTTTGTTAAGTCAAAGAGCTTAAAATGTTGAGTGGGTTCTAAAACTACAGCCAAAATTTAAAGTATATTTAGTTTTAAAATAATATAAATGTCCAATTCCACGGAGTATTACAGTGCAAAAAGGTTACGATTAGAGTTGAAAGGTGTAATAATAAGGAATGCATTTAATAAGCGACAAAACAGAACGATATTTAACAATCGGGCGCGTTTGTGGAACAACTATCAATTTAAACAGCTTTACTGTTGTGTTTATGAGGTGTAATTCAGCAATTATAAAAAAAATAATCAACAAGATTATTTTTACACCGCCCTCATTCGAGGACGGTGTAATGTGTTTTGGGATTCAGAATTAAATAACTTTATCGTCATTACATATGCTTCTTAAACTCTTTTACTGTGTAAAAATAAAGACTTATTAACATTATTTGAGATTGCGAGTAATGAGTTTAAAATAAATACTCTTTATGTTTAAAAAGAAGAAATAACTAACAGAAAGGAAGTTAAAATGTGACTTAGCTCCGAAAGACTTTTAATTTGACTGTATTTAGATTTAAATCATCTGAACCTAAACTTTCTTGTGCATTATTGAGGAAACCCCTCTGGATTTGAAGAGTATACATACACATTGAGTTCATAGTGTTTTAAATCTTCCTCGGATAAGTTACTTTTCAAATAACCCTTAACTACGTTTATATCTTTTTCGTCGTAAACTGATACGTCAAGAACAGAGTCAGTCTCACCTATAATTGTACTTTGAACATCATGCTTATTCCATAAGGAGTCCATCACCTTCTCTGTACTGTACGGTTCTTTTTGCAGAATTCCAAATAGCGTAATCCCTATGACTGCACACGATAAAACAAATATGCCGATCTTGCTCTTCATAACCATTTTCTTCCCTCCACTGTTTTTTAATTGTTACAGGCATTATCCCATGAAAGTGTTAAATGAACCAAAGTAGAAATCACTTGTACTCCCCTAATTAAGTAAAAGGAACAATATTTCTGTTTACCTTATGATAAACGTTGTCTCATACTCTATTTATTTAATTAAACTTAGTCAAGTTAGCTAATTGGATTAATATATCTTTTTTAGGACCATCATAAGTAAATATCTTTTCTTTTGTTACAACGTGAAGAGTTCCTTTTCTTTCATTGTAAATAGCGTCTTTACCTTTGATTTTCATTACTTCATATTCCTTATACCAATTTTTCACATCATTAAACGCATTTTCTCCCATTTTATGTTCAGATTCCCCAATTAAAAACCGACCTTCATCTGCTGAATAAGTTAGCGTTACTACTTTACCTTCTGGTGTATCTGTAGCAATTACATTTGGTTCTCCTTTTAGAAACGGAATTTTTTCATGTGCATTCACTGGAATGTTTAAACTATTTACTACGTCTTTTGCTGGAATACTTTCAAAAGGAACTTCCTTATCTTTTAAATCTTCCTCTTTTGATTCCTGATTTCCTGTTAAATTAATTGAACTTGCTATATTAACTAGCTCATCACTGGTTAAATAGCTAGATGTTAACATAAATCCGTAATTGCTTGTCGGAATATATAGGGATAATTTTTCGCTCATTTCACTCTTTGCTAAATAACCCGTACTACCACTTATATTTATTTCTTTATAAGACGAGTCTTTAATTCTATTGAGAGCATCGTCAATTGTCTTCTCATTAGTATTTCCAATGGATTCCTGCTGATACTGATATACCGCCTTGCCTCCTAGACTATATGTAATTTCTATATGCTCACCAGAACCAGCCTTTCTTTTTACAATATTTGAAACAACTACATTTTTGTCTATTGAATTTTCTGGTAACCTAATATCAAAACCGGTATTTTTAATATCATTTAATTTAGATAGTTGCTCTTGAGTTAGGGTATATTTAGTATGAAATTGATTGGATTCAGAATCAACTCCAGCTTGCATCGTTTGGGATGGTTGGTCAGTTTTCGGATCATCCAAGTTTATCTGATTGAATACAAGTGGAAGTGATAAACCTGCCAACAATAGTAATGCAAATACAGGAATAACAGCATTTTTCATAGTATGTATTAACTTTGTTGATTTAACGTTTTTTTCTTTATTTATTTTAGAAATAATGTTTTTACGTACTTTTTGTTTGCTATTTTCATTCCAAGTTATTTTGTTATCTAAGTTCCTTAAAGTATTATCAAGAAATGAATCCTCATGATGGTTCATTAATAAAACCTCCCTTAATGAGTTCATTTTCCAATTTTGGAATTGCACGAAACAATGTTGATTTCACTTTACTCTCTGACCAACCTAAAATATGGGCAGTTTCGCGAATAGAGAAACCTTCAATTTTACGTAAAATAATTACTTGTCGATACGAGATTTTTAGTTTCTGAAGCGCTAAATAAATCTCTTTAGCTTCCTCCTTAATTTCTACCATCGATTCAATTGATTCTTGCTGTTTATTGTTATTTATAAATATATCTTTTACCATATTAAGAGGCGCACTTTTTCTTATATGATCAACCGTCAGATTATGTGCCGTTTTAAAAAGAAAAGATTTTGGGTAATCTATACTTTTTTCAAGAGAAACATATTGATGTGCCTTAATAAAAGTATCATGAGTTAAATCTTCAGCCTGGTGAGCATCCCTCACCATTTTATGTATATACTTGAATATCCCGCTACTATATAGGTCATACCATTGAATAATTAAATTATTATTTTCCTCTTGCTTTTTCATCAAACTTTGCAAAGTAAACCTCCTTTTCACTAAATTTATTGTATAGACGTACAAATATAATAAAAGTTGCACTTTCACTATATTTTTCTCCATCCATATTGAATAGAAAATTAAAGAAGCCACTATCTCAGTAAATAGTGACTTCTTTAATTAACTCGCATTACAAGTAAGGCATGGTGATTCTTCTGCATATGGACAATTCCAATTGCCACACGATGATTTTTCATCTAACGAAGCGGCAGTGTAAACCAAAATTTATGATACTCACCCTCTGACTCTACCCCAATTTCCCCCTTATGTCGTTCAATAATTTCTTTTGAAATAGCAAGCCCCAATCCTGTTCCCCCTGTATTCCGTGCCCGCGATGGATCTATCCGATAGAACCGCTCAAAGATTTTTTCCTGTTCTGCTTCCATAATCATTTGACTAGGTCCAGTTACGGAGAGCATGTATGCTGACGCTAATCTTTTACCTTCTATTATGATTGGTCCTGATCCTTGGTAGTATCGAATGGCATTATCGATTAAATTACTAATAACTTGTGAGATTCCGCTCCTATTCACATGTACACTCCCGGGTTCTACTTGAACGTTGACTTCCATACCTTCTCTATTCAACGACCAACGAAACATCGCCACTGATTGCTCGACCAACACTTCCATATCTATCGGCTCTTTTTCTAAAAATGTTTGGGACACATAATCCCATTCCTTTAACTGCTCAATCTGTTCAACCATGTCGATAAGCCGTTTCGATTCCTGGTGAAGGGATTGATACAATTTTTGGTCACCTTCAATGACGCCTTTATTTAATGCGTTTAAATACCCATTCAAGTTTGACAATGGGGTGCGAATTTCGTGGGATAAATCTGACACAAGCTTTTGCCGATGCTGTTGGTTATCTTTCAATTGTTGGACCAAATCATTGAAATGATCAATCAGTTGTCCGATCTCATCCTCGGTTTTCCCTTCAATCGGACGAGGATATTGTCCTTGTTTCATCACTTTAGTAGATTCAATCAACGATCTTAATGGACGCATCAATTTTTTGGTTAAATAAAAATGAATCAAACTACCAATTAAGATAGTAGATATGCTAAATATCAATAAATAGTTAAAAAGCGTTGCGTCGAACTGCGCTTGTTTTTGACTATTCATCGTTCCCATTCCATCTGCTAGAAAACATGCTGTGTTATAGATCGCCCAGCTACTTAGTACGACAAACGAGGCAATAACAAGTATATTGATAAACGTTAACCGCACTAAAAACCGCTTTGGAAGAAGTGACTTTGTAGATTTACTCCGCAACAAATTTATACCCCATTCCTCGAACAGTTGTAATTCGTGTAGGGGAAGCGGGATTATTCTCGACTTTTGCTCGTAGTTTTTTTATATGGGCATCGATGGTACGGTCTAGCACGGTTTTATCGGCATACGGATATAGTTGGTGGATGAGATCCTCTCTTGAAACTACCACATTCGGATTCTCCATGAAGTGATAAAGCAGGTTAAACTCATGCTTTGTCAGCTTTAATTGTTTATCCAACAGCAATACTTCACCTTTTCGGGGTTTTATACATAAGCCATCGTAGGCAATCTTTTGGCAAAACTGTCCCGTCCGCCGCAAAACAGCTTCTACATGCGCAACAAGTTCATCCGGATCAAACGGCTTCACCAAATAATCATCGGCGCCAATTTTCAATCCATTGATTTTATCATCTGTACGCGCTTTCGCCGATAGCATTATAATAGATACCTCATTCCGCTCCTGTTCCCGAACCCACTTGCAAAATTCCTCTCCGCTTAGTTTTGGGAGCATCAGATCAAGAATTATCAAGCATGGATGATTCTTAAGAAACACTTCCTTTGCGACTTCTCCATCCGATGCCTCCACCACTTCATAACCAGCGTTTTTTAAATAGATGCTAACAAGTTCGCGAATCATCCGATCATCCTCTACCACCAATAGGCTTTGCTTCATCCCGTTCACCTCTCAAACTAGTATACTATACGAAGCGAATTACTCAATTTTTTCAAATTGCTCTACCATACTCTCGTATGTCATCGGACCGAACGTTTTGTGTTGAATAAGACCATTCGAATCAATCATAAAAGATGTTGGAATCGGACGTATGCCATAGGTGTTTGCCACTTGAATTTGTTTATCTAGCAAAATGGGGAACGTTAAGTTATATTCGTTTACAAAATCTTTAATTTGTTGTGTATTAGGCTCTGTTTGTGTCAAATTAACTGCCAATATAACGACATCTTTACTTTGATGAAATTTTTCAATATCTGGCATTTCAGCACGACAAGGCGGACACCACGTGGCCCAGAAGTTGATCATAACACGCTTACCTCGGTAATCCGATAGTTTTACCTGTTCACCTTTCAGTGTCTCTAGTTGAAAATCAGGTGCGGTATTTCCTACGTTTAAGCCAATCGTTGCCTCCTTTTGCGTTTCCGTTCTTTCATCAGTAGTTTTCTCTTCCTGATTGGTGACAGGTTTTGTTTCTTGCTGCTCGCCATTACTCGTCTTCGAACTTGCCCCATCATTTTCTTGAAGAGCAAAGTCATACACAGCCCATCCGAGCATTCCAATAATCACAACGAAAACAATTGCTTTCTTCATATATCTACCTCCCTTTTCATCCGTATTGCAGTTATTCTATCTTTGCCAATTCACGTACCATCAGATCATAATTCATGGCACCCAATGCTGCGAATTGAATATGTCCACTTGAATCTATCATATAGGAGGTCGGATATGCTTGAACCCGATAGGTAGTTGCAACATCAGCGTTTACATCCATTAGTACTGGAAATGTCATCCCATATTTCTTAACAAAATCGGCGACTTTTTCTTTGCTCTCTTCCGTGTTAGTTAAATTCACTGCTAAAATAACAACGTCTTTCTTCTCGTAAAGCTTTTGTAAATCGGGGATTTCTGCTCTGCACGGTGGACACCATGTAGCCCAAAAGTTAACGATGACACGTTTTCCTCGGTAATCAGATAGACGTACCGTTTTACCCTGAAGTGTTGTCAGTTCAAAATCAGGCGCAATTTTCCCTTTCGTTAGCCCGATTTCTTCAGACTCCTCTACCTCACCATCATCATTGGTAGGTGCTGGTGACGTAATTGTAGCCCCACCACTGTTATTTTCAACGACAGTTTTGTCAGATGAACTTATAAAATCATACACAGCCCAGCCGAACATCCCTATTACAATCACAATAAGTATCGCTTTTTTCATTGCCTTTCACCTCTGTACTATCCTAATTTTGATAACCAGGTATCTTGTACCAAATCAAGCAGAAATCCTGTAATACGTGGCATCAAACCGAAAAATAAAACCAATCCCATAATAATCATAATTACTGCGCCCACCTTCATAATCACCTGACTATGTCGAACTATCCACCTCGTTGATCCAAGGAAAAAAGTCAACACAAGAAATGGTAGAGAAAAACCAACCACATACATCACGGTGTAAAATACACCTTGGCCAGGATTACTTGCAGCCAGAAGTAGAATAGATCCAAAAATAGGACCGATACATGGCGTCCATCCTGCAGCAAATCCAAGGCCAATAAAAAATGTTCCCACATACCCAGCTGGCTTTTTCGAATAATGAAAACGCCTTTCCTTCATTAACGCTGGAATGTTAATCCATCCCGCAACAAACAGTCCCATCACAATGATGAAGATCCCTGCAATGCGTTGAATAAACAGGCCGGATTCACCAAGAAAAAGACTTTGTGCCCACTGCCCTAGAAACGATGCACTAGCACCTAAACTGATAAAAACCAATGATACCGCCAGCAAAAAGAACAAAGAATGACTTAGCAACTGACGACGAATTTTAGCATTCTGATTGCCTTGTAACTCTTTTACACTTATACCAGTGATATAGGACATATAAGCAGGAAAAATTGGTAGTACACAAGGTGACAAGAACGATAATGCTCCAGCCCCTATCGCTAAAAACATTCCGACAACTAGCATTGTATCTGCTTCGATTCCACCCATAGTTAACCCCTCTTTCTTTGTTCAAAAATAATAGTCGAAATACTAGTTATGAAAAACAATCCGACAAACCATGGGACGATGATATAACCAAATACTGTTACAAACGGCTGAAAAATAGTTAAAACGAACATCCCTGCAGACCATCCAATCACCGTCACGATAATTAGCGTCGTGCTTGTTACACGGTCGCGTATGAAAAAGAATGTAATTAGTAGAACAGTTAGTAATATCAAGTATCCAAAAGTATATGTATGGCCACCCCAAACAAATTGAATGAATTCATACAGAAATGACCCTGTCAAAAATACAATCAGGAAAGACTCTGTAAATGCAAAGAGATCTATTTTTTTGCGTATAGATTTATAAACTAGTACGATTCCACTGAATAGTACAGCTAAGTAAAATGCCTCCGAATTACTCGGATAGGCTAATATTGCAAGTGGATCCTTTATAAAAACAGAAAAATTCAATATTATTTTTCCAATCCAAATGAAGATAATGAAATTTATCAGTTGTGATGTCAATTCTTCTAGTTGTTTCTTTTTTTGTTGTTTTGGCAAATCGCTCATTATGTAGAAGGAAATAAGCCCTACAATTATACTCAAAACGATAATGCCGATTGACATTAATTTGCTTGCTATTAACATGAGGTGTCTCCTCCATCCGTTGCTACCAAATCATATAATACCGGTTGAATGTGAAAATTTGATGAAAATAAGACATTTGTATACATCATAGAACAAATAAAAAGGACAATGAAGGAAACACTTTTACCGTCATTGTCCATTTCAAGTTTTTATTAGTGAATTTTGTTGCTATATTTTTTCAAAGTAGAAGTAAATTATCAAGTAACTATCAAGTAACTGCTAGGTTTATTTCCGCTGCGGACGACAGTATGCAGTGGCCACTGAAAAAGTAAAATATAGCACAAAAAATGTGGATCTATTATCGCATCTTGAATATACTTCGCTTTCCGCGGGCGAGTGTCGAGCCTCCTCGGACTGCCGTCCTCCGGGGTCTCGCCGATCTCTCGCTTCCCGCAGGAGTCTCGTATATTCAAGATGCTAGGTTAAGGTGAAAAATAAAATTTTTTCAAATCCACCACTTTTCCAGTGACCCGGTATCTCACCTATGCCATCCCTCAGGACAAGGGAATTTTCCCCGAAAAAGCATCAGGTAGAAAAAGTGAATTTCTTTTTCAAGGAACCGACTACCCTCCGCTCCACTCAACTGAACAAAAAGAAGATGACTTATGATTTTTATCAATAACGTATAAAACTAGTGGATCATGAAACTCAACGCTAGCGGAGGAAAAACATGGAGACTCCTGCGGGAAAAGCAACAGCTGAAGACCCCACAGGGAGCGTTCTTTGCTTCCGAGGAGGCTGAAGCGTTGCCCGCGGAAAGCGTAATGTTTTTTCCGTAGCGGTGAGCTACCATCTAAATTTTGTATTAAAAATTTATAACAACTATATACTCCGATCAATACAAGCAATCAATCTCTTTTCAATATCATTCGCAATAGCCGCTAATGAATCATCGCCTACCATTTCAATTAAAGTAGTTGGCTTTGGTAGACCAATCTTCGTTTTTCTTCCATCACCGTAAACAACAATTTTACATGGCAGAAAATAACCTACCAATTGATTCTGTGACAATACTCGATTCGCTTCTTCAGGATTACAAACTTCTAGCACACGGTAAGGTTGATTAAAATCAAACCCCTTTTTCTGCAACGTATCTTTAATGTCAAAGTGCCATAAAACCCCAAATTTTTCTTCCTTCAAATTAAGTTCAAGTGATTCTATTGCCTCTTCAATTGATTTATCTGTTTCAACCGTATAATGAAACATTACGATCATCTCCTTTTAAAATTTGAGTTTAACTTCCATTTGGTATAGCTTTGACAGCATAGTTTGCTTGATTCAACGGAATGAGTTCTGCATCGAAACCATTCACTTCCAAAATTCGTACCATTTCTTCAGATGGAATTCGGTGGTCTACTGGAGGACCAGATTCTGTTTGAACAGCCTTCCATTCCAATAAAAGCATCTGTCCACCAGGTTTTAAAATTCGTTTTATTTCACTAAGCGTTCTGTCTATATTCGGAACTTCATGCACCACAAAGGCAATCATCACCTTATTTACGGAATGATCAGCAAGCTGAATCTGGTCTAAGTCACTTTCAACATAATGAAGATTCTCGAGATGTTCATCATTCGCATTTTCTTTCAACATTTCCAACATTTTCGGTTCTATATCAACTGCGTAAACTGTCTTTTTCGTACGCTTTGCTATTGGTATTGCAAAATAACCATTACCAGCGCCAAGATCAGCAACACTATCGTTCTGTGTCACATGTAAATAATCAATTATTTCATCTGGTGGTAACAATTTTTTCCGGTCCGCGCTCAATAGTATTTGTGCCTTTTCGTGATTAAATCGTTTGTCTGTCATATTCTTCGGGCCCCTTCCTCTACTCTAGTTCGCCTTTCCATTCATTCATACCACCAATCATATCCCATGCAGTAAAACCAAATACATCTAAAATGCCACAAGCTGCTTTACTGCGGTTTCCCGACTGGCAAACAACTACATATGTCATATCTTCATCTAATTCATCTTTCCGTATTGCAAGCTGTCCAAGTGGTATTGGCTTTGCACCAGGGATCTTCCCTTTGGCAACCTCCCCACCTTCACGGACATCAATTATATTTATACTATCTCCATGTTTAATCCGTTTTGCTACTTCTTCCGGTGTAATTTGCTTGGTCAACCATTCAACCTCCTAAACCCATGCGCCCATACCGCCTTTTACATTTGATACTTGTTCAAAGCCCTGCTTTTTCAATATTTTGGCCGCCTTCATACTCCGCATTCCACTTTGGCAAATGACAACTACTTCCTGATTTTTCTTCAGCTTTTTTGATTGTTTTGCCAATTGCGCTAATGGGATATTTATAAACGGTTTCTGGTGATTTACTTTATATTCACCAGGGGTTCTCACATCGATAAACTGTACTTTTTTATCGTTAACTTTATTTTTTGCATCCTGTGTAGTTATATTCGAAACTCCTCTTACAGGCAGGAAACGGCTGATGACAAACCATGCTACACCAATAATTAGAATCCATTGAATAATTGTTTCCATTGTTTGCTCTCCCTATCTATCTATCAATTTTTAAAAAATATCCAGCCAAATTTTTATTGCAGTGCCCAATATTAAAACTGCCAATATCCATTGCAAAACCTTTGTATCTACCCTTTTTCCTACTTTAGCGCCTAAAGGGGAAGCTAGTAGACTAGCAATTATCATAATTAAAGCTGGTATAAACAAAACTTGACCAGTCATCAATTTACCCGATGTTGCTCCGATGGATGAAATAAACGTTATGGCCAAAGACGACGCAATGGTAATCCTAGTTGGTATCTTCAATACAACAAGCATGATCGGAACTAACAAAAACGCTCCTCCCGCACCAACAATGCCAGCGCCAACTCCAACTAGTAGTGCAAGTAGTGAGGCAATCCATTTATTAAAATTCGCGGTATTAAAACTTGTTTCATCGCTTTCCTTTTTAGGCATAAACATCATGATTACGGCAAGTAAAGCTAGAACGCCATAAACAATGTTAACGCCTTCTTCAGTCATATTTCCTGAAAAAAAGCCACCCGCAAAACTACCAATTAGTATACTAATGCCCATGTAGCCAATAATTGTTTTGTTTAAAAAACCACCTTTGCGATACGCCCATACACCACCGATTGTCGCAAAAAATACCTGTATTGCTGTAATACCGGAAACTTCATATGCACTGAAGCTGGCGATTCCTAAGGCAGCAGGGATATAGAGTAACATTGGATAATTGATTATTGCCCCACCTATTCCTACCATTCCAGAAATAAATGAACCAACAAAACCAATGATAAAAATAGTAACAATAGCTATTAGACTAATTTCCATATACGTTATCCCCTTGATAAGAGGGGACCCAAAGCAAATGGGTCACCTTTATGCCTTTTTGATCCAAAACTTCAGAACTCCATCTTCGTCCACATTTTTTAAAATTTCATGGCCACCAGATTTTGCCCATGCAGTTAGATCACTTTTGGCACCTTTGTCTGTTGCATGGACTTCTAAAACTTCCCCAGAATTTATTTCATCCATCGCTTTCTTTGTTTTAACAATCGGCATTGGGCATGCCAACCCTTTTGCATCCAAAACTTTTTTCGTTTCCATTTTATTCATCCTTTCTTTATCCCTCGACCGCACAGCGATTCGGCCCTATTTCCATTTCTTTTTGTTCGTCTACATCAGGCATGATTTTACCCATATTTGTTTGACGAATGTCTTCATACGCATTAGGTTGTGGCGGAAGGTTTTCCGTTACCATTTTTTTAAATTTGCTTTCATTCGTTACTTGTAAACCAGCATTGCGTTCGTAAAGATCACCTAATCGCGCCGATATTTTACCACCCTCGCCTAGTTCCTCTGCAAAGGAATAATGTGCAGGCAGTACAATTAAATCCTCGGACAATTCCTTATATCGTGAGTAAAGCGTGTGACGAAGGTCTCCCACCCAGTCTTCCGCTTTTCCAGCTAAGTCTGGGCGTCCAATTGATTTCACAAAAAGAATATCACCTGTTAATAGATAGGTGTCATCAACAATAAATGACGTGCTTCCAATCGTATGACCTGGAGAATATACGGGCTGTACCTGCACGGAGGTATTTCCCACGATAATATCCCTACCTTCTTCTAGCGGTGTATAATCAAACGTCACTTCTGTTGCATCTTTTTCTGGTAAGTGATACGTTCTTCCCTCTTTTTTTTCAGCCAATTTTCGTCCACCGGAAATGTGATCCGCGTGTAAATGCGTGTCAATTGCGTGCTTAATCTGCACCCCTTGCTCCTCAGCCAACCTTTCATAAACATCCGTCATACGGTTTGCATCCACAATCGCCGCTTCCCCATTTGACATAATAAAATAGGATAGACAGCCTTTACCAAGACGGACAAATTGATAAATACTTCCCCCATCACGTAAATCACCAATTTTAACTGGCTCCAGGTGTTCACTCCATGCTTTCATGCCACCTTCCAAATTATAAACAGTGGTAAAACCTGCTTCCTCAAGGAAATCAGCAATCATATCGGATGAACCGCCTTTCGCACAAACCACAATAATTTCCTGGTCTTTCTTTAACTCGTCAGCAACTGGATCAATGCCATCCAGCAGGTTAAAATAGGGCTCGTTAATGATTTCAACCTTCCCGCCTTCAATTTTCCAATTATCAAATTCGTCATTATTACGTACGTCTAAAATTAAAATTTCTTCTTGGTTAATGATTTTTTTTGCCAAATCCTTCGTTGTAATTGCTTTAGACATCATTTACCCTCCAACTTAAAATGATAATGTGATAGTGGCATCTTTGGCATAGTCAATAAATGTTGCTGCACCACCGACTTCGATACCATCGACAAAGGTATCCTTTTCCAAGCTCATAACGTCCATTGTCATTTGACAGCCAATCAACTTAATTCCTAGTTCTTGTGCAATCCCGACTAATTCTTCAATAGATGGGACATTTGCTTGTTTAAAACCTTCTGCAAAATGTTCTTTTCCTTCTGGTAAGGCTAGATTTTTGTGTGCTTCTTTATGGATCAAATTCAACCCTTCAAATGTAAAGAAAATTCCTACCTCCGCATCAGACGCCGCTGCTGCAGTTGCTACATTAAATACCTTATACGCATCAAATAAAGTTCCGTTCGCCGCAATAATTGCTACTTTTGTGTTTGCCATTTTTCATTTCCTCCTAATTTTTCATAACGTATTTTACTTGTTTTTTTCCGTTGAACCTTGCCATTTCGTCATACCAGGTATAACATTTTTTACATTTTTATAACCTTTTTCCGTTAACCTTTGCGCAGCCAAATCACTGCGATTGCCAGTACGGCAAATGACAAGAATTTCTTTATCTTTATCGATTTCGGAAAACCTTGCATCTAGATCCCCAAGGGGTATATTTACAGCTCCAGCTATGTGGCCAAATGCGAATTCAGCAGGTTCCCGAACGTCAAGTATGGTTATAGGTTCTTCCTCTTTTATTTTTCTTTGTAATTCTTCTAAATGAATGACATCCTCATGCTTCGTCTCATCCTTTGTTTCCTCATAGGATGCTTTTCTCAAATAATGCTTCAAGACATCTTCTGCTTCCAAAGTCCCAAGATACTGATGTCCAGTATTGTGTGCCCATGCCTGAATGTCTGTAGTTGATCCCTTATCGGTTGCTTGAACTTCTATTACCTGACCTGGTTGCAGATTTGCGATTGCTTTTTTGGTTTTTACAATCGGCATTGGGCAGGCTAATCCCTTTGCATCAAGCGTTTCGTTTGCTGTAATGCTCATTTAGGTTCCTCCTTTATTTCTCTACTTCGCCTTCCCAATCCAACATGCCGCCAACCATGTTGGTAACGTCATAGTCATGACCACTTAGGAATACACAAGCATTTCCACTTCGACCGCCAGAACGACAAACGAGATAATGTTGCTGGCTTTTGTCTAGTTCATCAAGACGATCAGGTAATTGACCTAGCGGAATATGAAGAGCACCAGGTATTTTCCCTTGTGCTACCTCCTCGTCTTCTCGAACATCGATAATGCTCAACGCTTCTCCATCTTTACATTTCATTTCGAGTGCTTTTGCTGTTATTTCCTTCATTACTACTTCCTCCAAATCTCACCATCGTATATACCAATACTGGTAGGGGTATTAAAATTGGTAAAAAATTATTCCAAACCATATTTATACGGGTTGGGGTATTATTTTATCGTTTAAAAATGGGTTAACTGTTTAACCCGCTTTTTATAGGAAATCGCTAATAAGCCAAGGTCTCTTATCTGCTTCTAACAAGTAAGTTTACTGCTTCTTGAATTAGTTCCTCTGATGATCTACCATTTTCCTTTTCCTCACGAATGCATTCTTCTAGATTCTTACTAACAATCAACGCTGCAGTACGATCGATTGCAGTTCTGACAGCTGACATTTGTGTCACAACATCGCGACAATCTTTTTCTTCCTCCATCATTTTTAGTAATCCTCTAATTTGTCCTTCAACACGCTTCAATCTATTTTTCGTTTGGGCATCGTATTTCATATTAATCGCTCCATTTAATAAATTCTTTATATTTGTAAATCATCGCTGGTACCATTTTTAATACGTGTACACGTCTAATTCATTTCATTCTAGTATAAACATATACCACCTCTTCTTTCTAACTATATGAACTATGAGTTATATATTATACCCCTATAGGTATTTTGTCAAATGAGTGATATTTTTTTATTTATACAACTGTATTCATTGTGTTACGTAGTATGATAAGTGAAGGCTACCGCTGGTCGGGCATGTAGTCTCAAAATAAAAGTTTGATATTTATAATAAAGTCCGGAATTCATTAAAATGTTTGATACAATTACATTGACAAGATGAATTATGCAGTTTTGTAATCGGGCCATAATGGAGGAAGAATCTCAACAAAAATTGAATTTGGCGCGCTATCGAATAAGCGCACCCTTCTGAAGCGAGTCATTTTGCGGAATACAGTTGTATAAAAAGGACTGACTATAAGATGGAAGAACAAATACCAGATAAGAATTTATTTATGATGTGTCGTAAATTAGAAAACGATGCAACAAATGAATTATCGAAAGGCTTTTATGTGCGTAATTGCAAGAAAAATGAGTTATATACATGGAAAGGCAATGCACTTTGATACTACTGAATTAGCAGCGGAATATTATGACTTTATGACAGAATACTTTAATGATGTGTACTTGCCAAAAGGAGATTTGTTTTACCAAAGTTGTATATTTGTCTGTGATCAGTACGATAAGCCAATCGGGACTTGTTTTCTATGGAAAGCGTACAACGCAATATGGACTTTACATTGGTTTAAAGTTTTAAAAGAGTATGAGGGAAAAGGTATAGGTAGAGCGTTACTTTCAATAGTTATGAAGAGCATATCTGAAGACGAATATCCGATATTTCTTCATACCCAACCATCAAGTTACCGAGCAATTAAACTATATTCTGATTTCGGGTTTTGCTTGTTATCAGATCCTGTGATAGGCAACAGACAAAATGATTTAGACGAGTGCTTGCCCATATTACAGAAATATATGCCGCGGTCTGATTTTGAAAAACTTGAGACTGCTCGTGCGCCACATTTTTTCCTAAATGCCGTCAATCGTTCAGATACAGATGAATTCTAACAGCATAAGCTTCCAGAATAGGTCGCAATTCACTAATAAGGAGTGACGCTAATACGGGTTCATAATAACAGTATCTATCTTTAGGAGGAATTCTGGTGGTTGAAGTATTAGTATTATTTGAGATTATTATTATTATAATTATTGTTAAAAATTGGAGGAACAAAGAAAAAAGAACATTTCGTAACTTATTATTAATAACTGCTGTAATCGCTTTGTTTATTCCTATTATACCAAATTTAAATGGAATATTTAGTCAAAGTAGTGAGGTAGGAGACCACTTATTAGAAACATATGATGATGACATGGATTTACTTAGAGATTATAGATTCTCAAATGGAGAACTAACTCTGATCTTTGAATCTGAGATAAGTAAAATGAATGATAATGTTATTTATACAATACTGATCACTGATTTGGCATTTAAAGCAGATACTAATAATGAGTTAACATCAATTAAAACAGAAATGTATATTGAGCCTTATGAAGATATGGAAAAACCAAGTTTATCGTATAAGTACTCGAAAGATACTTATAACGATATTGGATCAGATAGATTTACAGATGTATTAGGTAAAGAGTGGTTAGTTTATGAACGAGCAGATGATTTTGGTTTCTCAACGTCTGCATTAGTCTATATGAATGATGAACTATTCGAAAAACTTGTCGATGTAGGTATACAATACATAGAGTAATAGGAAAAGTTGAGATTTTTTCTATTATCAGGTGCGAATCCAGAATAAAAGTTTGCGCTAATTGGGCTGTATTGTTAAAGGACATAGGAGAGGATTTTATGCCACGTTGTACTAACTGTAATTACAATTGAAAAGTTAAAGATATAATGACTCTTGGGTTTTCAAAGAATGAAAAAGACTGTCCTAATTGCGGACATAGACAATACATTTCTGCAGAAACCCAAAGACTATTTAGATTAGGTTATCTTAGTCTTATATTCGTTCCTTTTCTTCTTTTTCGTATTAAATTGAGCGATAAAGATGAACCATTATATTAATATCGCAATCGGTCGCTTATCTGAAATACAGGGGGAAAATAAAGTGAATTTAATTAGTAAGATTCAAAAAAAGCCAAAGAAAGGAATAAGTATTTTTTAGCTTTGGATGTTCTTTTTACGCTATCGACGATCTATTTTGCTGTTCAAGTATTACTTATTTCCAAACATGCTTTAGAAAGTAAAAATTACTCAGATAATTTTCCAGGATTTTTATTATTTGCTATGACCTTTTCCTTAGGATTAAGTTATGCGATTCGATTTGTTGAAAGTTTAGTTTTAAAGAAAAGAAAAGATGCAATCTTGTATTCTATAGTTACAATTATTGCTTTAGGTATATCAGCAATAGAACTTTGGTGGTTTATAAATCCAAAATAGTTTTATGATCGCAACATAGAATTCCTTTTCCAGTAGTGTTTTAAGGCAAGTGTAAAATATTTATCCTTTATATTTATTGTTACCAGGCAGGGCTTTAATTTCTTTCCAAGCTTTAATTAGATCTTCTCTTTTTTTACCTTTGTTTTTGGGATCTGCAAAATAATCTCTAGTAAATTGATTGTATTCAAATTGGGAACCTATTTGTTTTTTATAGGAAGGGTCTTTTTTTCTTTCTTCTTCCTCATACCACGCATCAACAACGTCCCGATATGTTTTTCCTACGTTTTCTTTAAAGTAATTTTGGATATAGGTTGAGAAGTGAAATTTTGGAATCACCGATTCAAAGAAAGCCCTAACTACCTGACTACAACGATGGTTTTCTGTAATAAACGTATCCAAGCTTAAGTCCATCAATTTTACTTTTTTCGAGGAAGAACTTCTTTTTCTCATTGAATTTTGTATCTTTCCTGTTTCAAGAAACACTGCTATCCTATCCGTAATTTCTATTTTAGATCCAGAAGCACTTATTCCATTTTCCCTGCAAAAAGTTTGCAATTCCTCTTTTAACCAATAATAATCATGAAAATCGTTTACATTCAAATTTTTTGTTAGTTCAGATCTCAATTATTCTCTCTCCGTTCAAAGCTATCATTAATTTAATGTATACTTATGTCTGCTATCATTACTAAGAAATTTTGCCATCTCTTTGTTCCCTGAAGCTATTGATTGGTTCTCTCGCTTCCTCCACCACAACTAAAGCGTCTCATCCAATTTATGAATCTTTGAATGAGAGATTAAATATACATTGCCAATAATGTCGATTTTGTTTCCCTTTTTACGTACAGCGCAGTCTTTGTTCGACGCATAAATATTCATTTCTTCCGATAAGGGAGACAGTTCTCTATGAACAAGCTCCATGTTATTTTCAAGATCAAAATGAGCTAATACGGAAAACTCGTCAAGGCCGATTCCTTCGTAAACAGAGCTTCCTTCAACTTCATCTCCAAAGTTTTTTGAGCATAACCACTTAGCGGACATATTAATCGCACCAGCGCTTGCCCCCATTACAACAGCTCTACTTCTTTTAATCAAATCAGACAATTCATATTCCATCAAAAGGTCATTTTGTTTAAGCGTATGTCCACCCAGCAAGAAAATGACTGAAGCATGTTGAATTAACGTATAGGCATCTTCCTTTTGCATGGAATAATTGATTACATGATATTCATCAAAGTTAATGCCTGCCTGGTCAAGCCAAGAGCGTTCAGTGGTCCCATCTTCTTCATAAGAAAATGGATTCGCGCTAATCATAACAAGTGATTTTCTATCAGTTATATCATCCTGTAACATCCTGACCAGATTCTCTGGTAAAAAATTAGTAAACCAACCTAAATAATAGTGAATTTTCATAAGTACCTCCGTTACTAAGTAAGATTAATTTTCTGCGTTGCGCATTCTGTTTTCTCGTCGCTAACACAATCTTTCAATATGGTTCCTTCTACAGCAAATCTTTCTATTCTTGAGTTAAAGAGATAGTAGAGCAGAAAAAATCATTCTAACGGTAAAGCTTCTAATCCTTCAAAGTTGCATTTCCAATCAGACACCCATGCGGGAAAATATCCAGATCGTTGAGCTACTCTTTGAGAGGCAAGGTTACTGGCAATTACGTCATAACTTGGCACATCTCCACGTTCCAATATTTCGAAGGTTAGCTTGTTCACAAGATAACTTGCCAATCCCAAGTTACGATATTCCGGTAATACATCTATGCCAATTTGCCATAATCTTGCACAGGTTTTACCTGCTCCTGCCGCACCAACAATCTCACCGTCTTTCTTTACAAGCACAGCTAGGTCAGTCTGCCAAGGATGGTTCCCATCACTGATGATAGCATTTTTGAATTTTGTAACTTCAGGTAAATTGGCCAAACTGATCACTTCACCACTTCGTCCTATCAGTTCAATTGTAAAATTTCCAGGTGGTGAAATGGGTCGTATTTTTTTCATGTCAGGCAGAAAATGCAAATAAAGACCTCTGATAAATGGCAAAGAAAATATTGTATCCCTGTCCTTACCTTTCATCCAAGTCTTGGCAATTAACAACCGTTCTGGCGTTGCAGATACCACTATTGATTTCCCCATAGATACAATTTCAAAGTGACGTGAATTCCGCCAAAATGGCCTGCATCCGGGATTTTCTTTAGCTTCAACAAAAATAATGCTATCCTTTTCGCCATTCAGATCATCAATCGTGCAATTCAAGTCAATTGCAAGTTGGGATTGCACAGTGTTGAGCATTTCTTTTTGTGTCATAAACATCATTACCCATTCCTTTCGGTCGTTTGCACCCAAATTACGTCTTAACCGGGGGGCACGTTCACAAATTTTCTCAAATGACTAGATGTTTCTATCTTTATTATATTTTTGAATGTCTTTAAATATATGATGATAAATCCATTCAGGGGTATCTTTGGGATCCGTTGACTTTGTTGGGTCACCATAACCCCACCCCTTTATACTATCCATATCATTTTTTTCAGTCCTAACAAATCCTCTTGTATGTTCTGTTGCATTTGGGCTGTTTTCATCATAATCCATATTGTCTACTCTAAATATAAAACTTTGTTTATTAAGGTTAATAAAAAATACAGGGATTTCACTATTCATAAAAACAGATGTCCACCCATCAGTCGATAATTCTTTGAAATATTTTTCTGTAATAAAAAATGCATCATACTTACCATTTTCCTTTAATGCACTTGGTTTTTCCGAGTAAAACATCACATTTACAAATTTTTTATCTGGCTTTTCACCTATAATTCCTATTTTAAGAGGAGCACCATTGTACTCTTCATATTCTACTTTTTCTATTATTTTTCTCTCAGTATCGTTTTCTACTTCACTATCTATATTCTCCTTATCTGTACAAGCTACTAATAAAAACAATGTACAGAATATCATTACTACACTAATTCTCAAATCATTTCACACTCTCTCTTTATGGTAAAAGTATTGGTTTTAGGAGTGGCGTTTATTGAGGTATTTCATATCAACAAAAATCATAACCTTTCTATTAACCTTTACTTTTTAAATAAATCTATTTAAATACTCGCCAAATATTTTTTTCATAACTTTTGGGGTGTTTTCTAAATAAACATTAATTTGTTCCAGGTTCGATTCGAGTAATTTACCAGCGTTTCTTTCTTCCGTTGGAAAATCAGATATCCCTTTAATGATGATGCATTCAACATCATTTTTCTTGCAGATATAAGCAATTGCGCCCGCTTCTGTATCGGCTATTGTTATTTCGTTTTCTTTAAGTTCTAAAAAGTCCTTCCAAATGACTACTGCTTTATCAGCGGTACCAATTGTTCCAGTATAAAAGTCATTTCCGTATTTTGCTAGATTAATATCGACTATAAAGGATTGTTTAATAAGAGGCTCAACTTCTTTTACTGTGCAATCATATTGAACGGCTTTATCGGGTACAAAAATATCTAAATTACTAAACTTATCATCTATTCCTGCACATGTTCCTGCAACGATTACTTTAGTTAGATTAAATTTAGAAATCATATACTGATTACCACCAACACCATTTACTTTTCTTACACCGGTACTATAAAAAACAAGTTCAGTATCATTAATTGTTCTTATGAAATACTCACCATATGGATAATCGAAACGTTCGTTATCCTTTACACTAAAGTAGCCCAATGTTGCTTCGTATTCCCACTTCGTTGCAATGCTAATTCCAATCATCCAATTATCATCCTACAAATAAATTTGTCACATATGCATTTATTTCCTTATGGAGCGTTCAACGCACTCGATATAAATTATTAACAAACTGACCCTAATATGTAAGACGGGCGCAGATTATTATTCCGTTCAGCCCCCGATTATTTATTTAAAGCTTCTAATTAGAAAACTGAATCTCTCTAGTCTCTTTAAGCTCAGCAAAGTTATTACCCAACACTTTATTGTGATGATCAATGATTTGTTTCGCACTTAGGGAATCGGAATCCCATGTCCCGTGGGCATCCTTGATAAGTGTAACTTTGTAGCCGAGACTAAACGCGCGGCGGCACGTAGTATCTACACAACACTCGGTTTGATTGCCGGTAATAACAAGATTTTGGATTTCCTTTATATTTAATTCGTCATGAAGATTCGTTTCATGAAATGAATCCGGTGTCCATTTTTGAATAACGGTTTCTCCTTCTTTCGGACTAATAGACGGATGGATTTCCCAGAAGTTAGTGCCCTTTACAAGTCCACCATCATTATGTTGGACAAAAACAACTGAAACATCAGCTGAACGAGCCTTTTCAATTAAATTTTGAAGATTTTCCAGTAGCTCTTTCCACTTGTATACCGGGTTAGCTTCGTCAAACATCTCGTTTTGTGCATCAATAACCAATAAAGCAGTGTTTTTCATTTTTACCTCTCCATTTCAATTAATAGTATAGAACAAGTATTCGACATTCTTTATCATAATCCTCCCAAATTGTTTTGAAAAAAAAGAAATTGATTATATTTGTTCACTCCATAAATAATCTGTTTCTATATAGCAGCGTTTTCTACAGAAGTGCTTTCATTGTCAGAAAGAGATTATGGATTCCTGACTTTATTTGCCCAATTCCTGAAGATCGTTCCATCATTATTATCAAAGAAAAAAGCCTAACGTTGTTCAATAAAATTAAAAGTCTGGATGCTGTGCTTTCTAAGTTTTTACTTCCCAGACACTTTTAACTAATGTACAAAAACCATGCTTTGACATCGTCTAAAGCATGGTAATTTTTTAAACTAATATAATCTGCTAAGTTAATTTTTAGCTCATCCGTTTATTGAATTCATTAACTGAAAGAAGTATTCAGGTTTATGCGTTCTATTTAGGTTATACCATGAATGCAATGTATCTGGTGCGAATACATCTAATTTTTCCAGTACTTCCATCGTAAATTCCAGAGGGGCTACTCCTGATGCAGTAACCAAATTCTCACCAGATACTGCAGGTCTCATTTCATAAAATTTTTCTCCTTTATAATTAGACAAACCATTTTAAGATACTCTAAATCATTGCTTGTATGCTTTCTTGAATCTAGGTACCCAAAATTCGCTAGTCCCTCAGTTGCACCACAAATTGCAGCAACAATAGTCCCAAGCTTTAAAGCATTGCCTACTTTTTTCAAGATAGGTTGATGGATATCTTCTCCCCAAGTTTTCCCTTCAGGTAAAACTAAAAGATCTTTACTTTCAAGCGTACACTCATTTAGGGAAATATCTGGTTTTATGTTCAGTCCTCCCATCGTAGTAATGATTTCTTTATTAGCGCCTACTGTAATTACTTTGAAAGGTGCTAAATCCCTTTTGAAATATCTTCCTGAGTTTAGTTCAGCAATTAAATATCCGTATTCCCAATCTGACATTGAATCAAATACATAAAGATAAACTTTTTTTGCTTGCATTCAATAACACTCCCATTACAATTGATATAGCCTATTATAAAATAACTTCCCTGACAGCTAACGTCAGGGAAGTTATCATTTTTGATAAAATTTTATTAAATCTGACAGAACTTCAATAAGTCTTTTCTTAAGACTTATTGGCTCAACAATTTGAATTGATTTACCATAAGGCAAAAGTAAATAAGGTACATATGTATACATCATATTTTTTTCAAGATGAAATACTGCTTGATTTGAAGTCCGTTTTTGTAAATAATGTCCTAAAACCAATGTTGACAAAGATTATCCAACGTTCTTGTATTTCCAGTAATAACTAAAGAAATAATCCCCTCCTTATCTTCTATAGTTGGGAGAAGGTTTTTCATAAAAAAGTCACGTGCTGAAAAATTTTCCGGTCGGTTAAACTTATTTTCGGTTAGCATTAGATTTTCCATTCGATCTACTCTAAAACTACGAATATCCTTCCTAAGATGACAAAATCCAACCACATACCACTTATTATTCCAATAGATAATTCTGTAAGGATCAACCAATCTACACTTTGATTGCTCTTCGCCACTTTTATGGTATAGCATTTTTACAGAGCATCCATCAGCTACGGCCTCCTCCAACTCCTTTAAGAAAGGTTCTACAGAGTAGGAACTTAATCGATTTATTACTTCAAGACTGGTTAAATGTTGGTTTATCTTTGTTTCCTGTTCTTGATTTGAATAGTTGCTTAGCTTTGAAATAGCTCTATGTAGCGCTTCACCTCCATAATATCCGGCTTCTTCTGCAAAAACAGCAGCGTGAAATAGTGAGGTTTGTTCCTCAAAATCGAAAAAAAGAGGAGCTTCAATAAAATTATTCAATAAAGTGTATCCACCGTAATGTCCCGTGTCTGAAATTATAGGTACACCACTTGTTGAAAGTGTATCAATATAACGATACACAGTTCTTATATTCATCTCTAACTTTTCTGAAATTTGTTTTGCAGTGATTTTTTCACCTGAACGAAGCATCCATAGAATTGCTAGCATATTGTCAATTTTAGGCATACAGCTCCACCTCTACATGGAATTTGTTTCCGTTATGTATGTTTAACAGTGATATTCTACAATCAGCGCCCGTCAATGGAATATCGTTATGTTATTCTAAGCATAAAATCACCCCTTTGGACATTTTATATCCAAAGGGGTAGAACCGTGCAACTTTTTATAAACTGTTACCACGGAACTTTACATCATTTCTAAGAGTCAGCAATATTAATATGTATAATATCTTATCCCTTGAGCCTGATGTTCAATGAAAATAAAGTCGTTTAATATAGAATGTCAAAAGCCACATTCTTCCGTTGAAAGGTGCGGTTTTCTCAAGTCTGCCTTGGTAACGCGAAAGGTTACCTCTATATTAAACGGCGAAAACCGTTTATGCGGAATTAGCTAAACCAAACAAAATTTGGTTTAGCTAATTCCCTGCCCCATAAGATTTAAATAAGTTATTCGCCCATATAAATGACAAAGACGTCTCGATCTTCGTCATATTCCAGACTCATATGCTTATAAGATTTCTTGTCAGAAAGAGGCTTGGACAAAAGCACTTTTGGCAATGTTTCCCCCAGACTTTCACATTCTAATTTTGTCACTATCCTCCTTTGTGAAATGTCATCATTCCAAACTCTGTACTCTATGAGAGCCTTACCAGTTTTGTTAACTTCTACTTCTTGATAAGGTACTTCATCCTCAACTTTTTTCAGAGTCATAACAAATGAATTGTTGGTTTCAAATGAACCTGCGTTTTCATAAACGACACCTTTTTTAACAAGATATTCCGATAGTAACCGGGCAGTCAATTCCTCATCGCTCACAGTTAATGAACCTCCGATTTTCTGACCATTTTCTGATTGAAATTCTAAACTTTTCATGTAAGTTCCTCCTTAAATTTTCTAACAAATTGTATTACAATATCAATATACCAAAAAAAGATGACAACTAATGTCATCCTTTTATGATATTTTTTTAAGGGAGATCAAAAATGTCCAAAGCGAAACGATTAATTGACCTTATGTTAACCCTAAATAATAGAACACAAGTCACTATAAAAGAATTGGCACTGGAACATGAGGTTTCGGAACGAACCATAGCCAGAGACCTGCAAGATCTAAGCGAATTGAACTTTCCAGTTTACTCTGAGTTGGGGCGCAAAGGCGGCTATCGTGTATTAAATAACCGTCTTTTACCCCCCGTTATGCTTTCAGAAAATGAAGCAATGGCTATTTACTTCGCCTGCGAATCATTAAAATATTTTGGGGCTACACCATTTGAACAATCTAACTCAACTGCTTTAAATAAGTTTTACACAATATTACCTGAGGATGTAAGAACAAAAATTGATCTCATGAAAGACAAGGTTGTTTATTGGCATCCAACGATAGAACAAAATTCAAACTATCTCAGAGTATTACTAGACTCTGCCATTAATCAGGATAAGGTAATTATACGTTACCATTCATTGCACGGTTCAACGAAAAGAAACATCTACCCACTTGGAATCTATTCCTATAAAGGTTATTGGTTTTGTCCAGCTTTCTGTTGTTTAAGGCGTGATTATCGCTTATTCAGGCTGGATAGGATAACTAGAGCGGAAAGACAACCGGGGTCCATGCCCAAAGACAATCTTAACATCAGCATGGACGAATGGCTTTATCCGAAACAAAGCAATGTTCCAACATATCCATTAAAATTAACGTTAACTGAAGAAGGTGTAAGAAAATGTGAAGGGAATTTGTGGCTTCGAGAATCATTAACTAAATACGAAGACGGAACGGGTATTATAGCTACAGAGTTTGAAAAAGAAAAACTACCTTTTTACACAGAAATGGTATGGGAACTCGGGGAAAATGCCACGGTAAAGGAACCAAAAAAAATGATTGAACAGCTGGTTGAGAAATCAAAAAGGTTATATATGAACTATATTAATTAGGGAGTGATTCATTTGTTAACTTATGAAGTTGTAAGATCAAGATTGTATGAGGTAAAACCATTTGATGAAGAACTAATTTGCGAGGATGTTGAAAAACTAGCAAAGGAATATGGTTTATTAATCACGCAAAAAACCACTTTAAGTACAAAAAAAGGGTCCTATCATTGGCATTTCAAAAAAAGAAACCAAAGGGGAATTATGGAAGTCACCTATTGGCCACAAAAGAGTAAATTCTGGCTTGACATACATGACAACAGGCGTTCAGAATGGAATTTAAAACTCATTGAGCCAATAGCTGCCTCATTCGCAGATTATTTTAAGGGAGAAATTCTTAAACACCCCTAGTGATATTGATGGGTTCAATATATAAGGTCAACCTGAATAAAAATTCCTGATTGACCTTTTAATACTTCCGTTTGAAGTAGGTTGTGTACTTTAAAAACTCAACCAAAGATAAATCCGTACCTTCTTACATTTTAAAATTTATACTGTCTCCGATTCCCTTTTCAATTGCCCTTCGATACACATTCCATGCGGCAATGAGATCTTGAAAAGCTAAACCAACAGAACCAAAAACCGTTATTTCTTCCGAACTGGTGCGTCCAGTTCGATGACCAGCAAGAACCTCTCCTAGTTCAGATGCGTTTACATCTTTTACTGTCAAGCCAGCACCACCAATAGCACCCATTTTTTCTGAAAGATAAACATCATCACAAATAATAACAGATTGTCGGATAAGGTCAGCACTGATTTCACACTTTCCAGGTTGATCAGCTCCTAGCGTGGTTAAATGTGTACCTGGCTGTATCATTTCCGGAAATAGAAAGGGTTCTTTAGACCAAGTTGCAGAAATAATAATCTCTGCTTGTTTAGTAGCTTCCTCTAAACTTTCAGAAGCGAATACCGCTACATTTAATTCCTTACCCATTTTATTGGCGAATAAATGGGCTTTTTCTGGGATTGAATCAAAAGCATACACCTCTGAGATGTTACGAAAATATGTTAATGATCTTAGTTGCAACTCTCCTTGAACTCCACAACCAATAATTGTAACTTTATTAGCGTTCGAACGTGAAAGTATATGTGTACCAAGTGCTCCAGATAAACCGGTTCGAACAGCTGTTAAATAAGGTGAATCCATGATTGAAAGCAAGTCACCATTATTTACATCATATAGATGGATTACTCCTTTAATAGATGGTGATTGATTTTGAAACTTGGCATGTACTTTCACGGTATATGCGGGTATATCTTTTAACAATCCAGGAAAAAGAATCATAGAACTTGAAAAATCATTCGGAAGTGGTGAATTTGCACGTTGTCCATCAATGCTTCTCATTATGGAATACTTTTCAAATCCATCTTTTAATTCAGTAATTAGTTCGTGTGGGGAAAGTAGACCTTTTATTTCCGTATTTTTCAACAATAAAGTCATTTGTTTTTTCTCCCTTTGCTGTTTTGTCTCATCATTCCATAGTCTGTGCCTTTCAACAAAAGAAAAACAATCTATTTTACATCGCGCCCGTTTAATGAATAGTGGGCACCCTATCAAAGTGGAAGATGTATTTCTTTTGTTGGATTATAGACCTTGAGCCAGTTCTCCGTTTCTGACTCCATCCAATCTCCAAAGCTATCTAGGTATTTCAGTATTTCTTCCGAATTTGATAAGGGATTGATCGCGTACCAAAGTGCTGTTCTCATCTCTTGCTTTTTTTCAGGATAATGTCTTGAAAATAGTTTAAAAGCTGGAAATAGATCTCTTGTGTACGACTGTTCTTGAACAATTACAAGCGCGAGCCCAGCCCTCACGATAATTCTCATAATCCATGCACAACAATCCTTAATGTCTTCAATGTCGTCATTTCCCGTTAAATCATTCCTGGCTTTATCAATCAAAGATGATAAATGAATGAGATGTTCGTTTGCCAAGGAGCTGTCGGGTTTATAATCAGGAAGTTCACTTATTAGACTATCACCATAAACGCAAATACCATAGGTCTTTAAAATAAACGGAATCATGGAACAATATTTGGTTTCCTTTACCTCACTCAAAGGGTAGAATCCTAATTCTACTCCATTTATAAAAGGGAACTCTTGATCAATGAGTTGCTCAGCCTCTTCCACCCAATTAAGGTCAATATTCTGAGGATCCGAATAGGTTACTATTATTACATCAACATCAGATACACCTTCAATCTCTGATCCTCTTGGCAAAGATCCTCTTATATAAATACTATGAGTTTCCCTTGGTAAAACATAAAGGCAACGCTTTTTTATTCGCTGGATTGCTTGTAGAAATTTATGATTAATTTTTTCATAATCAGACTCGTTTATTATATAGCCTTTGTCATCCAAAGAACATAAGGATCCTATTTCTTTAATCTCGGTCATTATCTAAAATCCCCCATTTCCTTTTTGATTATGTTTATTCGAAAAATATAGTCCGCAACACGGTACAATGCTCTTAGAGATAAGCGCCCTTTAAATGAATAACGTAAAGCTAAAGAGGCTTTTTTAGAAGCTGCGTTTCCCTGGCCAAGCTCCTTGCAGTTTACTTAGGAATACAATTTGCCCAATATGATATGCGTCGTGCATTGCTAAACTCTTCAGTTCTGGCACTAATGGATTGTCATCAGGAATCGGTCTATACAAATCTTCTATATCTGATTTTGCTAGTATTTTTTCAAGTTCACGATGAACAGAAAAGTATTCTTGTTTTGTTTCCTTCCAATTTTGAAAGGTCTCAGTTGGTAATCGATATGTAGCGTCATTATTTTCTGCCACTGGTTCATTTGCCGTTTCACCAAGAAAGCGTAACAGAATTCTCTTTTCAAAGAAAAGTAAATGACAAACTAATTCCCAAATGGAATGTGCCTCTTCAACTGGTTTCCAAATTGCCTGTTCCAAAGTAATATTCTCTAGTACTTTTTCAAGTGGTGGAAACCAGTCTTCTTCATCTAAGCAACTTGCCCATTGTTGTAACAAAAGTGTCCTTACATCCATTTTTATACCCTCCAATTTAATCCCTTTAATCAAAAATCATTTGCGGCGTGTTGTACTGGCATAAATTACAATTTCAAGATGAACCTTCCTTATTACCTTCCTAAGAAAATAAAATAAACTGTTTGACGCAAAAAAGAACAGCTATAAATACTACTTCGACAACCCTCAGAAGACTCCTGCTTATTCCGCAAAATGGCCCTAAACAGAAAAAAGAGCGTTTACCTTTATTCAAGGATAGCGCCCGTTAATTGAATATAGATTTTTAATCAGTCGGTAATTGAAGCTCAACTTTATACATTACACCTTCATCTGCATCCAAATAACGTCCTTTTACTCCAAAATCCATTATTTTATTGTAATAACTAATACTGAATATATCCTCATCCTCAACACTTTTAAAGACTAACTCGTAATCAGGGAATACATAATCCATATTTGCTGCTGTTGTAACTGTGCTGGCACTGTTTAATTTCTTTACAAGTTCCTCTATAAATTCATTATCGTCAATAGTTGTAACTAATTTATCACTATCCCACTCATATACTTCTATACTGGATATGTCGTTGGTTAGATTAAGGTTATTACTTTGGCAACCAATGAAACTGGTAGGCACTAAAAAAATAAGGAGCAAAAGACTTAGTTTCTTCACGTTTAACATCCCCCCTGTCGTGTTAACTACTCTGATTGAATTTAACATATTTTATTCCGCAAAATGGTCCGATTGCTGAATATTTACCAATCGAATATAGATCAGAATATTACAAACAATTATAACATTTAGGTGATAAAAGTATGCCAACATTGATACATTTTTGGCTGAAATCACCCTACCTCCTTAATCCAACTCTGCTCCCAAACCCACAAGACAAAACTAAAACCCGGATCAACCGACTCGGGCTTACCTACTTTATTATCAACACTGGACAATCCACACGCTTAGCCACCTTATGACTAACACTTCCCAAAATAAACGTCTGTAAATTATTCAATCCCCTACTCCCAATTACAACACAGTCATAATCACCATCATTTGCATATTTGACAATAGTCGGACCCGCTTCACCATGAAGCACTTCCACTTCATAGGGTACATCTGCTTGATGAAGCAACTCTTCCACAGGATGAATTTTTTCCATGCGACTCTTTTCAACCTCAAATTTGTCTGCATGATGCAGTACATCTGCCTTTGATGTCTGTCCATCTACGACATAGATAGCCTTAATGTTACCTTCAAATTTCTGAGCTAGTTCAATTGCATGTGATCATAATGGGTGTTCTGAACCATCTGTTGCTAAAAAAATCCTACAAAAAAGAGCAACAGCTCTCTCTAATCATCACACTGGTAGCTAGTTTAGTGTCCAGATGCTTTTGATAAACTTCATTGTAAACAAGATTAAAAGTTGATTAGAAAAGTGATTTTTTTTCGAGTGATAGAGTTATTACTTCCTTCTGCATATTTCCTAACAGTAGAGGAAAATTACCACCAAGCTTCCTATTTGAACAGTTTTAATTGAACCTCATCATTTACCACTTTTGTCTATACCAGTTGGAATTCTCTTTCCGAAAATTTATTAGATTGATACTTATGAAAATAATTAAGTGATGTTGGTTCAATGAATTTAGCAATCCTACATCTAGAATTATATGTAATAACAATTGGACAAGCTTACATGTCTTGAAATACATAACCTGCATACTTTTCGTATTATAACAGAAAATATTTAACAAGAAATTTATTCTTTTGTATAACGGAGGCTCTTAAATGGAACAGGGAAAACAGATCAGACTAACCTCGGGTGAAATCACACAGCTTTGGATGCAATACATGAACGATAGTGCAAGTGTATGTTCACTAAGTTTTTTTCTGGAAAAGGCTGAGGATACAGAAATAAAGCCAATCATTGAACATGCTCTAAAGTTATCACAATCACATTTACAAAGAATTACTACTATACTTATTGAGGAAAAAAATGAAGTTCCTCATGGCTTTAAGGTGGAGGAAGATGTTGATTTAACCGCCCCGAGATTATACGCCGACAGTTTTGCATTAACATTTATCCATCAAATGGCTGCAATCGGACTTACGACATATGGATCTAGCTTGTCCTTTTCAGTAAGATCAGATATTACTGCCTACTATAAAGAATGTCTAACAGAGACAATGGAATTGTATGAGATGGCAAAAGATTTATTGTTGGCAAAGGGGTTGTATGTCAGAGCACCATATTTACCTAGTCCCACTGAAGTTGACTTTGTAGAAAAGCAAGGTTTTTTATGGGACGTTTTAGGTGAAAAAAGACCGTTAATTGGACAAGAAGTGTCTAACCTTTATGCTAATATTCAACGAAACGCTATAGGCACGGCTACCATAACGGGTTTTAGTCAAGTTGCCCAATCAAAAAATGTAACAAAATTCATGCTAAGATGTATAGAAGTTGGTCAAAAACACATTTCATTATTCGAAGAAAAATTAAAGGAAAGTAATCTTCCTGCACCAATGACGTGGGATGCAGATATAACAAAAAGTACAACCTATACATTTTCCGATAAATTAATGATGTATTATACAAGTGCTTTAATTGCTTTGAGTACTGGATTTTATGGTACGAGTGTTGCTCAAAGTCCTAGAATAGATTTAGGTGTCATGTATAACAGATTATCAGTTGAGATACAGAAAGTGTCAGAGGATGGCGCTAATATCATGATTAAAAATAAGTGGTTAGAACAGCCGCCTATGGCTCCGAACCGTAAAGAATTAGCAAAAGAAAACGGATATTAGATTTGTTATAGTTTCTCAAACAGGTTCATGTAGATTAACCAACGTTTAACTTTGAGTCAATGATTTAATAGTAGCGCTACAAAATACCAGTAGTAGCAATATTTTTTGCTACTACTCATTTATGACACCTAATAAAATATGAATTTATTGAATCAACATATAGGAATAAATCTTTTTCACCTTAATTTAATTCTTATTAAGTGTAAAAAAGTAGATCTAACATTTTTACATCTATAGACCATAATAACCTTGTCTCCTTATTCAACCTCCATCCCCCAATACAAATTTAAAACCCGGATCAACCGACCCGGGTTTCTACTACTTTATTATTAACACTGGGCAATTAACACGCTTAGCAACCTTATGACTAACACTGCCCAAAATAAACGTCTGTAAATTATTCAATCCCCTACTCCCAATTACAACACAGTCATAATCACCATCGTTTGCGTACTTGACAATAGTCGGACCTGCTTCACCATGAAGCACTTCCACTTCATAGGGAACATCTGCTTGATGAAGCAACTCCTCCACAGGATGAATTTTTTCCATACGACTCTTTTCAACCTCAAATTTATCTGCATGGTGAAGTACATCTGCTTTTGACGTCTGTCCATCTACGACATAGATAGCCTTGATGTTACCTTCAAATTTCTGAGCAAGTTCAATTGCATGTTTCGTTGAACGTAACGAGTGTTCAGAACCGTCTGTTGCTAACAAAATCTTACTAAACAAGCGCAACACCTCTCTCCTATCGAATCCAATTTCTTTTCATCATACCAGAAGGTCGTTTAGTGTCCAGATGCTTTTGATAATCCACCAATACGATTTTTCAAATGCATACTGTCCTCATTTAATCCGGTATAGGTAACGTGTATACCTTGTTGTTCAAATTTCGTTTCAATTTTATCTAAAGCACCAATTGCGGAATCATCCCATAAGTGAGCATTATTCAAGTTAATCTCCACTTCCTTCACTGAATCAAGGAAATTAAACTTCTTCGGAAAGTCACTAACGGATGCAAAAAATAATTGCCCATGTACATAGTAAATACGTTTTTCATTTGTAACGATTTTTTCCGTCACTTTTACCTTTGAAATCTTACCTGCAAAGAAAATTGCACTCAATAGTACGCCAGCTAGAACACCCTTTGACAGATCATGCGTTATCAAAACGATACCAACTGTGGTAACCATCACGACTGCATCCGTTCTTGGCAATTTGTGCAAATTCCTAACCGATGACCAGTCAAAAGTACCAATTGATACCATAAACATTACACCAACTAATGCTGCCATTGGAATTTGAACCACTACATTACCAAGTACGATAATTAATACCATCAAAAATGCACCAGCGACAAATGTGGAAAGTCTACCTCTTCCGCCAGATTTCACATTGATCACGGACTGACCAATCATTGCGCATCCAGCCATTCCACCGAAAAATCCTGCCACAATATTCGCGATTCCTTGACCGCTACTCTCTCGATTCTTATTCCCCTCTGTATCTGTCATATCATCCACAATACTTGAAGTTAGTAGTGTTTCCAATAACCCAACAATTGCTAGTGATAAGGAATACGGAAATATAATCATCAATGTTTCCCATGTCAATGGAATAGATGGGATTAAAAATACCGGCAGCTGTGATGAAAGGTTCCCCAAATCACCAACTGTGCGAATATCGATTCCACCAAATACCGTGATTAACGAAATAACGATGATTGCAACTAACGTTGACGGAACCGCTTTTGTAAATCTAGGAAACACGTAAATAATTGCTAGAGTTAACGCAACGAGTGCATACATCACCCATGTTTCTCCAACAAAATGCTGTAGCTGTGCCGTAAAAATTAGTATTGCTAATGCATTAACGAAACCGACCATCACCGAACGTGGTACGAATTTCATCACTCTCGCTAGCTTAAACACACCAAACAAAATTTGAATGACACCTGTCAAAATCGTCGCTGCCAATAAATATTGTAAGCCATGCTCCGCTATCAGCGTAACCATTAGTAATGCCATTGCCCCAGTAGCTGCCGAAATCATCGCAGGTCTACCACCAACAATGGAAATCACAATGGCGATACAAAACGATGCATACAAACCAACCATTGGATCAACACCAGCGATAATCGAAAACGCAATCGCTTCAGGAATAAGTGCCATCGCCACTACCATCCCAGAAAGGATGTCTCCCTTGATGTTGCCAAACCATTCTCTTTTTAACTGTTCTATAGTCAAACTCGATACCTCTTTCTATATTTTTTTAAGCCTTCTACAAGGCTTTAACCGAACACAACTTTTGTATCATACCATATTTCAGAGAATGCTGAAAACGCCGTGTAAGCGTGGTCATTTGGATTATCCTTTAAAATACGCGCATTTCCTCTATTTTTCATACAAAAATCCGAGTAAGCTACGAGCTACTCGGATTACGAATATTACGCCGAACGATTCTGTCTCTCTACTATCGGCTTTTCTATATGTTCGATAAGAAATTTTATTTTTAAGTAAAAATACTGAAACAATGGACTTTGGATGAACGTAAATAAAAATGTAAAGATGAATACTGGTCCACCTAGGAGTAAGCCAATTACTAGGACACTCGTTTCGGTAATTATTCTGACCCGACGTATCGGTGCTCCGGTTTTGTCTGAAATAGACAGCATGAACCCATCACGCGGCCCTGAACCTACGCCCGCAGCATTATACATGCCGCCACCAAATCCCATAAAGAAGATACCGATTAGAATAATAACAATATCCATCCACGAATGACTTGCTGTTGGCAAAATATCTAGCCAAAGATACAAATCGACAAATGCCCCTACAAGAAAGGCATTAAGAAAGGTGCCAAGCCGAATATAGCTTTTATCAAGGATATAAGAAATAATAATAAGAACGATCCCACACGTAACGTTCCACGTGCCAATGGTAAAACCAAACTTCTCGTATAGCCCAACATTTAATACGTCCCAAGGGTGTATACCTAAATGCTGAACATTGATCGTTATCGAGATACCAAGACTAAAAAACATTACGCCAATAACAAAAGTTGACCAACGTATCGTCTTTTGCATATGCATCCTTCTTTCTCATCGCAATATGATTATAGTGCAGGATATTGGAAGGATATGCAAGAGAATTGTTTACTTCAGATTAATAGCTCGATTAAGGGTAGTAGCGATTGCAACTTTTTCAAATGATAGCCCTAATTGAACAGCCGTTTGTGCAATTTCTAACCTTATGTGAACTTTATCTTTATATAAAAAAATCTAAATAGTATAATTTTTACATATCATATTTAGAGGAGGGTGAGGAATAGGATGGTAAAAAAATATTTGGTGAATATATTACTTGTTATTGGGTTATATCTTATTTTAAGAGTTGGATTTGAGATTGAAGCCTGGTTAAAAACAGATTTGGAACGTACCTTTGATCCAACTAAAATGAGAATCTATCTATATATATTCCCTTTATTAATTGGGGTGTATTTAAGTTTGTTTAGTGTTTTGGAAATGCTTATTAATAGAAAAAAGGATAAGGTCAATTTGACCTTTAATTGGGCGCAATTTTTCACTATCACAGTTCCGGTTGCAATTATCTCATTATTTCCATATATGGGGGTTGGGAAACTGATAACCCCTTCATTTTATTTCATCTTTTGTATTGTTTTAGGGTATTCATTTATGACGTGTATTAAGAAAAAGTCAGAAGCATAGGGACGGTTCTCTTGCTTCCTACCTACTCCATCATTTGATATATTACCTGACATAAACCATTATAAATTTTCAGGTTGAAATTGCTTGTAAATGAAGCAGAAGAACCGTTCCGAAGCTTTTTTTCAATGAAATGTACCCTTGTGTCATCTCTATTTACCCGTTACTACCATAGAGATTACCACTGTTACCTTCATATTTACCAATTGGTTTAGCATAACGTATTGTTTCGGAAAGTATTTGCTCGCACTAGAATCCTTTTCGTCAATGAAATAAAAAGTCATATTTTTTATTAAAGTTGGCATCTTATTAAAGAGGTGATGACGTGGATAAGGAAAAATTAAAACTAACATCCTCCGAGATAGGTTCGTTATGGGGAGAGTATGTAAACGGTACAATGACAGATATGGTAAATCGATACATGTATTCAATTATTGAAGATGATGCAATAAAAAGTATTTTTGATGACGCTATCAAGACATTTGAAAAACAAAAGAATCAAATAACAACTTTTATAAAGAATGAGGGATATCCAGTTCCAATAGGATTTACTGAATCTGACATATATATAGGTTCAGAAAGATTATTTACTGACGCATTTTGTCTATATTATCTACATGTAATGACTTTGCATGGGTTGTTAGGTCACACAACTTCATTAAGCGTTTCTGTCAGAAAGGACTTAAGAGATTTTTACGATTCATGTGATAATGACGGTAAAAGAATGTATCATCAAACCATAGAGTTAATGCTTGAGAAAGGAATTTTTCAAAGGGACCCTCTATTTTATCCTGAAAAAAAGCCAGAATTTGTTTCTACTCAGGACTTTAAGGATGGTATTTTAGGAAAAGGCAGACGTTTAACTGCCACTGAAGTCATCAGTATCTCTTTCAACCTTAAAAAAAGCATTATGGCTAAATCTCTTTCTATTGCTTTTAGTCAGGTTACGCAGTCAAAGGAAGTAAGAAAGTTTTTAGAGAATGCTGAGAAAACGACTGATAATCAAATACAGTCTCTTGCAAACATAATGCACAAAGATAATTTACCAATTCCTAAGTCAATGGAAACAGAAGTAACAGTTTCAACGGATTCTCCATTTTCCGATAAGTTAATGTTATATCATATTGGTTTCTTATTCCAAACTGCACAGGCCTATCAAGGGGTAGGATTAGCATCAGCAATGCGAACAGACCTTGTAGCAACTTATGAAAGCATCATTCTAAAAAATATATCGGTAACAAAAAAATGGTTTAATCTTATGGTACAAAATAAATGGCTAGAACAACCACCACTTGCTCCTAATAGAAAAGAAATTGCAAAAAATAAGTCATAAAAACCTTTGGATATGTACAAATGAAAAAGCGTCCATTTGAAAACTAATGTGGAGCATCTCATTACCTGGATTTGGTCAATTATTAAACGGTAACTATATGAAAGGCTTGTATTGACTTTTTTAGAGCTTCTGGTAAATGTACTTGGGAATATTAACGAGGTCATACTTCCAAGTTTTCATGGATAAACTGAAAATGCAACGCAACAAGCGAATTATCAATGGCTCCTGTTTTACCCTGTTTATTTTTTTTGCAATGTGGGATGCCTTATTTTATTTCATCTTTTGTATTGTTTTAGGGTATTCATTTATGACGTGTATTAAGAAAAAGTCACAACCTTAATGGGAGTGGCTTTTTCATGAAGCAAAGGGACGGTTCCCCCTAACATAATGTAAACTTCACTTGAGGTATTTTAACTAAACCAAATAGAAGTCAAACTTAGCAAGTATAGTTATTAATGCGAGTACAAAAAATCCTGTTCCGATACTTACTATATACTCTCTTGAATTAACAAGAAGTTTCCATTGTATGAAAGCCTGAGTTCCATATAAGATCACTGTAAATGAAATAAGTAATATTATTATTGTTCTTGTAGAATATCCATATAAAATAAATCCAAAGAATATTAAAAGTAAGATTGTTTGTCCTATATTTACTAAGCGAATAAGACCCTCTTTAGGATTATATTTATTCTCTTTTTGAACCTTCAGTAGATTTCTTAGTAATTTTTCAAAACCAATAATTAAAATATAAACAATAAATATTAAGATTACTAACTTCACTAAGACAAATAATTCCAATCCCAGCCAACTATTCATTATGTTGTTCCTCCTGAATAAATACCCTTCAATCCATCTATCTCTTTATCTCTCACATGCAGCTTCAGTAGCATTTTTTTCCTGGATGAAGGACAAAGCACACCTTTCAATATTCTGTTAAAATCTAATTGTGTTTACCAATTATTGCGACATCCTTATTTTTCCGATTCTTCACTTCTTCCATCTTTGCAAAATATGTCTCTTCTAAGTCTACATCAAAGTAGTTAGCGAATTTAGTTATGTACGCAAGACAATCAGCTAACTCTTTTCCAAGATCTTCACTAATAGAGTCCATCGCTATTTCAAATGCCTCTTCTTCATCCATACCTTCATTGATATAGGTGTTAGCCATATTGAAGCCTTTACGTAATTCCTCTGCTACCTCGGCAACTTCGGTCGTAAGACGCATATAATTGCCTAATAAGGCGGATTTGGTTTGTTCTGCGCTTCCTTTATCCATATGCCAGTTCATTTCTTGGTTGTATTGTTTGGCGAATTGTTGGATGTTTTTCATTTTGTCACCTCGTTTGATTTTCTGAGTTTAATATTATATTCAAATCATTTCTTTGACAAGCTAGTAATCTTCATCCAATCACTTTTTAAAATTTCGCCTATCCTACACTCCCTCTCCGCACATCCAAATACCCATCAAACATATAAACCCCTTCCACCACATAATCCACTGCGTACTTCCCCGCCAACTGCTTCTGCAACTCTCCAATTGATAGAATTTCTCCACTTTCTTCATACCAATTTCTCAACATCACAAACACTTGATTTTCCATCTAGACCATCTCCCTCTTCCTATTCCCAAACCGCCCATACTCCTTATCAAACTCCAACTCCACCGTTCCAGTAGGACCATTCCGCTGCTTGGCTATAATAACTTCTACTCTAGTAATCTCTTCACTCTCCCGACTATAATAATTATCACGATAAAGAAATGAAATAACATCTGCATCCTGCTCGATGTTTCCTGACTCTCTCAGATCCGACATGAGCGGGCGTTTATCTTGTCGTGACTCGACCCCACGTGACAGCTGTGATAGTAGCACGATAGGAATATTTAGTTCGACCGCAAGCAGTTTCAGCTCGCGCGTTATTTCACCAATCTCTAGATCCCTGCGCTCTTGTTTACTTGATGGTGTCATCAGCTGTAAATAGTCAATAAATACAGCATGGCGCTCACCTGGATTATCACGAACTGCTTGCCTAACTGTGGATCGAATCATAGCTGAGGTTCGAACATTATCATATAGCTGCAGACTCCAGTTTGAGATTGTGCCAATCGCCTGTAATGCATTCTCATAATCTTTTTCAGAAAAAATCATGCTGCGCCATTTCTGACTGTTGATGGATCCTTCTGCTGAGATCATTCGCTGCAATAACTGCTTTGTCCCCATCTCTAAACTGAAAATCAATGATGATCCACCGTTTTTCGAATGCCCAGCTGCTAGATTCAGGGCAAATGCAGTCTTTCCTACAGATGGTCGTGCAGCAACAATAATCAATTCGCCACGCTGTAGTCCGCCCGTCATATCGTCCAAATCATGAAATGTCGTGTTAAAACCCGATTGTTCATCTGTTGGGAAGCACATTTCATCGGTGATTTCGAGTAAATAATCATATGTCGTTTTCTCCTGCTTACTTACACCAAGTTCACGGTATCCTTCCAACTGACTAATCAACAGATCAAGCTCCTCATCTGTTGGATTTTCCGCAAATCGTAATGCACACGTTCTGGCCATGCGATTTCGGTATGCATCGAAAATCAGCCGTTCATGATGCTTCAAACTCGCGAGGCTAGGTACAGACTCTGCCATTTCCACTAATCGGCTCGATCCCCCCACCTGTGTTAGCGCATCTCCCAATTGCGTTACGACAGAAACCAGATCGATTCTACTCGCAGCATCCGAAACTTGTTTCATAGCACGGTAAATCACTTGATGTTCCACATGATAAAAATGCTCTTCCTGCAGTTCTAATTCGTTAAACAGTGACCCTTCCAACAGCACCGATCCTAATACCGACACTTCTGCTTCAAAATTAACTAAGCCTATCATTGGTCTTGTCCCTTAATAATTTCGTCAGTTGCTTGTGGAAAGCCTGTTTCACTTCGATTGAAACGCTTGCCGCCTCAGCCCGCCACATACTGATGTTTTCCAGATGGTTGTTGCACACTGGCGGATATGCAGCTATTTCTGCAAGTGTCGGTGCAAACGGATGTGTCCCAACATATGCAGACAATTTCTCCATCACGGCTTCATAATCCATTTGAACCAACTGTGAAATCAGCATGTGCGCTTTCCTTTTGGACACTTCGAACTTCGGATAAATATCACAAATCGTTTCCAGTACGTGAACTGCCTCTTGTTTATTCATAGCCCCATCTCCGCTCTAAGTTCATCAAATACCGATAGCTTTCTCGCTGCAGGATGCTTTCGAAATGGAACCGTATTTTCCTCCATGTTTCTTTTCTGATCTTCATACGTTTTAACAGCCGCAACGGAGTCAACATGAGCACCTGCCCATTCCTGCAAAATTTTCTCCAAGTATCGAAACGTTCGACCATCATGCTTCGTCATCAGCTTAATTGCCTCAAGGATTACTTCCTCCCCAAGCTGATCGCACCACTTAACCAATTCGCTCTTTGCCAGTGGACTTAGCTTTCCGATATTTTCTTCATAAATAGTTACAAGTCGTTCTTCACGCGTTTCTTCTCGTCCTCTTACTTTATTTTCTTTTTCTTTATGTTTACGTATGTTCCGGGATTGCTCCTGAAATGGTTCCGGAAATGATTCCTGTGATTGTTCCGGATAAAGTTCCAGTGATTGTTCCGTTGTATGAAAAAATGAAATCATTCCATATACTGGCGCCTTCCCTTTTTTGCCGTTTTCACAAGTGATTAACCGATGTTCCATAAGCTGTTTTCGAGCCTCGTTTATCCTTTGTACCGACAAGCCTGTCAAATTACCCACCAAAGCATTCGGCGCATTAAATTGATGTTTCCATCCCGTCGTATTATTAATCATCATCAACGTGTGCCACAAGAGTGTTGCATTAGCCGAAAGTTCATTAACCTGCACCCAATCCTTAAATGCATTTAGTTCTTTAATATAATTCATCATCATTTCCCTCTCCGGTATGTAAAATAAAAGCACAATAAACCTACGCAATTAACGTAGGTTTGTGTATTCTTGATCTTGTATCCATAAATCAATAGAAGCTTTCGTAAACAAAATGCGATTTCCAATCTTCAGATGCGGAATCTCTTTTGCATGAACCATTGCATAAATGGTATCGGTATGAACCCCCAGGTAATTCGCAACTTCTTTAACCGTTAACGTTTGCCGTTCCATATGAAAAACCTCCCATTTCGATAGATGAAAGTGGATTTAACCGAATTCTATCGGAGTAAAACACTTTCTATCTCTATAATCGAATAGAGAGGTCGGTTTGGTGGCATGGTGGTAGGAAAAATTTTAAATTTTCTTAAAGATAATAAAAATGCCCGTCACTTGAACTAATTTAGAATAGTTTCGAGGATTGGGCACCAAATAATTACTTATTCCATCTCGCAAAGTAAGTATTGTCTTTATAAATTTAGTATTAAGTGAATTAAGTCATATACGCCTGACAATCAGCTAACTTTTTCAAATTCTTCTCTGATGGTTTGCATTTCAGATATGGAACGTTTTTCATCCACTTTTCAATATCTTTAAATTACGAATGTTCAACTATTATGTAATGAAAGTGTTAAAATGTTAATAATAACTAATAAAAGTAGGAGGGAAGTAGATTATGTATATATCAAAAATGTATATAAGAAACTTCAGAAACTTCTGTTCACAGAACTTCTTATTCCAACCAGGAGTAAATACTATTATAGGAGAGAATGGATCTGGAAAGACAAATGCATTTTTTGCCTTACGAATTATGATTGATAATAAGTTACCAATAAGTGCTTCTAAGCTCATAGAAACAGATTTTAACAGAAAATTAACTAGATGGCAGGGGCATTGGATTATTGTATCGCTTCAATTTAAAGATTTAGATTCAAGTGAAGGAGCAAATATACTAGCGCATAAACTTGAGCATATAGATGAAACAGTAAGTAGCGGTTCCTATCATTTTTATTTTCGACCGAATAAAAAGTATAGAAAGAAACTTTACGAGCTCTCTCTAGACGATGATAAAAATCAGCAAAAGCTTAACGAAATTTTAAATGAGATAACAATAAACGATTATGAGGGTGTATATCATTTTCGAGGCACAGCTGATTTTTCTGATGAATCAATATATAAAGAACTAGTTGGTGATTTTGAAAATATTATTTTCCCTAATCCTGATGATGAAAAAAAGGATTTATTGGGTATTACTACATCCCAAATTTTTTTAGTACGATCAGAGATTACTTGTACATATATCAAAGCTCTTCGAGATGTAATGTCTGAGTTACGCAAAAAAAGGCAAAGCCCGTTGTTAAGCTTATTAAGGGGAAGCGCTAATAACATTCATGTATCAGCAGCCACAGATATTACAAACAAGGTAACAGATTTAAATGAAACAATTAGTAACCTTTCAGAGATTAAGGAATTAGCTAAAAAGGTGAAAAAGACAATTGATTCTACTATAGGTTTTACGTATGCACCAAATGTAAGTATCCGTTCTGAGCTACCTGAAGATATTAATAAACTGTTTCAATCGTTAGCACTTTGGGTTGGAGATGGTGAGGATGCAAGTTATCAAGGTAAATTAGAAGATTTAAGCTTAGGTGGAGCAAATTTGATCTATATTACATTAAAATTATTAGAATATGAGTACAAGCAACCATCTGAAGAAAAAGCCGCTCATTTCCTATTAATCGAAGAGCCAGAAGCACACATCCATACTCATATCCAGAAAACGATGTTTGATAATTACAAGTTTCAAAACACACAGGTTATTACAACAACGCATTCGACTCATATTTCCTCAGCAAATAAAATAAAGTCGGTAAATATTTTATGTAAAGAGGATAATGAAACTATCGTCTGTCATCCAAGCATTGGACTTGATGAAAAGGAATCTAACAAAATTGAACGGTACCTTGATGCTACGCGGAGTACATTATTATTTGCTAAAGGGGTTATCTTAGTTGAAGGCGACGCGGAATTAATCCTTATACCCACTCTTTTCAAAAGTGTATTTGGTTTAAGTCTTGATGAAATTGGGATCAGTTTAATAAATATGAACAGTACGGTATTTGAACATATTGCAAACTTATTCCATAATCAAAGAATAAGACGACATTGTTCCATCATTACCGATTATGACAAATCACTAATTCCCTTGAAAGAAAATGGAACAAATGACACAGATGAAGAGAAAAAATCTCGTAATTCTGAAATTAAAGGAGAGGAAAGAAGACAAAAGCTTGATTCATACTGTAAAGGTAATCCTTGGGTTGAAGCCTTTTATGCAAGCTATACTTTCGAAGTTGATTTTGTTTTAAACAGTAATGAACCAGAAATAATACAAACACTCAACAAAATTTACAAATCACAAAATTCAATAGACGCTTCAAAAGCATTATTATCGTCAAGAGATGAAATTAAAATAGGTTGTGAGACCCTTCGCTTAGCTAATAAGGTTGGTAAAGGATGGTTTTCACTTACACTTGCAGAAGAAATTACATTTGAAACGTTTGTTCCAGAATATATCTTAGAAGCTATTGCGTTTGCTGCAGGTCATATTGGTTATAATCATTTTGAGAAAATGGCTAAATACCGAGTAGAAAAACATTGCAATCACGACGAATTATATGAATTTATAGAGGATCTAGATGCAGTGAATGAAGAAGAGAAAACATATAGTAAATTAGAAGAATTAACTAGCGAATATTTGGAAAGTAATGACGATTTTTTATTATTTATCGACCTACATGAGAGGTATCACTTATGTTAAGAGGTTTAAACAGCCAACAATTAGATGCTGTAACAACGAATAAAAATGCACTCGTAATAGCGTGTCCTGGAAGCGGAAAAACAAGAGTGCTAACTCAAAAGATTAATTATGAGTTGGAAAGGCTAGAAAGTAAAAGGAAGTTTATTGTTGCCCTCACTTTTACTAATCGAGCAGCTGAGGAAATACAACGAAGACTAGACGAAATGGGAATTCCCCAAGAACAACTTTGGGCTGGTACAATTCATTCGTTTTGTTATCAGTGGATTATTAAACCATATGCGGCTTATGATCCATCATTACTGAACGGTTTTTCCATAATTGATGAAAATAAAAAGAAAAAAATATTAAAGCAGCTTAATGAAAAGCACTCACTCTCTTATTATAACAATATTAATACTGCGTTAAACAGAGAAGGAGAATATCTGAACTATGACTCTAACAATAATTTAATTGCAAAAGAGTTTCATGACAGTATCCTAGTAAATAAGGAAATAGACTTTGATTTATTACTTTACTATTCTTATAAAATGTTAAAAAATAATAGAAAAATACGCTCACATCTAGCGAATCTATTTTCTTATATTTTTGTTGATGAATTTCAGGACACTCAAGACCTTCAATACGCTATTATTGGACAAATCATTACTGAAGCCAACCATAAATGTAAATTGTTTCTTGTAGGTGACCCCGATCAAGCAATTTACGGTTCCTTAGGAGGAATACCTAAAAGTTTATATGAAATACAAGTAGAAATTGGTAATCAAGAAATAGAGTTAAAAGATATACCAGGTAACTATCGCTCAACTCAAAGGATGGTTGATTTTTTTAAAAATTTTCAGTCTACAAATGTGAACATTGAAGCGTTTGGTAAGAATGCAAATGTAAATGGATTAATCACACTTGATACATCAACAAATAAAGATAACCTTTACAAAGAGTTTGCCGATATTATTACTCATAATCTAAAAAACGGTGTAAAGCCAAGTGAAATATGTATTATTGCACCACAATGGTATTTTCTTACCCCGCTCGCACAAAAATTAAAATCGTTATTACCAGACGTTCCTTTTGATGCACCAGGAGTTTCACCACTACCTACAAATAGAGAAAATTTTTGGTGGAAATTATCAAGGCTTTTCTTAACCGAAATTACACCTGAAACATCTATGAGTAGATTTAGATGGATGAGTCAAGTGATTGATGAACTCAACACTTACACAAATGGCTCTTTAGGGAATGAACATATAGATTGCCGCAGATATCTAAAGTTAATAAATTCAATTAATCCTTCTGAAACAATAGGCATACTTTATTTGAAAGAAGCCTTTAAGGGTTTCTTGAATAAACTGAATCTAGACATCAATGACCACTATGTACTAATCGAACAATGGGAATTATTCTTTAATGGTATTCAGTCTAGATACGAATCAGCTAATTTTATTGAAACCCCCGATGACGTACATTATTTCAAAAGTATATTTAAGCCTTCAACTGGCGTTGTCATAAATACATGTCATGGTGTTAAAGGTGAAGAATTCGAAACAGTAATTGCATTCGGGTTACTATGGGGATATGTTCCTCATTGGAGTTCTATAATAGATCAACCATACTATATTTCAGAATCTGCTTCAAAAAAATTATTATATGTGATTGCTTCAAGAGCAAAAAGTAATTTGCATTTATTTGCTGAACAAGGAAGAAAGGCAAAATCAGGATTTGAATACAAAATAAACGAGCAATTAGCACAAACTAGGTTTCATTATGATAAAATCTATTATCACGCCGATAGCACTTCAAGCTTATAAAAATGAATATCATTCCTGATTCCTTTTATGGTACTTTTGCGGGGATCAAATTGCCTATTAAAAAACACTCAATATTGGATGGCGAAGGTATTCTTAAGCAATAAAAGTAAAGCACCCGAATTTTATATTATTTCCTTGATAATATATAAAAAGTAGAGAACTAATCGGATTCTCTGCTTTTTTCTGTTATCCGAATAATAGCCTTGCTTCTTAGTTTTGTTACTTATTGGTCAAGATCTAGCCTCAATCACGCGTAATACTTGTAACAAACACAAAAAATAACCAAAAAAAATTCTCTTGTACTGGTAATAGGACAAGCAATCTCCCACATAGATTAAATTACAAAACAGCTGGGGGACAATGTAAATGAATATATATGTTTACCATAAAGATGTAACAAAAGGAATGGAAGAAATCGCAACGGGAACAATTGACTTAATAATTACTAGCCCACCGTACTGGAACTTAAAAGACTATAAACATCCACAACAGACGGGTTTAAATTTGACTTACAAACATTTCCTAAAGGAATTGGAAAAAGTCTTTTTAGAATGCATGCGGGTAATAAAAGTAGATTCATTTATCTGTATAAATGTTGGAGATGTTAGAACGGGTAGTTATAAACAAAGTGGACGACCTAGAATATATTCACTTCAATCATCTATAATCCGATATTTTGAAGAAATGGACTTCGATTTATATCAACATTTTATCTGGGAAAAACACAGTGTTAAAAAGGAGAAGAAAATACACGGTTCTGTTTGTAGGGATAAATATAAAGGTTATGCTGTACCCCCTTTTCTATATACAGATCTTACAACAGAACATATATTAGTTTTTCGAAAACCAGGAATTAGAGAACGCCCTACACTGGAAGAGCGACAAAGTAATAAGTATAATTTACTCGATAAAGAACTGTTACAAGATTGGCTTAAACCAGTATGGCACATAAATTCTCCCAGAAAAGGAAAACATAAAGCCACTTTTCCAAAAGAAATTGTAAACAGGCTAATTAAAATATTTAGCCTTCAAGGAGAAACAGTATTGGATCCCTTCGTTGGAACGGGAACAACACTTATAGGTGCAAGTGAGAATAAGAGAAATTCAATTGGTTATGAACTAAACTTCGATTATATAAAACCATTCATTGATCAGTATGAGCTGGATTGTACTGATTATAAGTATTATAGAAATGGCTAATGTTCTAGCTGTGGGGGATCGGTGAAATCATCGTTAATTATATGAGGTGATATTAAATCTGACTTATAAGTCATTAACCATTCCAAAAAATTAATATATTCAACATCAGTAATATTAATAGCATGTTGTTGAATGAATAAATTGAAGAATTTTGGATATATCAATTCACCAAGCTCTTCGTACGCATCTGCCAAATTTATTTCCTTCTCAATTACTTTCGTTACATTAAATCCGAAAACTTGTGGCCAATACTTAGTTCTTACACCGTTTTTAGTTGCTATTTCACTCGGCCATAGAGGCTCCCGTACATCAACGCCTATTCGTTCACAATATTGATCACGACTCATTAAAGGCAAGCTTACTTCACATATCCAGATTTCTTTAATTATCCATTTTGGATGAATCAAATTGTTTTTTTCCCAATATTTATTTACTGCTGCTTGGGTACTCTGAGGGCCACTAAACCTTACAAATATAACTTTATCCTTTAGGGCAATTTCATAAGGGTCAGTAAGATTTTTAGGGCACCAAATGTGTGAATCTATTGCAGGAAATATTATCTTATCATTATGCTTTATCTTCTTACCATAAAAGTTTTTCTTTGTAGCACTAAAGAGCCAATTTTTGTGCGCCTTGCCGCTTCTACCAAGTATTTGTTTGTGTAATAATCTATCATGGTTTTCTTTTACATAATTGTTAAAGTCCTCATAATCTAATTCATAAACATCTATAGGATAATTTTCAAATAAATGTTTTGGTGGATTATCGTGTCTGAGAACTATTATACATCCGCCATCTTTGAAAAACTCTTTAAAGGATTCTACATATTTTGGTTCTTTATGATAATTAAATTCTGACGTGAGAAACTTAACTTCTGCCTGTCGCCCATCCTTATATGTGGCATCTCGTTTAAATTTAATCTTTTCAACATCCGGGAAATTTCCATTTATTATATTTACGTCATCCACGATGAAAGATTTAGGTTTGTATTGCACTTTCCCTTCTTTAACAACTAAATTAAGAGTAAGCTTACCATTATTATTTTTATGGTACATATATTCATATAAAACTCTTTCCTGTAAGTATGCTTTTCCAACTACCATTGGAGATAATCCCTCCTTGGAAGTATTATTTACAATAAATTGGAAGAGCATACTATTGCTTATAATGTGCTTAAACAAGATGGATAAAGGTTAGTAAAGGAAAAAGCAATATGAAAACTATTTCAACTTAATTATTAGAATTACTAGTATTTTGTATTAATGATGATGTATGGATAATTATGGTGTAAAATGTATTTGTACTTTACTAATCCTTGAATTGCTTTCATATAAAAAAATCTATTTAAGAAAACAAACCTAGACGAATAATTCTTGTGAAATCGACGAGATTCTAAAAAATGAAAAATAAGTTTACTGGTATAGTAGAAAGATTGAAAGACTGATATCGATGAGTATATATGAGAGACTTAATAAAGTAGAAACTGTCGATAAAGCTCAGCTGGCATTTCTAGATACTTCCGAGAAGAGTTTGCGGTTTATGGTTAAATCTTTAAACCAACAGGACTTTTGAAAGATAATTAGTTTAAATATACGTGTTTTTCTGGAGAACGATTTTACGGCATGTACTATTGATAGACATTTAGGAGGATATGGCAAATGATTGATAAAGAAGAGGAAGATAAACCACAAACTAACTATGTACAACATTTTTCAACAAGAATTCCGTGGAAGGATAACGATTATACTGGACGAATTGATAATAACCCAAGGTATAATGTAGCTGCTCAAGTAATCTCAAACATTGCATCGACACGGGATTTGGAGTTTGAAGAAACGAATAAAGGTAAAAGTTACGAACAAGTAGGGTCAGTAAGAATGCAAAGCTGGATTACAGAGAACGCTGCATTCATGAGTGATACAAAACTTGAACTTAAAATGAACCATCCATACAAAAAGGGAAATGCTAAGTTTAAGCATTTTGAAGAAACGAATTTTGATATGGACCCCTACTCATTCTTATTGCGCCCCTTTTCATGGACTTTAAAGGATAATGCCAATGAAAAACAAAAGTATTACAATTTCTACTTTGACTTAGAAAAAACAGAACAAATGCTGAGCTGGTCAAGTTCGTGGGTATCGCATGGCGAATCTCAAAAAGGAATTTTCGATTACTTTTTTTCCGGAGTTAAACCACACAATTCATTGATATTTCCATATTACAAACAAGTTCCGTTTGTCGAGGATAATCGGCGTGTAATTGCAGGAATAGGAAATATAGTATCAAATGTAGAAATTCATGAGTATGAATCTGATGGAAGCAGCGACGAAAAAAACTACATTTGGGAGACAAATGCAGCTCATTCAATAAGAGTTAATGGCAAAGAAGGCTTTTTAATGCCATATCATGAAATTTCCGAGTATGTTAAAAAGCATCCTGATTTTGATGTGTCGAGTGTCACTTTGTTTGAAGCGACAGGTTTTAGATCGGAATTTTCATATGCAGCTGAATGGGTCAGCTACGATGCGGCTATTGATGTGCTAAATCAAGCCAAGAATGCATTGAAAAATATTGCTAAGCTCAAGTTAAAAGTAGCCAATCATGAATGGGTTAATGTTCAACTTGAATATATTGATAATCAATTAAAAAGGGTTTGGAATCAACGTGGTATTTTCCCAGGTTTAGGTTCGATTTTATCAGCTTTCGGTGTTAGATATGGTTTCGATGTTGCTCAGCATGTTGATACTTCTGAAAACAACTTGATTACTGAATTGAAGTTATATTTTTCGGGGGAGAAAGAAACTGGCAACGAAAAACTGGATGAAGGCTTGGCTGAGAAAGAGGATGAGTTTACTGGTTTATTAAGAGATGAAATCAAGACTCGGTATTTCGAACTTTTGTCCCGATTGAATCTTTCTGTTGAACAAGCTATTTATGCTTGGGGTCACCTAAAAAGTTATGCTTCTGAAATTGTTGAAAACCCATACCGATTATTCGAACTTACACGAAAAGAAAAGGACGAACATCAGGTTACTATCTCTCAAATCGACAATGCAATGTTTGTGAATCCGTTGATGGAAAATAGGTATCCTCTAAATAAACCAACCAAAATGAGAACTGAAGGCGATAAGCGTCGATTTAGAGCATTGGTGATATTTGTTTTGGATCAAGCTGCAAATCAAGGCCATACTTTACTTAGCTATGATCAAATTGTTGAAGAAATTAACAAATTACCATTAGATCAAAAAACGGATTTTCAAACTGAAAAAATTGAAGGTGTAATAGAGTTTTTGCAGGATGGTGAATTGTATGTTGATGTGGAAAATACTTACATAAAGCTGAAAGAATATCAAGATTATAAACAATTGGTAGTCGATATAGTGAATAGCCGTTTAGAAACTAATTTATCGAGTGAACAAAACTGGGAAAAAATTATTAACGACCAATTTGGAAAACTTCAAGAAGGTAATGAAGAAAAAGATCAATTGGCTCGTGATGAAAAGGCGACAGCGTTAACGATTCTTGAGTCATCTAGAATATCTGTCTTATTGGGAAGAGCCGGGACAGGTAAAACATCAGCATTGGGGATTTTAGCTTCTTCAAAAGAAATTAAGGCTGGTGGAGTATTAGCATTAACTCCCACTGGGAAAGCAAGAGTTCAACTTGAGAATTCCGTTAAGAAGAATAATGTTGAAGCTGAGTTTATGACTGTTGCACAATTTTTAATTCGTTCAAAGGGTTTCAGTTGGAACACAATGGCTTATAAGATGCCAAGCAAACCTAGTTCGAGTATTGCTAAAACTGTTATTATCGATGAAAGTTCAATGCTGACTGAAGATATGTTTGCTGGCATATTAAAGCTTGTTGATTCTCATGCAGAGAGAATTATCTTTATAGGAGATCCAAATCAATTACCTCCAATAGGTGCAGGGCGCCCCTTTGTTGATTTAATCAATTATTTAGAGAATTCCCATCCAGATAAGGTGTCAACGTTGAAGATTGAAATGAGACAAGGTGCAGGTGGTGATGATTTATCATTTGCTCAAGTATTCTCTAATTCGAATGCAGTCGATAAAGATGTAATTTACCGTATTCAGAGTAATCAAACAGATAATCGTCTTAAATATATTCATTACACTGATTTAGACGAGTTAGAAATAATGTTCTCTGAACAAGTAATAGAAGTTGCAAATATGACAAATAAAGATGATATTGATGGTTTCAACAAAAGTTTGGGAGCTACTGTAGGGAAATATACAAATTATCTAACTAGTGAACATATAGAAGACTGGCAAATTTTATCTCCAACTAAATTTATTGGTGCAGGAAGCTATTATTTGAATAATCAACTTCACCAAAAATACCGTCAAGACATAGTTGAGAAATGGAATGCATATCCATGGTCAAATAACAGTCCTCAATCTGTTCAAAACATCGTATACGGAGATAAAGTCATATCTAATGTAAATGGTGAGAAGGATTACTGGGATGGTTCATTGGGGAAAGCATATATTGCAAATGGTGAAATTGGTATTATGGCAGATTACCCAAGCCACTATGGCAAAAATGATAAGAATACTAGTTGGTATAAGTTCCGTTTCGGCTCATTTGAAGGAAAAGTATTTTCATATACTAAAGGTGACTTTGGTGGTGATAATAGTGATTCTAAGTTAGAACTTGCTTATGCTCTTACAGTTCACAAATCACAAGGTTCTAGCTTTGGTAAAACCATAGTAGTCATAAATGGTAAAAGTTCATTTGTTACTAAGGAACTTTTGTACACCGCATTTTCTCGTCAAAAAGAAAAACTAATTATACTAAGTGATTTATCAATTCAAGAATTAGTTCAGTATTCCAATGACTGGTATTCGGATACCAAACAACGGTATACGGACTTATTTGAAGTTCCAAACATCATTGAGATAGAGTCTAGTAAACAAATACGGTACTTTGAAGAAAAACTAATCCATAAAACGGTTCGTGGTGAAATGGTAAGATCAAAGTCCGAAGTAATTGTGGCTAATATACTTGATAAGATGAAAATTGAATACACCTATGAAGATTCAGTAGATGTTAATGGTAAAACCTATATTCCTGATTTTACTTTACGCTACCAAGGAAAAACTGCATATTTAGAGCATCTTGGAATGCTAAGCAATAAATCATATAAAAAGCAATGGGACGAGAAAAGAACAAATTATGAAAGCGTGGGAATTTCGGAAACTCATGGAAACTTGATAATTACAGAGGATGGATTAGACGGAAGCTTGGATGCAACACTAATAGAGAGTAAAATTCAAACATGGATAAAAAATAGTTGATTTATTTCCAACAACACATAATTAGATAACTCACTAGGTTCCTCATACCTGTTATCTAATTCATCAAATCGAGCCATGTAGTGTGTAACAATGATGGAGCGAGTTTGATAATCATAAGGTATAGTATATGCGAACACTAAGAAAAAGAATGAGGGATAAGGTATGTCAGATAAACTTGAAATAACTGACGAAGCCGCTGAGTGGAAAAGCAAAATTGTAAAAGCAATGACAGATGTTGAATATTACCCTGCTATTCAACGAAATTATTAAAGCTTTAATCGAGAAGAAAATCTAAAACAAGGTCATTGCTGCCCAGCACAACGATACTATTCAATAGAAATTGGTCTCCAACAATCGAACGCTATTGCGAAAGACCATAAGCCTAATTCTCCGGTAAAAATAAGGAGGATTAGGCTTTTTAACTTTTCCATTGTAAACGTCATTTACTTCAAGTCGTAAATTCGGTGGCATCCTTCGGTAAAACCACATGGCAGTGATGGTACATTCTTGCGACTGTAATCACCAGGTTTCTAACTTAAATATATTAATCTTCTAAATACAACATATACGTTGTGTACCTTTGTCCCCCTTGAATGGATAATAATTCTGAAAAGGGGGATTCGTGTGGTAGACAAGCAGCTTCAGCAACTGATTGGACAACACTTAAGAAAATACCGACACGAAAAAGAGCTCACTATCGAGGCATTAGCTGAGCAAGTGGAAATAAGCCCGAATCACCTGGGGCGTATTGAACGTGGTGAATACAATACAACACTTCACACGTTTATGAACCTGGCTGTGCAGTTAGATATCCCTTGTGATTTCTATGAGGAAATGAAGCAACTCTACAAAAATAAGAAAGCCTAAACAGCGACACACCCCACACTCCCGCCTTTATCTAATCATAAAGGAGTCATACCACGTGACAAAGCAGTTTACATTCGAAGAAATTTACAAGCAAAACGAAAGACGCATCCATTACCAAATTCATAAGCTGAACATCCATGACCCTCATCAGGAATTTTTCCAGGAAGGCCTTTGTGCCATGTGGAATGCTTATGAAACCTACAATCCCGATAAAGGTCCACTTTCTACTTACTTCAATTTCACTATCCGCAATCGCCTCATCGATTTAATCCGAAAGCAAAACCGATATGCAGAGAAAGTACAAACCTACCTCCAGGAAAACACCACTGAATTAACTTCAATTTCATCCACCAATTTCGAAAACCCCATCCTGATGGACAACTCGCTACTTTGGAAACAAATTCGATCACAGTTAAATTCTAATCAACGGAAATGGCTATATTTTGTTGTGATGGAAGGTATGTCATTAAAAGATCTTGCTGCTCAGGAAAATACTACGGTTGATGCGGTAAAGGGTTGGTCTAAGCAGGTTCGGAAAAAGTTACGGAATAGTGAATTTCGGGAGCAGATCCTGGAGGCTATGAATGACAAAAAATAACTAAAAGGGTTTGCTAATAAACAGTATATGCACCTTATCTATTAAACAATTTATTAGAATAAAGATGACGAAGAATAATACAGCTTAATTTAATTTGAGAACTATTGAAGCAACCTATCAGAAAGATATACATAAGAAGTAATCAAACTAATCAATGAAATAATTGATTCTAGAAGATACAGAAGGTATATTCTTTTGAAACCATATATCATAACTTATAACAAAGATGTATCAAGCTAAATAATCCTAAGTGAAAACATACGTTCTTATCAGAAAGTATGATATAATTATTTAGTAGACTACTACTTAAAGATTAATTGTAAGGTATGGTGATTCAAGTGAAGGTTATATCTCTATTCTCAGGTGCTGGAGGCATGGATCTCGGATTTATTCAAGCAGGACATGAGATAATTTGGGCTAATGATATTGATAAAGATGCTGTTGAAACTTACAAAATAAATATTGGAAGACATATCTGTTTAGAGGATATAAAAAATATTAGTAGTGAGAATATACCTTATGGTGACATCGTAATTGGCGGATTTCCTTGTCAAGGATTCTCAATGGCTAATACAAAAAGGTCTGAAGATGATGAAAGAAATCAACTTTATCTTGAATTATTCAGAGTAATAAATGAAAAAAAACCAAAATATTTTTTAGCTGAAAATGTTAAAGGTATTTTAAGTTTAGGTAAAGGCAAAGTCGTAGAAATGATTTTAAAGGACTTTGAAAAAGCGGGATATAAAGTTAAATATAAGCTATTTAACATGGCTAATTATGGTGTTCCCCAAAAGAGGGAACGAGTTATCTTTCTTGGTGTTCGAAAAGACATAGATGAAAATATAGATTTTCCAGAGGAAACACATAGTCAACACCCTGAAGAATCGTTGTTTCCTCTTAAAAAATGGGTTTCCATCAGCGAAGCTCTCACAGGTATTCCGGAACCATCGGATGATTCTACAATACCAAATCATGTTTATTCAAACTATAAAGTTGTTACAAATAAAAATTTTACGGGGCATAGAATGGTTGATCCTAATAAACCCTCTCCTACAATTCTTGCAAGAGGAAATGGAAAGGGAGGAGTGGTTGTTATACATCATCCAAGTAATAAACGTCGAATGTCAGTAAGGGAAACTGCTGTAATTCAAACTTTTCCTATGGATTTTATTTTTGAAGGGTCTCGAACATCATGCTACAGACAAATAGGAAATGCTGTCCCGCCTTTATTTGCAAACATGTTAGCCAAAAAACTATTTAAAGTTGAAAAGGAGGAAACTGTATAACATGAAGGTAATATCGTTGTTTTCGGGTGCAGGAGGTATGGATCTGGGATTTATTAAGGCAGGGCATGAAATAATATGGGCTAATGATATTGATAAAGAGGCAGTAGAGACATATAGGAAAAACATCGGAGATCATATTTATCTTGAAGATCTAAATAATATCAAAAGTGATGATATACCGAACGGAGATATTGTAATAGGTGGTTTTCCTTGTCAAGGTTTCTCAGTTGCTAATATGAAAAGAACAGTTGAGGACGAAAGGAATACCTTATATTTAGAAATGCTTAGGGTAATAAAAGATAAACAACCAAAATATTTTGTAGCTGAAAATGTTAAAGGTATTCTAAGTCTTGGAAAAGGGATAGTAATTAAAAAAATCATTGGTGACTTTGAAGAAGCAGGGTATAGAGTTAAATACCAACTTTTAAATGCAGCAGACTACGGCGTGCCGCAAAAAAGAGAAAGGGTATTCATCGTAGGTATTCGTAATGATGTTAATGAGGAATATAATTTTCCAAATCCTACACATGCACAACCACCAACCAATATTATTTTAAATAATAAACCATGGGTTACAATTGGTCAGGCATTGGCTAACATTCCAGAACCAGAAGATGAACATGAGCTATTTAATCATGAATACAGTCAATACAGGTTAAAATTCAATGGTTATATAGGACATCGTCGTACAGATCCCGATAAGCCCTCTCCTACTATAACTGCCCGGGGGGATAATAAAGGTGGTGCGGTTATTAATCATCATCCTAATAATCATAGAAGACTTTCAGTTAGAGAAGTTGCAATTATTCAAAGCTTCCCTTTGAATCACGAATTTATTGGGTCAAAAACTTCAGCTTATAGACAAATTGGAAATGCAGTTCCTCCCAAATTAGCAGAACATGTTGCTAAGGGCATTCAAATTAATAGCTTGGTAGTTAATTAAAAATCCCCCCTTTGGGGGATTTTATTAATACACTTAATTTTTAATGTATCCAGGTATCACTTCATTAACATAATCATCTATCGATACACCATACTCTTCTGCCTTTTCTTTTAGAACATAATAAACATCATCTTCTACTCTTACAATATACTTTCCGAATTTCTTCGGATCGCTCCAGTGACAATTTACACAATCAAAATGCGTACACTTTTTACATATTTCCCTTTTTCTTCCGTTACAAATTTTGCACATTGTTTGTAGTTTGTCTAACCAATCATTTGTACTAGTATCTAATTGATCAGCTTCAATTTGTATCGGAACCTTATGATCTGGTTCAAGCTCATGTTCTTCAAATTGCTGTTGACAAGCAACACAAGTGTAATTATCCCTTTCATAAATTTGTTTTTTCATTTTTTTAGTTATATTTGTCCTCTTCTTCATCGAATCTCTGCTTTGTGTTAAGTTATCAAGTCTGTATTGGGTCATCCTTTGACCATTTTCTACAGTGTATTCCCTTTGGAGTCCAAATCCACATTCCTCTAAAGCGGTTATGGTTCTGCTAGGATCACCATATCTCCTAACCCCATCCTCACCTGTTGCTTCTAGCTCTGTTCTTGAATGCCAACTTAAGTCCTTCAGCAACATAAAAGCATGGATTGCTCTTTTTTCAATAAATGCATATTCATTTCCATCAATAGGTACCACAATTATGTCATTCGCAAAAATATTTGAAGTGTTTTGAATGAACTTTATGAATTCACCAAATAAAACAGGAAACTCCTCATTAATGTTTAATGTCTTATTATATTTAATTTGCCTATCATCGATCTTTAGCATCGAATTATTTAAATCAACGACTTCACATACTTCAATGATTTTATTTATAACAGTTTTTGTGCTATCAAGAAAGAAATTTACCTTTCCATCTTCCTCTATAAATATTGAAAACAATGTGTTTTTAATATTTTGTTTATTGAATAATTTCCATTTTAACTGAGTTTCACCAGTTGAGAGCTTTTCTTTTTCACCTTCTTCGCCAAGTTCTTCATTAAGCAAACTTTCAAGTTTACTGACATTATCCTCAATATGCATTTGAATCCCTCCGACTACTAACTCAATAAATTATACCACATTTTTAACTTATTCTTTTATAAACAAACAAAATAATCATGATACAACACTCTAATTATTCATATTGGTTATCTGTCCTGTCATATGTGAAAATATCCATAACATTTTGGACAGTTGTTTTATTTACAACAGCATTGGAATAAATTTTTTAATATCATCTGTATAACCCTCTGATACCTTACCTTTTTTATTTGGAAGGTATGTCTTTCCATTTGGATTTTTCACGCCTTACCCACTAGTTTGATACCCTCCAGTATGCGGTAGTAATAAAAGAAGATGCAATAATAGGGATATTTGTTACGCTAGTTCCTCATTTCATGTGCCGCCTCTGTTACAACCGCTACTTTACCGTCTAATCTCGTCATTTACCTCTAAATCTAGCAATTATCTTTTACTCTACTAGATTAGTTAGTATATTATAATAACCTTTAGTAAATACATTGTTTGGTTCTATAGTAATATTTAGGAATTGCGAATTACTTCTCATTTTAAAGCTTTTTGACACCTATTCTAGTTCAGATTCGATTGTATACATATAAGATGTTGTACTATTACTATCGTCTGTACTTAGGAAAAAGTGTCATTGGGTTTGGTATATTCGAAAATAATATGCATCTTTTTTCGATACAAGAAACTTGGCCATCTCGTCCCTTGTTTCAATCATTAGCAATCCCATAAATCTCCCCAATCCGCCGAAGCACTTTATCAGCCCATTTCTTGCATAGGATATCCACGCACCAGATGTAAACCTTTCATCCCTAATCACTTTTGTTAATATGGCTTTAATTAGTTGTTTATCCTCTTTTGGAATTATTCTATCCATTTCGTCAACATTTGTAATACCAAATTCCTCTAATGTATTCGAGTAAGCTGCATCAACAAAGCATACTTCATAGACACATTCAGCGAACTCCATCATCTTTTTGAATACTCAGTATACAGAGGGTTCGATTCGTTTACAAAAGGGTTTTCTTCTTCCGATAATCCAGTGCTGTCTCGAGACAGTTATTCGAAGTACGGTAAATACGCAAATAACATTTGGTAGTCTTTCAATGCTATCACTTCCACGTTAATTGTCGCGATTAATTAGAACTGTATACTTTTTTATTCCTTTTTTATATCTTTATATTACACTGACAAAAACTGGTTTAACTATTTTCATAGAAAAAAGTAAATTTTCACCAATAAAACCAAACATTCAACCGTCTACTATATGAAAGGGGGCACAAAATGAACGATCCAATTTTTCAGCAATCAGATAAATCCATTAACGACATAGAAGAATTTAAACAGTTATTCTGTAAACATAAGAAAGATGTATTTGCGATGGCACTATCCATCCTTAGGGACTTCGAGTTAGCTGAAGATGTGCTACAGGAAGTATATATCAAACTTTTCCAGTATAAGAAAAACAATGTGATTTCGAATGTTAAAGCATGGCTAATTTCAGTATCCAGAAATACAGCACTAGATTTGTATCGAAAGAAGAAGCGTGAGTTAACGGGTTTTGAAGCTGATTATTTTGAACGGATGGAATATTTGTCGGAAGATCCTTTAGATAAAATGGTGTTGGCAAAATACCTAGAATTACTTGATAGCGGAGAGAGGCAGATTGTCATTTTGAAGGATATTTCGGGGATGAAGCACAAGGAAATTGCTGAAATTGTGGAAATGCCTTTGGGAACCGTACTTTGGAAATATCGTGTGGCACTGAATAAGCTTAGAAAATCTTTAGGATAGGAGGAATTTTGATGGATAAAGAAAAAATACAAAAGCATTTGGATAATGCTTTAGAAAAGCAAGTCCCGGATGTTTGGGAGGAAATTGAGAATAGGATGCATCATTCGGAAAAGCTTGGATCTCATGAAGAATTTGTTACACCTCGTAACTACAATGCGATAAACAAAAAGAAAAAACGGTACAAACGATTATCGATCGTTGCGGTGGCCTGTATAATTTGTATTATGGCCATTTCATTCACCCCGGTATTAGCGTCTCTTCAAGGGTTATATGACAAGATATTTTCAGATGAACATATTGATGATGCTGGTGTGACAACCGCCATTGATAAGGGGCTAGGTCAATTTATTGATCAAACCTATTATGATAAGGAACATGATATTACGGTCCACTTTGAAAGCGTCATGACGGATGATAAGGAAACGAAGCTCCTCTTAACCTATCAAAGTGATTCAACAGATTTAAAGAACTATTATATCGACATTTTTGAGGGTGTTAGTTCGATACATCTGATTACTGAAAATGGAGAAACGCGGAAACTGGATAATGTAGGTTGGGGAAGTGACTATTACAATAGTGAAACAAACAAAAAGGCAGAAGCCCTATCGTTTGAGTCCATCAAAGAATACGAAGGACAGGAAATCCGGCTGGAAATTAAAAACTTAACCATCTGGGATGAGGGCATGGAGAGTGTAGAGACAACGTGGCCACTTGAATTTAAGCTTGATAAATCTGCTACTTCGGACAGAGAAACCATGAAAGTAAATAAGGAATTTACTTTCAACAATGAAACGTACACAGTTGAGACGGTAGAGTTCTCTGGATTAGAAACAAGGGTTGTGGTTACTGGAACCGATATTTCACTGCATACAGATGAACAGGGCAACACGTACAGAAAGATGAGTAAACTGGAACATCAATTTCTCAATGCAAGAAAAGTTGATGAAGAACTCGGCTATATCGTTAATGAAGGTAAATCTGGAATATTTTTAGAATCAGCCGGCGAAAGAGTTGTTCCGATTTTTAGTAAGGGTGAAGTCGAGGGTGATCCTGATGAGTATATCATGATTTTCGCTCCAGTTAAGGATCGCCAGGATATCGTTCTTGAAGTTGGGGAAGATATTAAGATTCCGTTGGTTGAGTAAGAGCAAAAGTGAACTATAACTGTCTACTGTTTAGAGATAAAATAACTACCCTAATTGGTCGTCAAGACTAACATAGGGTGGTTATTTTTTTGATTTGACAGAAGTGTTACAATCAGACTTGCAAAAGAAATCATCAAAAAATTAACAATACCTTTTTATAAAAAATGTGAATTAATCAATGTTCTTTCATTGAATACATGCATCAATGAATATATATACCCGTTTCCACCTAATTATTAAAGGGCGATTGTGACTACTTATACAACAATCGCGCCCTTTTATTGAACAAGGTAATTTAACGACTAGCCAAACCGAAAATTAATTTAATTGCGTTTCGCTTCTTTTTGCTTCGTTTAAAGCCTTCTTTTGAGTCTATTATCAGAACAATTTTACCAATCCAAACCCTTAAATATAAAGAATGACACTTTATAGGTCCTACGATTCCTTTTTCCTCATATTCAGTTCCATCTGCCAACTCTGTCTCAGTCCTAACAAGCCAAGTGTTTCCTATCCCAAACTCAATAAATTTCAAAGTGTCATCTCTCTTCATTTCTTCCTCATTCTTGCCCTTATGAGCACACAAGGTACGACTCTTATTCGAGAACTGCGTGGATTGCTTAAATTGGCAACCATCGTTTTAACATTTATCAAATAGCTAAGTTAAGAAGATATGCTATTCAATTAAGTTCCCAAGCCTGGGAACTTGACAAGCCAGAATCTCAGAATCTGTTCTCCACTCAAAGCCTGGACCGACCCCACCATATTCAAGCGAAGCTACCCAAGGCTTTGACCAGTTATCGCCTTTGATATTTTTAAGCACCCAATCCGCTAAATCCCAATCCTCTTCTGTCATTGGCATACTATCTCTTAATCTTTGGTTACCATCTTCCTGTATTCCTGTAATATGCAATTCCTTCAATCGATCAAGCGGTAGCTTATTAATATAATCATACACATCCGTTCCAAGATATTTACAGGTCATTTGTGAATGTGCCGTATCTAACAGAAACCCGCATTTCGTTTCCCTGACTATTTCTGATATTATGTCGGGGTCAATAATAGGTCTAAGCATATTACCATCATAACTTCTGTATATCACGTTTTCGGCAATCACTCGATCTGCACCAAAACGTTCAGTAACAATATGAATATCATTTATTACTCGTTCAACCACTTCATTAATTTGCTTAACATCTTTTGTGTTTATGTCAATATGCGGGTAATCCTTTGCAAAGGCTACCAAGTGTACATTAATATAAGGTGTATCTGTTTTTTCTACTAGGTTGACTATACTTCCCCAGTCAACCGTATCAAGATCTCCCCTGCCCGCATTCAAATTAAAGTGTACATAAGCTGGCCTACTCGTTTGTGCAGTCTTAATAAGGTTCCAATCAAAATCAGGGCATTTAAACAAATCAATCTGTATTCTGTTATCCTTCAATAACTTATATGTTTCTGGTGAATAATTTACAGCATACTTCATCAAACTCCTCCTTGTATGTATACCTAATTCTTAATATAAATACTTATCCAGTTTATTTTGGTTTCTTATTTCATTAAATGGTCCAAATATGCGATAATGGCGTGACCTTTTATTAGATAATCCCGCCCGATTGCGGCATTTTATTTATAAGCTTTTTCATCTTTTGCCTTTTCAATAATATCGTGAATAAACATCTCTTTTGCTTTTGTGTAAGCAGGTCTATCGAATTTATATTCCTCTGCCAATTTTTTCTTTAACTGATGATATTGCTTTCGAAGAAATGAATCCCCTTTTAAGTAGTCTCGAAAAAAAATTTAATTATTCCATTCTTCACTTCTGTATTTATAGAATTGTAAATGGTGTGTTCCTGCTCTCCATGCTCCCTTTCTGAAAAATCTTCTATTGGGAAATTCCTTATGGATAACATGCTCATACCCCATTTTTTCAAGGGGAATGATGAGGTGATTAACCTCTTCCAATCATCGACACCAACCATAATATCCAAGATTGGTTTTGCGCCTAATCCCTTAACAGATGTACTGCCAATATGCTCTATAATCTTTCCGTCCAGTACCTTTAGTAACTTCTTTTTCTCTTGTTCATATTCCTTTGACCAAGTTGCATTATAATTTTCGATAATAACTGGTTTATCCATATCGTTCCCCCGTCATCTTCCAAATTTATATCTAAAAAGTCTCTGTTAGCTTTATTCCGTTAAATGGCCCATTTGTTGAATACAGTTCTTATTAAAACCAATCAAATCCGTACAACAAGTATAACATTCATAATTGAATATACGTCTGGCTTTTTATTTAATTGTATCACCAAAGACCTTTATAATAGTTAGCGAAACTTATTGAAGGAAAAGGTGTTTTACATGAGCTTACTAACAGTGAAAGATTTGACCCATGGCTTCGGTGATCGGGCTATTTTTGAAGACGTTTCTTTTCGTTTATTAAAGGGGGAACATATTGGGCTTATAGGTGCTAACGGTGAAGGTAAGTCCTCTTTCATGAATATCATTACGGGAAAATTGGAGCCTGATGCGGGAACGATTACGTGGGCTAAAAACGTACGCATCGGTTACTTAGACCAGCACGCCGATCTTAGCCAGGGCATGACAATGCGCGATGTACTCCGGACGGCTTTCAAATATTTATTTGATATAGAATAGGAAATGTATGAAATTTTTAAATTTAAACTTGATAAATCCGCTACTTCGGACAGAGAGACTATGGAAGTAAATAAGGAATTACTTTCAATAATGAAACGTACAAGGTTGAGACAGTAGAGTTCTCTGGATTAGAAACAAGGGTTGTGGTTACTGGATCCGACATTTCACTGCATACAGATGAACAGGGCAACACGTACAGAATGATGAGTAAACTGGAACATCAATTTCTCAACGCAAGAAAAGTTGATAAAGAATTCGGCTATATCGTAAATGAAGGTAAATCTGGAATATTTTTAGAATCAGTTGGCGAAAGAGTTGTTCCGATTTTTAGCAAGGGTGAAGTCGAGGGTGACCCTGATGAGTATATCATGATTTTCGCTCCAGTTAAGGATCGTCAGGATACCGTTCTTGAAGTTGGGGAAGAGATTAAGATTCCGTTGGTTGAGTAAGGGCTAGAATGAACCATAACTGTCTACTTTTTAAAGATAAAATAACTACCCTAATTGGTCGTCAAGGCTAACATAGGGTGGTTATTTTTTGATTTGACAGAAGCATTACAATCAGACTTGCAAAAATTACGAAGGACATAAAAGCCTAATTCCTCTCCAAAAACAAGTAGGAATTAGGCTTTTGATGTTCAACAATCGCACTCGATGGAAGAGTCCTTTCTGTTATTGGCGGAGATTGTTGAATAAACTTCGCTATATAAATTTAAGATGTTGGTATATCGGTTTCAGAGTTAATCAAAGTTGTGGGTATTCTTTCGAATTTACTTTCAGTCTTCATATGAAATAATGCTATATCTACATCACTAGGAACTTTTTTTATAAAGCTTAATCCAATTTTGAATCCCTTTTTTACTCCTTCAGGTATCTCCAGGAAGAAAACATTAGCATTTTCTCCCCCTAATTGTGCAGCATTTGGATTAAAAGACTGACGGGTCATACCTCCACCAATAAGTTTAAATTCTGCCTGTGTGTCATCTAATTTAGTTACCAGAACAAATTTACCATTAGGTTCAAAAAATCTTTTAGCTTTAATGAAGAACTTTAACTCTTCTTCACTTTCCCTTAGTACGTACGCTTCTAGATTTTGATATGTTGGATATTTTTTTTTCGTTTCCTGCCCTTGTATTATTTCTATAATTTGAGTCTTAATTGTATCCATTCCATTCGAATATAGATCAAGATATTTGATTGACTTTAGTATTTGAGGAATATTGACATCATCGGCGCGAATAGGTATAAATTCAATTTGACGATTAGCCTTAGCTATTAATGTAGATGTCCATTCTAAATTAACCATTTCACTCGCAAGACTATTACGGGTTACAAAAAAGAAAAAATATTTACATTCCTCTAATCCAGTATTCATTCGATTAACTATATTCTCCCCTGGCTTTATTGACCAATCATCAAAGAATACTTTTTCTTCACCAAATATATCGCTTAAAGTTTGTGCAATATCTCCTACAAATTCTTTATCTTTATGCTGATGGCTTATGAAAATCATGAATACTCCCCCATTTTAGATAGATTTTTTTCTTTAGTAATCTGGCCAATTCAGGCTCGAATCTTTTCAACACCCGTTCGTAGCTTAACTATTTTCTTTATAAATCAGTAACTCATCGAAGCTTTTTCATTTAAAGAATTTATTCAGTACCATTAATATTTAAAAGTCTTTGATAAGCCTCCTCGTCTTGTAGGATCTTAAAGTATTCAATCTCCTTTTTGGCAGTTAGTATTTCAAGCTCTACTGCTTTTCCCGAAGAATCAGGAATTTGGGAAGAAATTAAACTATTAATCAAATTTGTTAATGGTTCACCTATTGCGTGTTTAAAATTAAAACCTAAAAGTTGAAGTATATTAAAAGTTTCTGATGATAAAAGCGGCTTTAACATTTCAAGGTTTTCTTTATTTGTCATACCATTTTCTGTGTCATCCTTTTCAAGAACCTTCTCTAGTAAAGGTAAAATACTAGTGGTTATGTACTCGATATCTTCTTTTGATACCTTCTGCGCTACAAGGTGCTCATCATATACTTGACCAATTTCAATTAGTTGGTTTTTCTCTGAAATCAAAGTGTTAATGATTTCTTCCAAATTATTAATTGTTTCTTCATTACTACCTTTTGTTTTAGCCAACTTTTTCTTGTCCATTATTGTTTGGGTAGTATTTTGCAATAAAAATTTCCCAAGCTCCACACTTGCTTTCATTACTTCTGGATTGTCCATCATTAAAATTATCTCCCTTTTAAATTTAATTGGTCTAATTTTTCGCAATCTGGCCCTGCAATGGCATTTTGGACGTTGTTTTTATTCCGGAACAGCGCCCGTTTAAGTAATACTGCTAACATTATGGTTAGTCCAAAATTAAGAATTTTTTTCACAAACAATAGAAAACATTCGGTGCGGTACTTCTAGTATTTCTCCCGTATAATGTTTTTCTAAATGATTTGCTAACTCCTGATCAAAAGCAAGTACCTTTTCCTGAGGTAAACTTCCTCCAATGTCCGTGGATGCTCTCATTCGCCCTCTCCATTCATCAGGAGTAAAAGTGATTGTTACATCAAATGTAAAGGTTTCAATATTTGAAAAACCAACATTATTAATTTCTTCTGTCCATTGGGGGTAAATACCGTAACTGTTCATTTGACTCGACGCAGGATTATATTTAGAAACAAGTTTCTCAGTTTCAAATACAATATTGTTTTTTGTAGATAGTTGATCAAATTGAGCAATAATTAACTTACCACCCTCTTTTAAAACACGTAATACTTCTTTGCTAGTTTCATTACTAGGTAGGACTTTCCAACAATGGATTGCAGTGATTATATCAAAGGAGCTTTCACTAAAAGGCAATTTAGTAACGTCCCCGATAACATAATCTATGTTTAATCTTTCAATATCATTTGTTTTCTTGGCTTCTTCAATAAGCTCCGGAGAATTATCTAATCCAGTTACAAAACATCCTTTGGCAGCTAAGTCCCTAGCTGCCAAACCATTGGATGTAGCAATATCTAATACTTTTTTGTTTTGAAACACAAAATTGTAATTGTCTTCTAGTTTCTTATAGAATTTACTGGGGTAACCAGAACGATATTTAATAAAATCTTTAGCAACATTTCCAAATAAATTTTTCATTGAATGCCTCCTAATTTTCGCATATGGTCGTTTTTTATAATCCAGTTATAGTTCAATAAAATTATTTTTCCGCCTTCATAAAAAGAACTAAAGGCATTTTCTTTTCTTTATCTTCGAGTTCATTAAGTTCATTCATATTACGATTTTCACGTAGGCCAGTAATACTAAAACCAGCCTCTTGTAAATCACTAAAGTAATCTTCTATTTTTCTATGGTTTTTTACTACTTTATTTTCAAGCCAATAGCATACTTGCTCCCCAATGTTATAATAATCTTTTGAGTAATTATTAAATGTGAAAAAAGGATGTTCTACTGAAAATATAAATTGCCCCCCGTTTTCTAAGGATTCATAAACCTTTTTGAATAACTCAGACAAGTTCGATAGATAATGAAGACTCATTCTTGAAATAACCAAATCATATTTTTTCGTTGGAAAATCCCAATCTTGTAACATTGAACTTTCAAATTTTACATTATTGACGTTAGCAAAGTTATTGTTTGCAAAATCTATCATATTCTGAGAACCATCTACACCCGTATAACTTAAACAAGCTTGATTTAAAAAGTCAAAACCAATTTCACCATCACCACATCCTAAGTCCAAAATTGTCTTACCTTTAACATTACCAATTAGTTCTACCAAAACAGGCTTTTCAATCAAATCATTTAAATTGTCTTCACTTCTTCTTTGAGATATATACTTTTCAAAAACTATTTTATCATCGTAAAATTCAGAATTACGATAGACCATTAAACCATCTTCCTTTCATTTTGGTTATTAAATAAAAATAAACCTACTACTTCAGTATATATAATCTTTTTCTATATCTTAGCATAAATAGCAGAGTTACTTTTTAATGTATTGTTCAACATAATGGCCCGTTAGTGGAACAAGCCTATAATTCACAACGACTAAATACTCTTTCAAATTCACCATCTATTATTAGTTGTTTAATCACTCTTTCAATATCTTCCCGCCTAATCCTCTTCACTAAAATCATATCGCTTGACCATAAAAATACCCCATTTAACACTCACTTGTTTGTTCATTTTTCTCAGAGAGCGTAAGGATGCTTATACTCTACGAGAATAGTAAGCTACATCGGCAACTCTGCCGTGTAAATGCGATTCAGGCAACACCGCTACCAAAGTAAATCCGAGTCTTTCAATTAACTTTTTTGACTTCATATTTTTATTATCTATAGTCGCGCATAGGCGTTTAAGGTTTAATGTGCTTTTACTATGCTCAATGACCGCAGAAACCGCTTCATACGCAAAGCCGCCTCCCCAATGCTCCCTCATGAAGCGATAACCAATTTCGCCAAGATAACCTTCTGCTATTTCTGGAATCATTACATCACCGATAAATTCATCAGTATCTTTTAATGCGACAGTCCATTTTGTTTCAGTACGATTCCTAACCATTTCTAACATTGAGTGTTCATCACGAGGGGGATTAATTCCAAGAAATTCTCTTACTTCATCATTGTTAAACATTTTAAGCATATTGGGAATGTCTTTTTCCGATCTCGGACGTAAAACCAATCGTTCTGTTTGAATTTTCGGTGCTTCTTTTTTTGTCATGATTTATTCCAGCCTTTCTGGGGTTTCACCAGCTTCTATTCCTCCAGAAGGAACCGCCCATTCATCCGAGTCAAATGTTCTTACCATTAATAATTCATCATTTTCATTAAAACAAACTGCTGCTGGACCTGACCAACTTTTCATTAATATTCCCCCAAACTGAAATTTTTCTTCCACGATATTGCCCTAATAAGTAATAATGGCGCGATCTTTTATTAGATAATCGCGCCCGTTTGTTGAATTTTGAAAGTACAATTTAGAGTAATTACTTTTCAGTTGCTATATTCCCCATTGAAATAGCAATTCTGTTCCAACTGTTAATTTGATTGATTATCAGAACAAGGTCAACATACTGTTTCTCATCATAGTGTTCACGCACTCTTTGATAGAGCTCATTTGGAACACGCTTTGTCGGGATTAATGTTATATGCTCTGCCAACTCTAAGGCTACTTTTTCTGCTTCTGTATAAAATTCACACTCTCCCCAAGCATTAACACAGTATATTCTTTGTTCTGTTTCACCCATTTTTCGTGCATCTGCTGTATGCATATTCAAACAAAATGCACAGCCATTAATTTGGGAAACACGAATTTTAATAAGCTCACGAAGTTTTCGTTCGATTGTCGTCGTTTTTGTGTATTTTTCCATATCCATCATAATTTTCATACCATCAGATGCAATTTCGTAGTAAGAAACTCTTTGACTCATAAAGCAAAACTCCTTTGATTTAGTATAAGAATATTATATCTTTACAAGAAATCTTTACATACGGATTTGCTCCACAAATCTGTATCAATTGAGTAACAATGTAGTATTAGTGGTTTTCCCTAATCATTTTCCCGATACATGGTTAAACGAAGTCGATTGCAAGAGCGATGAACATTATTCTCTATTTAGAATAACTAAGTTAAATATCTTACTAACCAAGCTTGGGGCTAAAAACTCAATTCCCATGCTATATACATCTCCATAGAACAATTCCCCTGTTACATTTCCGTCATATAAAATAACCCTACTTTACTTTTGAGGTTCCTCCATATCTTCCACTCGGACGCCGCAGACTACACTTTATATCAAAGTCCGTGAAGGATTCAATTGAGGAGCTTCCCGTGAATTTTGTTTCTTTTCATTAAGGTGGAGTTTCTGAAAATTCTCTTATAAATTCCATAAGGAAAGCATAAACAATAAGGCTCATAGGTAATAAATTTACAATTAAGGCAAAAATTCTTTTAGCTAAATTTTCTTTACTGAACATTGAAACAAAGCTTAAAGGAATACCAAACACGGAAACAAAAAATGCTAGATTTGCAAAGACACATATGATAGGCTCCACACCATCATCCGAGGTTCTTAATGATATGTATATGTACGTTGTTGGTAAGATAATAATTGTAACTAAAGCTGTAAAGAACGAAATTTTCGTGAATATCTTCAGATTTTTCCTCCCCAGAAAATTCACCTCTCTTTACAAAAATTATATCAATTGGGTTAAAATAATCACTTTCTATTGTCTAACAATCGGATTCAATTAATTAATAAGGGTACATTATTGCTCCGTTCTTGCGCCTTTTCTGGAAGAATAGTAACATCGTAATTATCTTAGAAATAAATCAACTGACTGAATCTAAATTTTCTTGTGCATTATCGCGAAATTCCATTGGGTTTGAGGAATACTGGTATACATTGAGCTTATATCGTTCTAAATCTTTCTTGGATAAATTACTTTCCAAATAATTTATAACATCGGTTATATCTTTTTTATCGTATACCGATACGTCAATAACAGGGAAATCTTCACTGGGCACTTGTGTGCTTTGAACTTCATCTTCATAATTATCCCATAGCGAATCAACAACTGCTCCCGTACTGTACTTATACGAATTTGTCTGTCCATATCCAAAAGCTGCGACCCCAATAACAGCACACGCTAAAACAAATATGCTAGTCTTGCTCTTTACACTCATATTTCTACCCTCCATTTTTGTTTATTTATTACAAGCATTATTTCATTATGTGTTCGACGAACCAAAATAGGAACCACTTTTACTTCGCAACTTCACCATCTTATTGCTATATCACATTAACCTATTTACTTCGATTTTAGCATATACCACACCACAATATGGGTCAGAAATGAAAAAATGAGCCCATTTCTCCCTTCAGAAATGGACTCGATTGTCTTAAACTATTTTTCGAAATATAATGAGATATAAAAGATACAGGTAGAACACACATACCACGGCTGAAACGATTATCGGGTTTGTGGTTAGTGGAACAAACATCGTAAAATCAACTACGAACAAAGCAATGAAACCCAATATTGCTAATGTACCATAGAAATATTTTTGCAACATACTACCATCCCCATAGGTAGACTTACTGCGTTAATCTTATTATATTCTAATTAAGTCAATTACTTCACAATCTTGCTTAATTCAGAAGGGCGTTTTTTTGACAAGTGTGCCCTATCGTAGAGTTATGGGTGCTACTGTTCAAGGGTAACACCTCTTTAATTAACCTTTTATAAAATTTACTAATTCTACTTCCACATTACCTATTTGACCATTAACTAAATGGTGTGGAGGGGCACTTCCGCCTATATGTGGTGCATCTATTTTCAAGGTTATTCTATCTATTTTCGGGTCTTCACTTGGGTCACCAACTAAAATGAACATGTCCAACTGGAACCAACCTTCAATAGCATCTTTCCCCTTTGTATCGGCAACTTTTTGAATCATGGTAACATCAATAACATTGAGAGGATTGACAATCATCTCTTTACCATATTGATCTTTTACAATTTGATGTATCTTAGGACCAACCAGAGCCAATAAAATATCTTCAGTTGAATAATACTTATCAACTTTTTCTGAAGTATCCTCCTTTGCGTTAACCATGACACCGCTAGACAGCATTATAAGTGGAACAAGTAAGGATACTACAATCTTCTTCAGCATATATTTTCACCTCAAATATCATATTTTCCGGTTAGTATTCCATTTTTGTTTTTTGATATTCAAGTATTGGTTTTTATGGCACGATTCTTATTAGATTATCGAGCCCGGTTGTTTAGATTTATTCAGTATATACTTTAAAACAAAAATAGGCGCTTATCCTTGGATATGCGCCTGGTAGCTAAATATTGATTTACTACCACTTTTATTTTATTACCTTTACTGGTTTTTCACTTTTTGGAATGCCTGCATTCTCTAAACGACTGCCAAAAATAATCTTCCATTGTTCATTTTCCTTACAAACGATAAGATTTTGTGTGGAACTAAAGTGATCATATTTGGTTTCTATTTGAGCCATAGCCACTGAATCAGATAACATTCTTACCCCAAGCGCAGTAACTTCTGGAGCTGGTCCTTCAGTTAGTGCCCTAAGATAACCTTCAAATTTGCTCCTATCCATTTCAGGCAATGGTTTTAAATTTTTTTTCACTTTATTTAGTTCACCTGATTTCAGTGACATTGAGAAATTATTGATTGCTTTTTGAATCGCAATTTCTTCCGAATTTTGGTTTGTGTTTTCCAAAAACTTAACATACCCAGAACCTGCAACACCTCTGATAATTTTCCACTGTCCATTTTTATTAACCACAGGCATTGTGCCAATACGAATTACATCATTATAAGTGGACTGAATAGACACTATACCCACATTCTCGTTCACCATACTAAAGTTAGTAATTTTAGCCTTTTCTAAAGGATGTTCTTTACAAAAGCCAGTATAGAACTCTTTGATATTACTTATTTTTTGTGAATGCTCTGAGGTTTTCATCATTTCAGTGGCATTACAATTCTTTTGGGCATTTAAAAAATGAATAACAGCATTTAATGCATCTTCTTTTGCTGCTGCACTAACAGTTGAACTAAAACCCGAGCTAATGCTTACGAGTAAAATTACGAAAATGGTAATTAATTTACCTAGTAGTTCTGATTGCTTCAAGAATATTACCTCCTTAACATCAATATGTGGGTTATTATTCGCTAAAGAGGTACAATTATCCTAAAAAATGTTCTTCTATTCTATTTACCATTGTATGTAAGCCTCGTATCTATTGGTCTCTGTATCATTGTATATAATCATTTGTTTTAAGATTTCCTTCCTTCACAATTCAATAGAAAGCTTTTTGTATACGTTATTTAATTTGTCGGTTTCAACTTCTTCAGCATTCCTTATGTTAACCCGCTACTTCCTCTTTTTCGCAAGTCCCTTATGGTCAGTTGTTAACGGTGGTTGTTCTAACCAACCTTTTTTAATCATAAGATTAGCCCCATCCTCCGCATACAAACCAATTTCACCTGCAAGGCGTACATATGTAGCACTTAAATCCATTCTTTGACTAGTTCCCGCGGCGGTTCCGTAATTTCCTATTCCAATACCAATTAGGAAAGTAGTATGAAACAGCATTAATTTATCTGAAAAAGGGGCAACGGTGCTATTCATAACAGCTCCATCCCAGCTCATGGGTGCGGGAAGGTCGTTGTCAACTAGAATGGAACCAAATTTCTTCATATGTTTATGTGCGATTTCTTTTCCTCGTATAATATATTTTCTTACATCTTCATTTTTACAGACTTGTGCAAACCCCATCATCATTGCTTTACCCATTGCATTCGTTTGGTTGTTCATAAAAAGTTGTGTAGCTTCAATTACCGATAAAGGTCGTTTATGTTTTCCCAAAAAATCAAATAAGAATCCCTGTTTTTCCACAAAATCAACGCTTTTAGGATGTGCTATTTGTGGTGGACGGACATATACCCCTTTTGATAATAAAAGCTTTCTTGTTTTATCATGTAAATCAGATGATGAAGCAAGTAAGTCTTGAAAAAATTTACTTACGTCTGAACGTGCAGAAAGGCCTATAGCTATGCCAATAGCTGCTATTGCAATTACCTGCAATTTTTGTATGTACCAAAGGATAAATACATCTGAAAACAACCTCGGTGCGTTCACATTTACGTCTTGGTCTGTAAATCCTACTGGTAAAGGGAAATTTTCATTAGTAAAAATATCCGTAATAATTATTCTGTTATTCTCTCCTATACTTAATGAATTCTCAATAATAGGAAGAATTTCTTCATCTTCGCAAATGTTTTTGAAATATTTATTGACACAAATAGCTAAACTATCGTTTATATATTGCGTCCAAAGAAAACCCATTTCCGCCGCAGTTAGTGGAATATTATGTTCCTTTATTTCTTTTTCATCACTATTCGTACTTGTCATTTTATAAGTTCTCTCCTTACGATCGCCATATCTCTTCATACTAGTAAGATGGTAATTACCCCATTTATTATTCACGCTTACAAAAATTACACAGGATTTTTTCCACAATCTGAAGTAGATCACGGTTGGAATAATGGATATGTAAAACTGCATTGAAAGAATATAATGGTAGTGTCTTGCTAATATCACACGAGCCAGAGTTTTATCAAGACATCGTCACATACGTTTGGAATTGTGAAGATTGGACAACTAGAGTATTTTAACAAAAAGAGAAGGACTACCAGTAAGCTTTTGGGGAAGTCCTTCTCTTTGTATCTAATGGGACAAGCGGACATGTTCCTATTGTCCCTCTATAAATAATAAATTTCTTTCGCTAATTTATATGGAACGGTTTCTCCTCCAGTTGTTGCTTGGAAGGCGATTTCCTCGTGCATAAGTCACGAATATTTTTCTTCTCAACTGATTAAACTTTTCTAAGACTACTTAGAACAGATAATTCTTCTACACTATATCTAGATAAGTCCACTTCTTGTTTGTGCTAGATTTTCCTTTAATACATAGGTTAAGGAATTAATAAGTGTTTATAAAAGTCACTTGGATGAATACGTTGAATATTTCCGATTAGTAATGGGAAACGACGATGATTGGTTGTTAATATGTAATCACATTCTTCTTTTATAGCTGTAATCCACACGTGAAAGTCGTCTTGATCAAATCGTCCTAGTGGTTCAGACATTTCTTGAGTTGATGCAATTTCTTGAGCAACTTCATGGTTACAACCGCTTAATTCTACTAATACTTCCCCAATAGGGAGATGCTCACGAATAATAGTTTCCACACTGTATCTTCCTATTAAACTATTAACTGGAAGATGTAAATAATGATCGAAAATAGGATATAAAAATTCATTCAGAAATGCTTCAATTTCTTCTTGGCTATAAATAACCATATTTTTTCCTTTTCCAAGACCTTTTGAAGCATTTCGAATGAATTCAAACAAACAAACTCGTGATATTACAGGTTGAAACAATTTTGGAAAACGAGCCGATTTAAGAATTTTTCTATTGACACCATCAACCCGTAAAGCGCCACATAGTACAGTTGTATCAATGAACACTTTTTTCGGATATGGGGAGTCATAAATCAAATTCATCAACTTCCCCCGCTTCCTGATTTTTTGCATCAATATTCCTCAATACAGATTCTGCTTTTTTATCTTGTTCATTTGTGGTAATAAAAGCATCTTGGGGAATTTTCCAATGACCACCATCCGTTTTATAGGCTCCTTCAAATTTCCCCTTATCACAAAGTCTTCGAACGGTTTGGCCACTTAGCCCCAATTTTTTAGCCACTTCACTAGGTGTGAAGTAGTGGCTTTCTATTTGAACAGTAGGATTTAGTGATACATTTTGTTTAACGGCTGCTGTCTTCATAGTAGATAAACGATACATTTCAGGGTACTCCTTTACTGTATGTCTTTCTAGTAGCAAAGAGGCTAGCAATTTTTTTCGAATGGAACGAGAGTCATCGTCCACTACCAGACTGAGGTATTCAATGTAGTCCACTAACAATTCGTAGGTTTTTTCCTCATCTTGATTCGAAAAAGCGTTTCGCATACTTTTATCGATGCTTTGAAGTTGAATTAGATCATCTGTGCTCGGTAGTGATAGATGTATCTGAGCTATTACAGGGGTACGTAAACCCAATTGCTGTAGCGATCGTTCAATAACAGCCTTGAATACCGATCTTGCTTGCTCTACATCAATCTTAGCTAACGTATGAATACCTTCCCACATTTTATCTTGTTCATGGTTTACAATGTGTGTCATGGCATCTCACCTCCTGTATTTATTATACCCCACCCCATTCAACATAATCAACAAACGCAACAAGGTTAACAAATAACTAAATAAAAATAATAACAGCCTATTAGAACAAACTAATAAAAAAATACATACGTGCAGCTTCTAAATGTTCCAAGCTAAATCAACCATTCTAATCGCTCCTTATTCATTTTCAATTCCCCCTTCAGATTAAGTTCTGTTTTATCTCTGTGTGGGTTAAATACATAAAAAAAGAGCCTATAGGTAGACTTTTTTTATGTGTCTACTCTATAGGGGGACAGTTTAGGGCTCTACTAATCTTTTAGCAGCTCCCATCATTTTGACCAATATTGGGTTACTTCTTTGTATGGAACTTTATCAGATAACCCCGCTCCTTCTGTTACAATAACTTTTATTACCTCTTGTATCTCGACACTTTTACAAGTGTTATTAGTTGCCATTCTAAAAAAAACTCTAAGGCATTTCTTCTAAATACCTGCTTGTGGTTAATTCCATAGTAATATAAAAAACTGTTACTTCTATTAGCTTTTTTAAATCTTCAACATCTTTATTAGCCCATTTTCTAACGTAATGTGCTTCGTCGTTTCCAATCCAAACTGCTCTTTTAGAAATCTCTTTAATCTTTTCGTGATCAATCATATTGATACATTGACCAAGAGGTTTATTAAGAATATTATCTTCATCATCTGGGTTAAGAAATATCAAGTAATCTTTGACTAAAAATTCTAATGCCTTACGATATCCGATTCCTGATATTAGCTGTAGTTTATTTTGCTCTGAATAAAATGATTGATTATATATCTCAATAAAGTTAGGAGATAATTTAACTATTTCTTCATGGAATTCTTTTTCTATTGGTTCTACTGGGGCAAAATCGATTAAGCTATAACTTTTATTAACTGATTCTCTCCTGTAATAACCTATAATAATACTGTTGCATTCACTATTGGTACATTGGAAAGCTGCCTCTATTTTACTGGGAATAACTGAAATGTTTATCAAATTCGTACCAATAAAAGTGGGATCTACGCTTTTATGGCATAATCCACAATAACTCGGATATGAATCTACTTGAAGACTACTTTTTTGGTGGACAATTCCTCCGTAAGTTATCGTTCTTGTAATATTAACACCCCCATAATCATTAATTCTCATCTCCTATTCTATCAAAAATGTTACAATGTTCATATTTGAACGACAGTCGTATTTGTAACATAAAAAATATGCCTTACTTTAGAAGCTCTTCAAGATTTGTTTTTACTAATTTCTATAACCTTTCAACATGGCATTAGCTTCATATTCCTTTACGGTAATCGGTAAATAGCCGCTAACATTTTATTGTCCTTCTTGATCCCGTTCTTGAAGTTTGTGAAGATATTAGGATTCCACTGGTAGTAAGGACAAGAGTGAACAAACAATAAATATAAGGTGAATCACCCCCTCCCTACTATCACTTTTCACCAAAGACCTTTATAATAGATAAGCGAAACTTATCGAAAGAAAAGGTGTTTTACATGAGCTTACTAACAGTGAAAGATTTGACCCATGGCTTCGGTGATCGGGCTATTTTTGAGGATGTTTCTTTTCGTTTATTAAAGGGTGAACATATTGGGCTTATAGGTGCTAATGGTGAAGGTAAGTCCTCTTTTATGAATATCATTACGGGGAAATTGGAGCCTGATGCGGGAACGATCACGTGGGCTAAAAACGTACGCATCGGTTACTTAGACCAGCATGCCGATCTTAGCAAGGGCATGACAATGCGCGATGTACTCCGGACGGCTTTTAAATATCTATTTGACATAGAAACAGAAATGAACGAACTTTTTGCGAAAATGGGGGAAGTTGGGCCAGAGGAACTGGAAGAATTACTGGAAGAAACTGGTCGGCTTCAAGATACCTTAACAAACAATGACTTTTACACCATCGATGCTAAAGTTGACGAGGTTGCCAATGGACTTGGTCTGGATGAAATTGGTTTAGAGCGTGATGTTCACGATTTGAGTGGTGGGCAACGCACGAAAGTCCTACTTGCCAAACTCCTTTTAGAGAAACCTGATATTTTGCTGCTCGATGAACCAACTAACTACCTTGATGTAGAACATATCGAATGGTTAAAGAAATATTTACTAGAATACGAAAATGCATTCATTCTGATCTCACATGACATACCGTTTCTAAATAGCGTCGTCAATTTGATCTATCATATGGAGAACCAAGAACTCACCCGTTACCCAGGGGATTATAATGAATTTCTTCGTGTTTATGATATGAAAAAACAACAACTTGAATCGGCATTTAAGAAGCAACAAAAGGAAATCGCCAGTTTGAAAACCTTCGTTGCAAAAAATAAAGCGAATGCGGCAACGAGCAGAATGGCGATGTCACGTCAAAAGAAGCTGGATAAGATGGATGTCATCGAATTAGATTCAGAAAAACCGAAACCCAAATTTCATTTCCATGAAGCACGGACAGCTGGAAGGTATTTGTTCGAGACAAACGACCTCGTCATCGGATATGAGGAGCCACTATCAAGAGAACTTAACCTGGTCATGGAACGTGGCCAAAAGTTAGCATTATCAGGTGCGAACGGAATCGGGAAAACCACCCTATTACGAAGTATTCTTGGAGAAATTAAGCCGGTTTCTGGTTCAGTCAAACTAGGCGAGCACCTTCACATCGGTTATTTTGAACAAGAATTAAAAGAAACAACCAACAGAACGTGTATTGAAGAAGTATGGGAAGATTTCCCCCACTTCACACAACAAGAAGTGCGTCGTTCCTTAGCCCAATGTGGCCTCACCAAGAAGCATATTGAAAGTAAAGTTCGCGTATTGAGCGGAGGCGAAAAAGCAAAAGTCCGCCTGTGTAAATTATTGAACAAAGAGACTAATTTACTCATACTTGATGAGCCAACCAACCACCTGGACGTTGACGCAAAAGCAGAACTCAAACATGCATTGAAAGAGTACAATGGCAGTGTCTTGCTAATATCACACGAGCCTGACTTTTATCAAGACATCGTCACAGACGTTTGGAATTGTGAGGATTGGACAACTAGAGTTTTTTAGATAGAGGATTGGGTTTTTCGGCAAGTTTTAATGATTGAGTAAATTGTTTAACAAAAATAGTAAGAATTAGATATACTGGAAGTACAATTAATAAAACTGAACGGTGCAACTAACACCATTCAGCTTGAGTGCAATAGCCCTTAAAAGGGGCGGCTCATGTATAGAGATAAAATAACTACCCTAAGTGCTCTTCAAAGCTAACATAAGGTGGTTATTTTTTTGATTTGACAGAATTGTTTACAATCAGACTTGCAAAAGAGACCATCAAGAAGATTGCTTCTCCTCACTTATAATTTTTATTCTACTCTACCGCCAGATTGCAGAAGAAATAACATTACCTGTTTTTTTATACAAACTGAATCCCAAGATAAAAAATAATATTAAAAAGGATATTCCAAGCGTATAACCAATTTGATTCCAATCAATTTCCCCATCTTTTATGAGACTAACAATTGATATTCCTACAATTACACCTAAAATTCCGTACAGAAATGATTCTAACCTTTCATCCATATTATTCCTACCTTCCTAGAAACCTTTCCAGAATCATTCAACAATCTGGATTCATTCGGTTATAGTGGTTATGCAACAATTGCGCCCGATTGCGGTATAAAGTTCCGTGGTATTGGCTGGTATTACTTAACAGATACACACGCTTCTATTTTTCTTCCTTCGATAGTAACTTATCTACCTTTTCTTCAATTCGATCCATTCGTTTATTTTTTTTGCTTAACATTACAATCAGTAATACTACTCCTATCGAAAGACCAATTATAATCAAGAAAAAAATCAATTGAATGATCAAATCACCTATGTGTATACCACCTACAGCTGCTATCAACATAATAAATTCTCCTTTTTGCGATTTGCCTCTTTTATCTAATGCTGGTCCTTTTATTATTCCATTCGCGTTCGATAACGCAATAAAAATTCAATTAAATTTAAATGTGAAATAAAGTTCAGCCCTGATTAATTAAAGGATTTTAAATAACTCCCATGTCAGCACACTAAAAGAGGTCAATGCAACAATTAAGTAGGCATAGCCGAGTTTCTTGTCACCGTCTTTCTCTTTAACGTTTTCTATTCCGAGTTGTAAAAACACTAAAGCTGTAAAGGGATAGATTACAGTCATCGACAAGTCGATACTATCAATAAAATAATGGTAAAAAATTGTACACAAGATTCCTATTACAATGATTAAATTTATTTTTCGTAATACTTTCAAAAAATCTTACTCCCTTTTTTCAATAATACGATTTCACAGTAATAATAAGATTATTTAATCAAGAAATGTGACCTATAACGAAAGTTCAGTTTCCAGTACCTGCGCTTTACACTTATTGCAAAAAGATCTCTATTAGCTCAATCAGCTTTTTATAAACGAGTACATATGCGTAATTGATTTTCATCAGGATCTACGATTGTCATCATGCGAAGCCCTTCGATGTCCTCATTTGGGGGTTCTATATTATGAATTTCTCTTTTGCTCTTTAATTTCCTGTACCAGTTATCAACATCGGGAACAAAAAAGTGGACTAATCCACCTACCTGACAATCTCCAGTATGTTCAGTCAAATAAATAGTCAATTCATCCTTGCTGATCTGAACAAAAATAGGAAATTGCGGTTCAAATCGGTGTTCCCAATCAATTTGAAAACCCATCCCCTCCACATAGAATGCTTTACTTTCTGCATAATCAGTTATGCGTAATGCAGGAATCACATTTTGCAAATGAACGCCTCCTCATATAAGTCTTACTACCAATCAATGAACTGGATTATCCTACCCTATTGCTAATACCAATTATTCCAAAACAATTAATCCAGTTCAATGTTTTTCACAAAAATAAGACACCTACCTTATTCAAGATAGGCACCTTTTGCGGAAGAATATAATTAAGATTTAATTCAGACTTCGTTGATAAACTCTATATCCCTTATGCATATCAATTAGTATTAATTGTACTAACCATGACAACCGTTGTACAAGCAACGATTACAGCTATTTGCATTTCCTCAACTGAGGCTTTCACAGCCTTACCGTACTCTTGATCGTTGAAGACCTTTTTCAATTAAAGCACCAACGCCTGCGCAGAAACAATATAGTCGTGTTTTTTGGTATATTACTTCTGTTATTTAACCAGGAGGATCATAGAGACAGGTTCACTATCCTTACCATCTCATCTAGTTATATCATTCATAGCACTTAGCATATTTTTGATATAAACTAGTAGATTTCATTACGCAACTTGTTGTTATTTACGTAGTATAAAGCGTAAGATCAATTTAATTGAAAAGGAGATAGGATTATTATGGGATGCTATCGAAACAATAATGTAGCAGGTGCTCGTAGAGGTCACTGTAATGACGTTGCCGGGGCTTATGACTTTAGGGTTCCAGTACGTTCATATATTGATGGTGAGGATTTTTGCCGTGCGGTAAATCGCTGTATAGACAATCGAGTACTGGCTGCTGAAGATGAAAATAAAAGATGTTGCTGTAAATGTAATAAATGTCGACGCTACTATTATTAATCAATTTGTCCAAACCTATTATTTGGCTAAATTACCCCTTTCCTAGACATGATGGCTTAGTAGGCCATGGTATTGTTGGATTCCACTAAATAGGAATCCAACGTTTTTTTGTTTCGGGGTATAATCAAAGGCATAGGGCTTAAGGGAAATAATTCATGCCTAAAAGTTTAAAAACCAGTCATCCAACCGCCATCTGCAGTGACAACTTAGCCCCAGTTTTTTAGCCACTTCATTAGGGTGAGGTAATGACTTTCTATTTGAACTGTAGGATTCAAATCAGATTATATAGTAGAACACAAATTTTCTAACTCTTTTAAACATAATGTTAGTCTTTTATTAATAATATTCTTACTTCCCATTTGCTGTATAGTCTTATAGCTTAATTCATTCTTATTCAATATTTCATAGTGGTCATATGTTTCTACTAATGTCCATAAGATACATTCGTTCTTTATACATTTAAGCAAATTTTCATTATCACCTATATAACCATTAGTAAAACCATCTGCAATTTTACTCAGAATGTTACTATTTTGATCATAACCATTATTTCGGTATCTTGGTGCGGTAGAATAAGCTGGAAGGAGAAATTTGTAACAAAAGACAAAGTACCCAGCATATTTTAAATCGAAATCTAACATTGGAAATGGATCAACTAAAGAAACGTTATCCGGATTAAGGATGATGTTTTCCGGCGTTACATCTTGATTTACTAATGATAAATTTTGTTGCTTATTTCGCCTGTTTTCAATTAAGTTTAGTATCTTATCAACTATTGTGTTTCTATCAATTTTTAAATCGGTAGCAATTAATTTATTCAGGACACGCTCATAAAAATCGTTATCCTTTTGCCAAACTCGGTCAGCGTCTTGTTGCAAATTACCTTCAAGATGTGTACCATTCCATAATAAATTACCACTCCCTTTTATTTCAGGGGTTTTACTATGCATTTCAAAAAAGAATTCACCTAACCTTTTTCCAATTGTATATGCTTCAGAATTGGTCAGACTTTGAAGTGTTTTTCCCCCACCCATAAAACTTTCGACTGTAAATACTAATGCTTCATCTATGTAATACTTAAAGAATGAGGGACATATGTCAAAAGAGCACTGATTAGCCTGTTGATAATAAGCTTTTGAAGATTCATATTCAGTAATCAGGCCCAGTTCATCATATTCTTGAATTTGACCATAAGCTTTCTTCTTCTTTATTCTTAACACAATGTCATCTTCAAAATCCCTCTCTATTCTGTATACATCGTGCCAAGCACCTTCACCAATTCTTGAAATATGATTCATCTTTACATTTTCTATTTTCAATTTTTTAATGGCATTATGGAGATCATTGTTTTTCATTTTTACTATCCCTTCTAAAACAGTTTGAAACTAACAAACTGTTACCCGAGTTTATGCAGGCTCTTCATAATATCTAGATAATTTATTCCCCTATTTTTATAAATGTTGCTATCAGGTAGCAGTCAAATCACCAATCAATTTTACCAGGATCTGGTAATACCTGACTGGTCGCATTAAAAATTTCTCCCCAAAGGGCAAGGTAGGTTTTTTGATTGCTCAATGTAAAGGTTGTCATCGGTTCCCCAAAACCGTTAATTAAAGACTCCAACGTTTCGTCATCGGCATCCCGCACTTCAACATGAAACTGCGCTGTTTCTTCCACCCAATTCGTATGATTGTAATAAATATCAGCTAGTAACTTCTCATCCTCTAAAAACTTGGGTAATCTACCTTCATCCACCCAGTTTTTAAACCAAACTACCATTTCCTCATTCGGACGTCTTTGTTCTTCTTTTTCAACGATCGACATGATTATATCTTGCAACCATGATTTCAATTCAAGCTCCTCATTCATTATGTGCGTTAACTTTTCTTTATAATGAAACCACTTTTTCTCTTTCCTTTTGCGAAAAAAAACCATCATCTATTCCTCTTTCCTTATACTACTTTATTTAACTTTCTTTCCAGACTTTGAAACAAATGTTCTCATTCACGTGAAAAATATCTCTAAACATATTATACTTGAAATAGGAAAAATTTCAGGCACGAATGATAACTCACTTTTTAGAAAAACTCGGCATTTACCTCTTCCTTAATAGCGAATCTTATAAGGTCTACCATAAGTTATAAAAAATGAAAAATCACATACTACCCTTTACATAGATTGGGGAATGAATTTCAATATGAATAAACCAAAAACAGAAAGTGCGAAACACCTCCATCTGTCTGCCAGAGGACTTGTGGAATATGTATTTCGAAGTGGCAGTATCGAAACAGGATTTCGTTCGACGACACCACTGGTAGATGGCACCAAAGCACATCAAAAAATCCAGAAAACCTATGGGAAGAACGATCAGAAAGAAGTCTATTTGCAGACGGAGATTACCTCGGAAGATATCACCTTTCAAATAGACGGGCGCTGTGATGGCCTGCTGAAAAATGACGACGGTTCTTCCATTGTTATTGATGAAATCAAATCGACATCCGGACCATTGGACCTGATCACGGAGGAAACGTATCCCGTGCACTGGGCCCAGGCCTGTGTTTACGGTTATATCTATACGACGGATAACAAGCTAGAAAACATCACGATCCAACTGACATATGTACACGTTCAGTCGGAACAACAAAAAAGGTTCCAACGAAACATGACGCGGCAAGAATTGGCTGACTTCATGATGGATATGATTTCCCAATATACGCCTTATGCAAAATTGCGCATGGAACTTTTGGAAAAAAGGAATGCCAGCACAAAAGACTTGGCGTTTCCTTTTAGTAATTACCGCGAGGGTCAGCGTAAACTTGCTGGTGCTGTATTTAAAACAATTCAAGAGAAAAAAACACTGTTTGCCAAAGCATCGACTGGCATCGGCAAAACCATTTCAACTGTTTTCCCCGCTGTAAAAGCGATTAGCGAAGGACATCTGGAGCGAATTTTTTATTTGACCGCCAAGACAATCACGCGTACTGCAGCTGAAGAAACGTTCCGGATTCTGCAGGAAAAAGGACTTCAATTAACGGTCGTGACGATTACAGCCAAGCAAAAGATTTGTTTTCAGAATGAAGTGAACTGTGATAAAGCGGAATGTCCATTTGCTAATGGCTATTATGACCGCATCAACGGAGCTGTTTTGGATATTTTGCAACACGAATCCCTACTAACAAGGCCCGTGATCGAAGCGTATGCCCGCAAGCACACGGTTTGTCCGTTTGAATTTTCATTGGATCTAGCGTATGCCGCGGATGTCGTTATCTGTGATTATAATTATATTTTCGATCCAAGAGTTTCCTTGCAGCGCCTGTTTGAAGAACAGAGGAAAAAGACAGCACTGCTAATAGATGAAGCGCATAACCTGGTAGACCGTGCGCGGGAGATGTATTCTGCAACAGTGAATAAAGCGGACTTTCTTGCCTTGTATAAGGAATATAAAGGAAGTAAAGAGGTTATTGCCAAATCGGCTAAAGCTGTAAGTGATCGTCTGGTAGATAAAAAGAAAGAGAACCAGATGCCAGAAAAAGAACTAGATGGAAAGCTTGTTCGTGCAGTTGATGCATTTGCTTACGATGCGGAAGAAGAGTTGGCACGTGGCGGTGATGCTGATGAGTTGTTATTGAATACGTATTTCGCGGCACAGTCATTTGTAAAAATTGCGGATTTGTATGATAAACGATTCACGAGCTACGTGACAGTCGACGACGACGATATTGCGCTAAAACTGTTTTGCCTTGATCCATCCCATCAGCTCAAACGTATGGGGAAAGGCTTCCGCTCGAAAATATTCTTTTCGGCAACGCTGACGCCTGCAGGCTATTATATGGATTTACTTGGAGGGCAGGAAGAGGACTATGTTCTGTCTATCCCCTCCCCTTTTGAGCGGGAGAATGCTGAGGTGATCATCCAGCCACTATCGACAAGGTTTCGTGACAGAGAACGCACGCTAGAGCCGATGGTCACTTTTATTACGGATTTGCTGGCAAAACGGCAAGGTAATTTTCTAGTATTTTTCTCGTCCTATACCTATATGAAGATGGTATATGAGCGATTTGCCGAAACTGCACCAGAAGTGCAGACGATTGTACAACATGCACAAATGTCTGAGATTGATAAAGAAGTGTTTCTGGAAGCATTCGAGGAAAAAGATGATCAGCAAGAGCGTCTCGTTGGTTTCGCTGTTCTTGGCGGTATTTTTTCCGAAGGTGTCGATCTGAAAGGAAACCGGCTACAAGGCGTAATCATCGTTGGCATAGGGCTTCCCCAAATCGGATTGGAACGTGACATTATCAAAGATTACTTCCAAGCTAACGGACACCATGGCTACGATTACGCATACGTCTACCCTGGCATGAACAAAGTGCTACAAGCAGGCGGCCGACTCATCCGCACCGACACAGACCGTGGTACCATCGCACTTATCGACGACCGCTTCCTCCAGCCGAAATATCAGGCAATGCTTCCTTATGAGTGGCAGCACTGGAGGCAATCACCTCGTTAATTTTTAACTATTGATAAAACACTACTATGCTAATAGCTTAGTAGTGTTTTAAGTTTAACTATAGCATTTTGGGAATTTAAAATAATAGAGCTGTTTTTTGGGGAACTCCTTTGATAGTACGTGTTAGATATTGCGAAGTTTTTTCTCATGCTGTACATATTTACTAGAAAGAAAGTCGACTGTTTCTTGTGTTTCCCTCAAGCTTACATCCAGCCCATCAAACTTTTTCTCAAGTCGGTCAAACCGGTTGTCCATCTTCTTTTCAAGATTGTTGACTTTGTTTTCAAGCCCTTCAAACCTGTTTTCAAGTCCTTCAAACCTTGTGTTAAGACCTTCCATATTTTCATCATTTTGCTCAAAGTATTGGTGCAACTTTTTGTCAATTTGTCTCGAATGAAGCTCCAAAGCATTTAATATTTCCTTTATTCCTGATTGTTCCATTATCTCACCTCCAATTACATCTATTATATATACCATTGTTGTTTTTGAAAAGAAGTTTAATCTAGATTTTTGATCCACTGTAGCTTACCTAGTTTTGTCGAAATTTATTTGTGGAATACTAGCAGATTGATTAAGTTACCATAATAGTATGTTAAAGCTGATAAAAGGACAAATATGTAAGTAATTTTTTAAGGATGTATAACAAAAAAAGACAGGAGTTTTCCTGTCTTTTTTTACGAGAGTTTAACTCGTGTATAAAATTGATACCAGTGGTCGGGGTCGAACCGACACTCCCGTGAAGGAACGGGATTTTGAGTCCCGCGCGTCTGCCAATTCCGCCACACTGGCATGTAGAAAATATAATATTGGAGGCGGCAACCGGATTCGAACCGGTGATAAAGGTGTTGCAGACCTGTGCCTTACCACTTGGCTATGCCGCCGGATGAAGTCATGGAGCGGAAGACGGGATTCGAACCCGCGACCCCCACCTTGGCAAGGTGATGTTCTACCACTGAACTACTTCCGCAAATGGCTGGGCTACCAGGATTCGAACCTGGGAATGACGGGATCAAAACCCGCTG
>NZ_JBUZWC010000006.1:0-202964 GCF_055329585.1 Virgibacillus sp. GM2-2 | reverse complement strand
ACTGTTTTTACCCAAATAAGGAATCCTGAGTCCGATAACAACCGGATTTACCCTTCTTTTTCACAAATAAGGGATCGTGTGTCCGCAAGCTGACATCCTGCATGCAATCTTTCCAGTACCCTAAAAACTATTACTTTACTAGCCTTTCCCGCAGTGGAAATCAACATTGCTGTTACATAAGCATGAATTATAATTAGTTCGCATTTAAATTCAATGTGTATTAGTCAAATCATTACTTTCTATTTCTTTTGTTGGAAATCTAAAAGCAGTCAGCTTTCACTAACTGCCTTCGCTATTTAAACTTGATGAAAAAACTTAGTTAACTGTGTAGGTGGCAACGGCTTACTGTAATAGTATCCTTGTACCTCGTCACACTTTTCATTCTCTAAAAATGAAAGTTGTTCATACGTTTCAACACCCTCAGCTATTACCTTCATGTTCAGTGAGTGTGACATATGAATAATGGATTTAACTATTGCTTGATTCTGTTTTTGATTTTCGTCCATAAACATTTTATCAATCTTTAGTTTGGTGACAGGGAAAATACTCAAATATTTCAAAGAAGAATATCCTGTTCCAAAGTCATCGATTGAAACCCAAACACCAAGCTTACGCAATCGTTCCATCGTTTCGATAATGGAATCTTCATTACTCATGGCCATACTTTCCGTAATTTCCAATTCTAAATAACAAGGGTCTAACCCGGTCATTTGTAGGATTTGTTCAATGTTCTCAACTAATCCTTTTTGATGAAATTGTTTGGCAGAAAGGTTTACACTTACGATAACTGGATCATACCCCTTTTCTTGCCAGGCCTTATTCTGTTGACAAGCCTCCTTTAATACCCAATCACCTATCTCAATAATTAATCCGGTTTTTTCAGCCAATGGAATAAATTCATCAGGTGGTATATATCCGTTAATTGGATGGTTCCAACGAAGCAAGGCTTCTAACCCTACAATTTTTCCTGAACCAAGATTTTTCTGCGGTTGATAATGAAGCTCAAAATGACCATGTATCAATGCTTTTCTTAGTTCAGTTTCCATTGTTAGCATATTCTTGAAATTTTCCGATATCGAGGATTCAAACAGCTTATAATTATTTCGATGACGTTCTTTAATTACATACATTGCAGAATCAGCATGTTTTATTAGGTCGTTAGCTGTTGATCCGTTCTCTGGAAAAATACTTATCCCTATACTAATAGATATATAGAGTTCATACCCATCGATTTTTATTGGTTTTTCAAACTCCGTAATTAATTTTTTTGCTAGATTGACAGCTTCCTCTTTCCCATTTATATGTCTCTGTAAAATTAAGAACTCATCTCCACCCATACGGGCAATAAAAGTGTCTGTTTGTAAAAATGATTTCAATTTTTCTCCACATGCTTGAAGCAGTTTATCTCCAAATGAATAGCCGAGTGTGTCGTTTACCTCTTTAAAATAATCTAAGTCAATAAAATAAACGGCAAGCATTTCATTCGCTTCCTTTGCTTCATTTACAGCCTCTCTTAACGCTTTTACAAAGAAATTTCGATTCGGCAAATCTGTCAATTCATCATAATAAGCCATAAATTCAATACGTCTTTCATTTTCGATTTGTTCGGTAATATCTTTTATAATCGCTACACGTACAATACTTCCGTGATTATTGTATGGTTGCTCAATCATTTCAACATGGAATCTACTACCGTCTTTTTTTATTGCAGTATAAACTTGCGATTCAGCACTTGTTTTATAAACAACCCCATTTAAACCTTCTCCATTATATTCTTCGACAAACTGAGAAAAATGCATAATCATCATTTCGTCTTTCTCATACCCAAACATCATGGCAAATTTTTCGTCACAGTCTAGAATCCTCTGTTCATTGAACATAACCATTCCTTCTGAAGTGGCATGAGTAAGTTGGTTTATATATGTTTTGACTTCTTCTGTTTTATCCCGAATAGACAGGTTGCTCATCAGTAAGCAATAAAGTGAATCATTAATACGGATGGACTTTACTTCAATTAACTTTCCATCCTCATTCTTTAATTCCATTAGCAAATGTTTTTCCGTATCATCTAGTAATAAATCAAAGTCCATATATTGAAAGACAGATACGTTATTATCGTCATTCATATTAAGCAATGAAAATGCAGCATCATTCCCCTTAATAATAAAACCTTTTGCATCCACAAATAATATGGCATCCTTTAAATGGGTAAAAACACCATTGTGGATCGGAATTTCTACTTTCCCCTTTGACATGACATTCTCCTCCAAAGACCTCGAAATAATCCAGTTTTAGATGCTTGCGAATGTTCCATCGCTCTTTAGTTGCTTTTCTTCTGCTGTAAATTATCCAATAATCATTTTTTCTTTCGGATAATGAAACTTTCCACTTGCTTTATTGTTTTTAAACATAAACAAAAATGTAATAATACCTACACGCCCAATAAACATTAAGATCATTAAAACAAACTTACTTAGTGTTGTGAGCTCGCTCGTTATTCCAAGAGATAATCCTACCGTCCCAAAAGCTGAGGTTACTTCAAATAGTATTTGAGATAAAGAATAAGGCTCTACCATCGAAATAACTAAAATAGAAACAAATACGAACGCAATTGCCATCAGTGACACTGTTACAGCCTTTAACAAATCTTCTTGATGTACTTCACGTTTAAAAATACGGATGCTTGCCCCACCACGAGCGTATGTAATAATAAATATGAGAACCAATGCAAATGTCGTGGTTCTAATTCCCCCACCTGCACTACTCGGCGATGCACCTATGAACATCAGAAATGACATAAAAAGATGATTTTGTTCTGTCAATAAACTAACGTCCATTGTAGATAATCCTCCACTTCTCGTTGTAACCGATTGAAACAAAGAGAAGAATAATACCTCATGCCAAGCTTTGCCTTTAAAAAAATTACCTGCATCAAATATAGCGATAAAAATCGCACCAACCACAATTAATGCAAAAAACGTCAATGTTGTTACCTTTGTAAATAAAGAAAACCTTAATCCCTTACGTACTTCTGCTTTCGCAAACATATATTCTTTTACTTCAATTAGTACAGGAAACCCTATTGCTCCAAAAATTATTAGGAGCATCGTTATAAACTGAACGAAATAGTCATCCTTAAACATAATCAATGAACTTCCTGTTATGTCAAATCCGCCATTCGTTGTAGCACTAATTGAGCTAAAAAAACCGTTTAAATATGCTTCACCAGCTGTTGGAAAATACTGAAGAAAATATGTTCCTAATATAAGAAAACCAAGAAATTCTATCGTAAAAATAACGATTAAAATTTGTTTTATTAATCGCACCATACCTGCAAATGAGGTTTGATTTTGGTCGGTCATAATTAAACGACGTTCTTTTAACCCAATTTTCTTTCCTAAAATAACCCAGATTGATGTACCAATTGCCATAATACCTACTGCACCAAACTGAAGAATTAAGGCTATTAAAAAATAACCAGTCATACTAAACGTATCTGGAATACTTATCGGTGTTAGTCCAGTAACACTAATAGCACTAACTGCAACAAATAGTATATCGACTAATGCTACATCAACACCTTCTTCATGTGCAATAGGCATTGCTAAGATTCCTGTTGATACAATAACTGCGACGCAGTAGAAAAATAAAATTAACTGTACTGGTGATAACTTATTTAACCAGCCAAACTTTAAAAAATATAACACCATAAAGCGTCTCCTTAATACTTTCATCTTATATATCGGTAAATTTCTACAAAACTTAAACTCATTATAACAGGCATAAGAAGGTTTTGCCTTCGATTTCGACAATTCTTTGTAAACAGTTAGTAAAGTGTGATGCTATTTATGTTTATATCGCATTGAATGTGAATCGCGAAGTAAGTGCAACATTGATTACCGTTCCGAACTCCCTTTCATCCTTCTGGTGCAATTACTTCACAGATGCTGAAAAAAAGGCCAGTAGCCATAAACTACTAACCTTGTTCTATCAGCTCTTTAAATTTTTTATACAACGATTCGCCCTGATAGCCTTCTTCGATTAACTTTTTTAACATATCTTTTACAATACCTTTTCGTTGATCTACTATTGTACCCATAAATATAACATTCATGCGGTTGCCAATTTCATTTATCGATAAAATAGAGGTGATGAATGTTGCTGGCGTGTTCGTTTCTTTTGTAATTTTCACTTGAAGCATTACTGTGTCATCTTGTTCCTTTAGCATTTGAAAGTTATCGAAATGATCATTTTCAATGAATGCCTCAATAACCCAACGATTATTCTCATCCTCTCGATTTATTACTAAACCATCTAACAGAGGAATATCATGTAGGACAATATCGTCATCTTTATTTTCGACTATTTCTAAGGAGCTCAATTTAAATGTTTTCATCCATCCACCTCCTTGTATCAAATCAACTTATCCACCAATATAACTCATTTCAATTTTCTTCCTTTTCGGGTTTTCATTGGAACGTTCATCCGAGTAGCGGTCGGTTCGTTTACGCCAAATGGACTGCAAGTTATTGGATAACGCGTCATCCGATAAATTTGCGCGTAAATCACGGCGTAAATCATAACCACCTGAAGCGAACAAACACGTATATAATTTCCCGTCAGCTGCTAAACGGATACGCGTACAAGAGCTACAAAATGAATCGGAAACTGAAGAAATTACACCGATTTCCCCCTCTCCATCCTCATACTTGTATCTCGTTGCAACCTCACCATGATAATTGGGACTAATTGGAACGATTGGCATCTCTTCATTTATTATATCAATGATTTGTTGTTTTGAAATAACATTATTCAGATTCCAACCATTATGATTACCAACGTCCATAAATTCAATATATCGAAGGATAATATTTTGTCCTTTAAAATATTTAGCCATAGGTAGTATTTGGCTGTCATTCATTCCTTTTTTAACTACCATATTTATTTTCACTTGTAAGCCAGCATCTTGGGCTGCTTCTATCCCTTTTAAAACGGGACGCGCAACGACATCTTTTCCATTTATTTTCGTGAAAACTTCATCTTCTATCGCGTCCAAACTAATATTTACACGTTGTAATCCTGCCTCTTTCAACTTTCGTGCTTTACGGGGTAAAAACACGCCATTTGTAGTCAACGCAATATCGTTGATTCCATCTATCTTGGTAAGTCGCTTAATAAGGTCTTCTAAATTTTTTCTCATTAATGGTTCTCCACCGGTGATTCGAATTTTTTCAACCCCTAGCCTTGCAAAATGCTCAGCTGAACGGACTATCTCATCAAAGCTTAACAACTCATTTTCCGGTAGAAAAACATAATCGTCGCCAAATATTTCTTTAGGCATGCAATACGAACAACGAAAATTACATTTATCAATAACGGAAATTCGCAAATCCTTTAATTCTCTTCCAAAATGATCAGTAATTGGAGCTCTAGACTGAACCATTCCTATCACCTCTTTGTTAATACGTAGCTTGTCCATCTAAATCTTCAATCCAAAGTACATCGACCACAGAACCCTTCGTATAACCTCTGGTTCCACCGGGTAAAACAATAAATCCATTTGTAAATGCTAATGAAGTCACCACGTTAGATTTATCAATTCCTGCTAATGTAGCCTTCACCTGTCCATTTTCGATAAAAATACTTCCCCGAATAAACCTTGTAAATGGATTTGGTTTTGGAAAATCATCGACCATTATTGCCTGCGATCTTTTTAAAAAGGGCTGTTGACTTCGCACAAAAGATTGTAAAATTGGCCGAGCAAATAATTCAAATCCAACATAGCATGCGGAAGGATTTCCAGAAAGCCCGAATAAAAGTTTATCTTCTACTGCTGCAACTGTAGTTACACTTCCAGGTCTCATCGCTACTTTATTAAATAATACATTTGCATTTAGTTTTTCGTATATAGCTGGCATTAGGTCATAATCCCCTACTGAAACGCCACCTGTTGTAATTAGTATATCAACTTTCTCAAGTGTTTCCTTTATAGAGGAAAAACTAGAGTCAAATTCATCGATCAACTTACCAAAATAAATTGGCTCTCCACCAATACGTTTAATCTGTGACATAATCATGGATGCATTTGAGTTGCGAATTTTACCCGGTACAAGCTTCTCATCCACATCAAGTAATTCAGTTCCAGTAGCATAAATTCCTACTACCGGTTTTTTTACAACACGTATCCTTTGATAACCAAAAGTGGCTAATAATGCTTTTACTCCGGGATTAATAATGGAACCAATAGAAATTAACTCGATCCCTTCATCAATCTCAGAACCTTCTAAGACCACATTTTGCTGAGGTTCCATTTTACGCTTTATTGATATATATTCTTTTCCATCCTTATTAAACTCGTTACAAATTTCAAACATCGCCACACAATTTGCACCTTCCGGCAACTGAGCACCAGTCATAATACGTGTAGCTTGATTAGTTGACACTCTTTTTTGCGGCACGTGTCCTGCCCCAACATGTTCGATGACTTCAAATGTTACAGGATTCTCACGTGATGCATGTTTCGTATCAACAGAATGAAATGCAAATCCATCATATGGTGATTTATTAAATGGTGGTACTGGATGTTTTGTAACTACCGGTTCAGCCAGCCTTCTACCATCACATTCATCAATTGAAATAAGTTCCGTTTCCCCTTTTTTCTGAAAAGCCATGACTCTTTTAATCGCTTCCTCCACTGGCATTGGCTTTCGCATTTTTATCATCGATTCAAAGTCCTTTCAACATATATTTAGCTTATAACTAGTTTAACAAATTTTAGTAAGAAATAATATTTTCATCTTCTCTAATTGTTCCATGTTTCACTAATGTGATAAAGGGTATTATTTAGTAATAACTAGCAATAATAAAGAGGAGTGATCATATGGATGAACGAAGGGAAAGAGAAGTTGAGGTAGAGCATCGCGAGAAAAAGTCTGATTCAAGTAAAGTTGGCGTTGCATTAATAAAATATGCGTCCTACTTAATCATTTTTTTCGGTATTCTTTGGTTTTTAATTACCTATGTATTTCCAATGTTTTAGAGGTGATATAAATGATGTGGGTATATATCGTAATAGCTATAGTAGTAATAGTAATCATTCTTATGCTTTCAAATAAGAAGAAAAATCCTAATAACGATTCCTCTTTAACAATAGAAGAAAAAGAGGAACTTCAAGAGGATTATTTGTCCCATGGTGCGCATGATGAACACGAGGACAATAAGAATATTTAGTTCAACGAGGCTGGGACATAACTAATTGAAATGACGGACAATGGCTGATACTAGCTCCGGAAATATACGTAGACTCCTGCGGGAGGAATGGCATCGGTGAGACCCCGGAGTGCGCAGCACGAGGAGGCTCACCAGCCACCCGCGGAAAGCGAAGTATATTTCCGGAGCGGTTTTTTTACCAATTTATATAATAGTTCCGATTTTCTTTGCTAAATTTACTTTTGTCCCACCCTCTTCTGCTATGATTCTTAAAAAATTTATCTTTTTTCTAAACACGATTCCTGTATAATTAAAATTAGCTATTTTCTAATTATTAATTTTAATAGGAGTGCCGTTATGAAAAGATATGTTCCATTGTTCGCCATTCTTCTGTTACTCGTAGCATGTCATAATGAACAACAAGTAATTGTCAAAAAGGAATCATCCCCAGATAAATCGCATATTGAACCAACTCTAGTTGAACAACCTGAAAAGGATGATGACGAAAATGAAGTGGATGAACTCATCGAATTCATACTTCCAGAGGAAAAAGTAATGATTAACCTAGAAATGGTCCCGATATTAAATGCATACTTAAGCGCAAGCAGTGATCGAGAAAAGACTGTTGAACAGATGAATCTTCAACCAATTGAGTATGAAAACAGTCATTTATATTTATTAGAGTTTTCTTGTAAAAATGAAAACTGCTCCTATTTATTGCTTGATAAAAGTGAAGGTAATCAAGCATATCTAGTGGCAGATTTAGCACAATTAAAAGAAATTAAACTTTCACCTGACAATACAAAGGTGCTTATTCACTTTACTCGAAATAAAGAAATGCCTTTAGCCTTGGGAAACATAGTAGTAGTGGAACTAACTGAATGGGAGCTTTTATCAATAGAAAACGTAACTAATAATAAAGAAATACTTGATTACACTTGGCCAATATTATCAACAAATTGGAACACTGATGATTCACTTTCCATCACTATTCCAGCTATACCGGAACCTACTAAAGAAGAGCTTTCCGAATGGCAAAAGAACCAGTCGAATACCGAAACAATTTCACTGGAATTAGAATAAGCTTCCAATAACTAAACCTAGCACATTGAGTGCTAGGTTTAGTTATTGGAACGTTAACTCCTCTTCATATTCAATTTTCTGTAATACTCCGTCGATTTGGAATTTTGCTAAGCAATACAAAGTGTAAACTCCTCTCTCAGGAATTTTAATTATTTTTGCTGACTGAGGATAGTAACTGTCCCCTTTCTTCATTTCCTCCTTAACTGTACTACCAGTAAAGTCATGATTTGGTTGGTCCAACGATACAGAAATAAGTGGTGTTTGGTGTTCGATTTCTATTGGTTTTTCTCCCTTATATTGGATAGAGCGATATACTTTAATTTTGCCATCGGCATCTTCTACACGAATATGTAATACAAAGTCCTCAGCACCGCCCACACTTCTATGAGCTGTTTGATGCGTAGAAACTAATGATGCTTTCCCAAGACCGTTTAGTAAGAAAAATAGGATAGCTAATATACTTATAGATAGAATAAATAAATAGATGATTTTTTTCTTCAAGGTGTAGTCCCTCCTGACAAATTCTACCTTATAAGACGAATCAAACTGTAAAAAAGTTTCATTTTAATTAAAATAATTCAGTTTTTTATCTCAATATAAGATTAACATAAAAAGGAAATAAATAAAAAGCATAATAACGACAAAAAATACAATTCTAATAAGTGATGACAATTAAAAGGAGGGTATCTAATGACAGTATCAAGTCAGGTTAAACAAACAATTGCTGGATTAAAAAGCGCACAAGCAAGCTTTGAGCAGTTTGCTTTACAAACACAAAATAAACAAGCGAAACAGATATATGAAAATGCTGCACAACAAACGACCACAATACTACAAAGCGTTGAACCACGTTTACAGGAAATTGAAAAAGAAGAACCCCAATATAAAAATATGTAGTAAGAAAAGCGAAGGCGACTGCTTATCGTCGTACAAATAGATGGGCATGTGAAAAGTAGGGTGTCTTTTCCCTACGTTCGTCATGACCAACTATTTGCTAGACGATAGGAGCCATAGCTGGACAAAGAAAAGCGAAGGCGACTGCTCAAAAGCGGACGCATAAGTAAGGAACCGTAGCCGGACAATCAAAAGAGTAGGCAACTGTTTAGAAACAGTAAGAAACATAAAAAAGAAAACCATCTCAAAGTTAGGGTTGAATGTTTAATCTTCAACCCCCTACTACATATCTCAGTTTAAGTAGGTGATGAAAAATTGAACACTGTAAGGTATTTATTATTACTTGTCCTTTGTTTACTCGTTGCATGTAATTCAACAGCACAACCAGAAACTTCAACAAATCAAGAAACAGAACCATCGAAAATCAGTATGTCTTCTTTACCAGATCAAGCTCCAGCAAAAGAAGCTAAAAACATACTACAAAAATATGATGAAACAACCAATATATATGCTGTTAATACGAAGAAACAGTTGTTAATAGCTTTTGAAATTCACCATCATGATCGATTAAAGCTAGCTAATATCAGAAAAAAGATAGCATCTAAAATAAAAAAACAGTTTCCAAAATTAAAGACAGAGGTATCAACTGATCAAAAGTTAGTCATTGAACTTAAAGAATTAACGAAGCAAGTGTCCAATAAATCAATAACAAAGCAAACATTTGAGAAAAAAGTAAAGCATTTGCTTAAACTATCGCATGAAAAAACATAAATGAAAGAGTGACTTATTATGGCTGATAAAAAAAAGAAAAACTTACCTCCAGAAGCGCAACAATACCAGGATTTTCAACAACAAAGAGAAGTAAAACGTCCGGTATTAAAAAACTGTATAAAAGCATTTTTTGTAGGTGGATTTATTTGTTTTATTGGTCAATTAATTTCTACATTCTACATTTATTTTTTTGATTTTACGGAACAAACAGTTGGAAACCCTACCGTTGCAACTCTAATTTTTATCACAATGTTACTAACTGGATTCGGTGTGTATGATCGGATTGGCCAATTTGCAGGTGCAGGATCAGCGGTTCCTGTAACAGGATTTGGTAACGCTGTTGTCTCTGCATGCATTGAACACCGTACTGAAGGCTTTGTATTGGGTGTTGGTTCTAATATGTTTAAATTAGCAGGATCGGTTGTATTATTTGGTGTTTTCTCGGCATTTATCGTTGCTTTAGTCAAAACGCTTCTTATTCAGTGGGGGGTTAATTTATGATAGTCGGTCATCGAACATGGATATTTGAGAATAAACCCGTCATTATTTCAACTGGAACAGTCGGTGGCCCATTTGAAGCAAACGGTAATATTCCAAATGACTTTGATTTATTACATGATGATATGTGGCTCAATCAATCATCATTTGAAAAAGCACAACAGACAATGATGGAGGAAGCTTGTCAGTTAGCAGTTAAAAATAGTTCTATCCAAAAAGAACAAGTACAGTTTTTTATTAGTGGTGACTTAATTAATCAAATAACTCCTTCAAGCTTTACAGCGAAAACACTAGATCTCCCATATTTTGGATTGTTTAGTGCTTGTGCTACATCAATGGAAAGCCTTGCATTAGCTGCATTTTTAATCAATGGCAATGGGGCTGATTATATATTAAGTGGCAGCTCTAGTCATAATGCAGCTACGGAAAAACAATTTCGTTATCCTACTGAATATGGTGGACAAAAACCTCCTACCGCACAATGGACGGTTACTGGAGCTGGATGTGCATTAGTGGCAAAAGAAGGAAATGGCCCTAAAATAACCTCAGCAACTGTTGGTAAAGTGGTCGATATGGGTATTACAGACCCGTTTAATATGGGTGGTGCAATGGCTCCTGCTGCGGTTGACACGATCGAAACTCATTTGAGAGAACGTAATGTGGAACCTTCTTATTATGATTTAATTATTACAGGTGATTTAGGTCATATTGGTAGAGAGGTTTCATTAGATCTTCTAAAAAAAGAAGGTGTTCCGATCAACGAAGATCAATACGTAGATTGTGGATTAACTATTTATCGCGAAGGACAACCCGTTTTAGCCGGCGCAAGCGGTGCAGCTTGTTCTTCAGTTGTAACGTATGGTCATTTTTTAAATCAAATGAAGCAAGGTCAACTTAATCGCATTTTAGTAGTGGCCACCGGTGCTTTACATTCAACTCTTAGTGTGCAACAAAAAGATCCAATTCCTTGCATTGCACACGCAGTCTCCATCGAAATGGGAAGTGATATACAATGATTTTTTTCTGGGCATTTGTTATAGGTGGTCTAATTTGTGTTATCGGCCAAATCATGTTTGACGTTTTCAAGCTGACACCTGGTCATACACTAAGTATTTTAGTTGTAGCCGGTGCTATCTTAGACGGATTCGGTCTTTACGAACCGCTAATTGATTTTGCCGGTGCAGGGGTAACCGTTCCCATTACCAGTTTCGGAAATTCTTTAGTGCACGGAGCGATGGCTGAGGCTGAGCAACATGGACTAATTGGAGTTGTCACGGGAATGTTTGAGGTAACTAGCTCAGGTATTTCAGCTGCTATCATTTTCGGCATGATCGGCGCTATTTTTTTTAAACCAAAAGGCTAATAAGGAGGAAACGAAATATGACTGTTGGATCACAAGTAAAAGGTTGTTATTCTTCCCTTAAAAGCGCGGAAGCTACGTTAGAATTATTAGCGAATAAAACACAGGACCAGCAAACGAAAAAATTGTATCAAGAGGTAACCGCTATAATACAAGAGGTTAAAGGCGATTTGCAGGAACAGGTTATGTACCTTTCAAGAGAAGAACCGCAATATAAAAGCTAGAAAGGATTTTTCATATGCCAGAATGGGTTAATATCATGATAAGATCGTTTCTCTTACTCGTCATTTTATTTTTCATTACAAAAGGATTGGGTAAGAAGCAACTTTCAGAAATGAATATTTTTGAATATATAACAGGTATCGTTATTGGTAGCATTGTTGCCATGCATGCAGCTGACACGACCACAGACATTGGTCATGCTCTCGCGGCCTTATTTATCTGGTTTACTATTCCGCTTGGTGTCGAATATTTGTCATTAAAAAGTAAAAGATTTCGTAATTTCATGGAAGGTAAAAGTACCATATTCATTCAGGATGGCAAGGTTATGGAAGATAATTTAAAAAAGGAACGATTTACTACCGATGAATTACTTGAAAAATTACGAGATAAAAACATCTATCGTGCAGCTGATGTAGAATTTGCAATTCTTGAACCATCTGGTACATTAAATGTCATGCAAAAAAAAGAAAACCAGCCAATAACTGCTAAAGTTCTTGGTATGAAGCTTCCGACGGAAAAAGAACCACAAACAGTGATTATGGATGGTAAAGTACTATTAGAGCCATTAGCAAACCTCTCCCTTAATACGAATTGGTTAGAAACAGAACTAGACAAACTTAATGTTAGTATCGAAAATGTATTTTTAGCACAAGCAGATACAGATGGACAGCTTACGTTAGACCTTTACGATGACAAACTAGCTGTTGCAGAACCAACTGAAAAACCTCTATTACTTGCGTCATTAAAAAAATGCCAAGCAGATTTAGAACTTTTTTCATTGGAAACAGAGAATCAAGCAACCAATCAAATGTATCAAGAAAACAGTAAAAAGTTACAGCAAGCAATTGATTTACTTTCACCTTACTTGAAATAGTCGGATAGCTTCTTTTCGTGTATAATTTGAGGCACAAAAGGAGCTGTTTTTTTATGCTTAAAAAAAGCTTTGGCATTGTCTTTCTATTCATTCTACTAACAGGTTGTTCGACCTCTGAAGATCAAACAACATTCGTTCGAACAGTTGATGGAGATACACTAATTGCTAATGTAAACGGTAATGAAGAGTATGTACGACTATTGCTGGTTGACACACCAGAAACGAAACATCCAAATATTCCTGATCAACCATTTGGAGACGAAGCTAGTAAACTCATGGATAAAACATTTTCAACAAATGAACCGATTCTACTCGAATTTGGAACAGAGAAACGAGATAAATATGATCGCTTGCTTGCATACGTCTATACGAATGATGGACAGATGTTTAATAAGTTATTGCTAGAAAAAGGTCTAGCGCGAGTAGCATACGTTTATCCTCCAAATGATAAGTACGTGGAAGATTTCCGCAAGATTGAAGCAACCGCAAAAAAAAATAAAATTGGAATTTGGAGCATTGATGGCTATATAACGAAAGATGGTTTTCGTTCAGAAACAGTATCAGCTAATCCAAATAATAATAACATATTTAAATACGACCCAACTGGACCAGACAGAGATTGTGGAGATTTCACATCACAAGAAGAAGCACAAGCTTTTTTTGAAGCTGCAGGTGGTCCAGAAATTGATCCACACCGTCTCGATGGTGAAGGCGATGGATTAGTTTGTGAAGGACTATAGCTAAACCGCTTTCGATTGAAGGCGGCTTTTTTATTCTCGATTTTTCTCCGTACATAATTACTTCCATTCACGTACAACCTAAGAAAAACAAGAAGTCGGAGTGGATTGTATGTTTAATAAACTAATTAACCGTTATATCTATAAGGATGTCGACAAACTATATAAACAACAATCATCACAGGAAACAATTGAACTAAAAGAGCAGAATATCCCCAAAAAACTAGATAAATCCACCAACACATTCAAATCCATATACTCGTATCCTAAAAACAATGATGTTAAATTCCGTGACATTTTTATCGGTGGAATAAATAAAAAAGCTTCAGCACTTTATATTAATACAATTACAGATACACAAGTATTGGAAGAACAGGTAATAAGCCCTTTACTACTAAACAAAGAATCAACTAAAAAAATTGTAGACATCGTATCCATACAATCTGTTTCAACCAAACAAAAGATTAGCGATATATTGTCTGAAATCAATAAAGGAAATGTTGCTCTTTTCGTTGACGGCGATGATAGCGCCTATATTATTAGTGCGTCCAATTTTCAAGGTAGAGGTATTGATAAAGCTGAAAATGAGATTTCACTACTTGGATCAAAGGAAGCATTTAATGAAAAAGTAATGACAAGCATATCTCTCATTCGAAAAAAAATAAAGAGTGAGGATCTAGTATTTCAAGCAACTACCGTATCCAAAAGATCCAAAAACAACTTATTCGTTGGTTATGTCAAAGATTTAGTAAACGAGGAGTTACTAACGGATGTCAACGACCGATTAAATCAGCTCGATATAGATTATGTTCCAAATCTCGCTGTTCTGGAACAATTAATTGAAAAGAAAAAATATCCTATTTTTCCTACAACATTAATTACCGAACGACCAGATCGCGCTGCAGCATTCTTAGAAGATGGTTATGTTGTGTTACTTATGGACAATTCTCCCGAGGCACTAATAATGCCTGCTACTTTCTGGTCGTTTTTTCATTCTCCAGATGATCGAAATTTAAGTATTTTATATGGTAATTTCACTCGACTTTTGCGGATTGTAGCCATATTTATAGCTTTGTTTACTTCCGCTTTTTACGTAGCCGTAACCAATTTTCACGCTGAGATGGTGCCTCCTGATTTACTTCTTGCAATTGCTGCTACCAGGGAAAAAGTTCCTTTGCCTGCTGTTATGGAGGTATTGATTTTAGAAATTGCCTTTGAACTAATTCGTGAAGCTGGCCTTCGTGTACCGACCCCCATTGGTCCAACCATTGGAATTGTTGGTGCGTTAATATTGGGTCAAGCTGCAGTTCAGGCAAATATTGTAAGTCCCATCGTGGTAATTGTCGTAGCTTTGGGTGGGCTCAGTTCTTTTGCAGTCGGTAATATAAGTTTAAATTTCGCGGTACGATTATTACGATTTGTATTTATCATTGCCGCTGGATTGTTTGGTATCTATGGAATAACAGCGGCATTTGTACTTGGGATGTTCTACATGGTAGGAATAAAGTCATTTGGAGTCCCGTACTTGTCACCATTGACGCCAAAATACCTTTCATCAGGTGATACAATCTTTAGACGTGTGCTGAAAAGCGAAATTTTCCGGCCAGGTTACATAAAACCAAAAGATATGAAAAGGAAACGGGAGAAATAATATGGAAAAAAGTACTGGTAAAATTGGAATTTGGGAATATGTAGCGATTGTTTTGCTGACAATCGGAACAAAGTTAGCCGATGATACCCCAGCTATTTTATATCATCCATTGTACAATGCTGCGTGGATGACACCAATAATCAATGCAATCGTTTCAGTTATCCCAATTTACCTACTGATAAAAATAATGATGTACTATGAGAAAAAAAGTTTATTAGAAATCATTGTTCATCTATTCGGAAAATACTTTGGTTTCTTCATCATATTTGCGTTATGGGTAGTAGGTTCTGCCGCCATCATTATTGACAGTGCTATTTATACCGACATTATTGGTACCATGTATTTTACTAGAACCCCGACAATAGTACTTTACTTAGTCTTGATGGTTGTATGTGCTTATGGAGCAAGACGTGGATTAGAGCAAATAGGTTCGGTTGCTATAGCACTCCTACCCTACATTAAAGTATCACTATTTATTGCGTTAATCTTAACCTTATTTCAAGGTAATATGGCATTTATCTATCCATTTTTCGGTCCAGGAGAATGGGAAGTTGTAAAGGAAAGTTTATTACGACTTTCTATATATGGAGATATACTCTACCTTTGTCTTTTAAGACCTTATATCCGAAACAATAATGACTTTAAAAAAGGTACATGGATTGCCTTTATAATCTTAATTTTTGAGTTAACGATATCTATTCTGGCATATATTATGTTGTTCGATTATGAATCCATCCGCATGTTAAATTATCCATTTCATGAAGTAATTCGTTACATTAACTTTGGATTCCTATCAAACGTTGAAACATTTTTCTTTCCCTTTTGGTTAATTGCGTCGTTTATTCGATTTGCCGTCTATCTTTATTTAAATGGAATATTGTTTGGGAGACTATTTCGTATAAAAGAATTTGAACATGCAATCCCTGCATTGGCAACACTATTTTTATTAATTGGCATGTTAATTGAAAATGAATCATTTGCACTGTCACAGTTAAGAGATTACCTACTAATCGTTGTAACACCTATTTTCTTTAGCTTGCCATGCATCATGTGGATGTTGGCAAAGTTTAAAGGAGACTATAAAAATGAAAAGTCATAAACACATCCTAAAATTAACCTGCCTAATCGTTTTATTAATTACGCTGAGTGGTTGCTGGAACCAAAGTCAAATTGAAGAAAGAGCGTATGTTATTGCACTTGGGTTGGATAAAGCGGAAAATGAAGATCGAATCAAAATCACCTACTTGATAAGCAATCCTGAATACGGTTCTCAAGTTCAAGGAGGAGGAACCGAGGAGCCTCCTTACGAGATTATATCATTTGTTACTGATGACATTACAACTGCTAGGAATGCTGCCAACGTTGTAATTGCAAAAGAGATTACGTACGATTTATTAGGTGTCGTAGTAGCATCAGAAGAATTTGCGAGAGACGATGACTTTATTCGTTGGATGTACGATGCAACAAAGGATCCTGAAATTCGTCGCGATGTAAATTTAGTTGTCTCCAAGGAAAGCGCAACGGATTTTTTTACAAATAACAAACCAAGACTCGAAACCAGACCACACAAATACTTTGAACTAATACTTGAACGTGGTGTAGAAACAGGAATGTTGCCTGAATCACAGCTTATTCAATATTTTCGTATTACCGAATCAGATGCGGATCTTTTTCTTGCAATGTATGGCACGACAGAAACTACACAAGATGAACAGGACCAAGATAATGATAAATTTAGAGCAGGACAATTTAAATTTGAAGGACAAACAAACCAAACTAACTTTGCTGGTTCTGCAGTATTCAAGGAAGGCAGAATGATTGGGAAATTATCTGCAGATGAAACACGAATATCGATTGTGTTAAACCCAACATTAAATGCTTCAGATATTTTAACCACCTATCAAGATCCATTTAATGAAAAGTACCGTGTTGCGGCACGAGTGAATAAGAAGAAGGCAAATAAAGTAGAGATGCACTTGTTTGAAGATACACCAAAAATTGACGTGACCATCCCTTTTGAGATTGAAATCTTATCAGCCCACAGTATGATTGACTATGAGAAAGATTTATCTAAACGAGAGAAATTAAGAAAGTCTATCGAGCGTGAACTCGAGAAAAAGATGGAGAAATTCGTTAAACGTACACAAGAAGAATTTAAGGCTGAACCATTCGGTTGGTCGTTAATTGCGAGAAAAGAATTTTTGACAATTCCAGCATATGAAGAATATAACTGGATGAAAACCTATCCTGAAATGAAAGTGAACATTATTGTAAAAGTGACATTTGGACAATTCGGCCGCCAAAGTGAAGTACCAAAAATAAAGGAAATTAGGGATTAAATATGGGAATTGTAATTTGGATTATCTTGGGGATAATCTTCGTATATACGTTTGGGTTTTCCATACAGCTATGGAGAACAAAAAATAAAATAGGTTCAATTGCGATTGCATTTGTCGCATTTGGTATTATAATAATCCCTTTTTTCGTAAACTTAATTTAAGGTACTATTTGCAAGTTTTTTTTCTGTTTAACATTCGTAATTGAAGCTAACTGCGAACTGGTGAAAATTTATAATTATAGTAACAGCAACGTTGATTTCCGCTGCAGGCAAGGCCAGTGAAGTAACATATTCAACCGTACTGGAAAGGTTGCATGCAGGAAGTCAGCTAGCGGACACACGATCCTTTATTTGGGTAAAATAAGGGCAACTGCGGTTGTTATCGGACTCAGGATTCCTTATTAGGTTAAAAACAGTTGAAAATCATGTTTTTTAGCTGAATAAGGAATCGTGTGTCCGTTAATCCTCAAAATAAAGGTAAAAAAGGTAAATAAGGCATCCTCAGTCCGATACCAAGCAGTCGCTAGCCCCCTGCTTAGTTAGCAGTTTACGGATACTGCGAAAATTTAAGACTATACTAAAATAAGTAAATTAGCGGACACCAAAGCCCTTATTTGCCCAAAATTAGGGTTAATGGGCTTGTTCGCGGACACAGGATACCTTATTTAGTACAAATGGCCTGATTTCAACCTGTTTTTACCTAAATAAGGTACCCTGAGTCCGCTTAAGCCATAAAACATACCCGAAAAGTAAAAATAAGAGCTTCTGTGTCCTCTACCGAGCAGTGTGGGGGCCCCATGTTTAGTTCGCAGTTCAATTTTTTATGACAAAAGCCGTGTACATGAAAAAATAACGGGTACTTAGTTATTTTCGTAACTAAGTACCCCTCTTTATCATTCTCCACTGATTTTAATTGCAACGTTGCCGAATTGCTTTCCTTCTTTTAAATAGTAAAATGCTTCTTTTGCATGATTTAATTCAAACGTTGAGTCAACTATTGGGTGAATACTATGTTCTTCTACAAATGCAAGCATATCTACCAACTCTTCTCTACTACCCATTGTTGTACCTAAAAGACTGTACTGTCCGTAAAAGAATGCGCGTAAATTAAGATCAATTGTATCGTCTGTTGTAGCACCGAAAACTACGATTCGCCCGCCTTTCTTTAACACATCTAGTGAACGATTAAATGTAGCGCGACCTACACTTTCAATCACAAGGTCAACTGTTTCATCATTAAGTTCCTCTTTCCAATCACTAGCTGTATCAAGAACAATATCAGCACCTAGTTCACTCGCCTTATTTCGTTTTTCTTCACTTCTTGACGTAACGATTACTTTAGCGCCAGCATGTTTAGCAAACTGAATTAAATATGTTGCTACACCACTTCCAGCACCTGGGATGAATACTGTATCTCCAGCTTTTATTTCCCCTTTTGTAAATAAAGCTCTGTATCCGGTTAATGCGGACAACGCAAGAACTCCCGCCTCATCCCATGATAAATGTGCAGGCTTTTTCTCAACCTGATCAGCTGATAGAACAATTTTTTCGGCAAAAGTTCCGTGATCAGGCATTCCTAATATATCAAAATCTTCTGGAGGTGCATCACTTTGTTCAGCCCAACGTAAAGATGGATTAATGATAACCTCATCTCCGACTGCAACAGTTGTTACACCTTCCCCAATTGCTTCTACTACTCCTGCACCATCCGAACCTAGCACAAGAACATCTTCGTCCTTACCTCTACGATTTGGAATTCCTACATCACGTCTATTTAAACCTGCCGAACGAATACTAACGACTACCTCTCCTAAATTCACTTGTGGATCATCAATATGTTTAATTTCTAAATTACCATGGTCATGCACAAATGCTTTCACCATACTCACCCTTTCTATAAACTATCCCTTATTAAGAACCTTAATTGTATTTATACTCTATCAGTGAAAATATTCACCGAATTGTTTTAATTGTTGTTCATTCGTTATATCATGCGTAAATAGTGGTACATAAACTCGCTCCTGATCCGGAAAAGTCTCTTCAATCATTGAAACATATTGTTGCTCGTGCTCTTTTCTTCTACCTAAAAATTCACCATCTGGTTGTTCTGGAAGCAATTTATTTACTACCAATGTTTTTACATGCAAATGATAATTGTTCAATAATTCGAGTGCTTTTTGTGTTTCCAAAATGGGTAATCGTTCTGGATTTAATACAAATATAAAACTTGTTAATAATGGATTTAACAAAATCTCTCTTGCCTTTCGAAAACGTTCCTGGCGTTCTTTTAACACCTCATAAATCGGATCTTCTATCGGCTCTCCATCATTTAACAACTGTGTATAATTTTCATTTGTTTTCTGCCTCTTCTGAAGCATTCCTTCAATCCAAATTCCCATTAATTCTGGAAGTGACAATAACCGAATTGTATGTCCAGTTGGAGCAGTATCAAAAATAATCGTATCATAGTGCTCCTTTTCTTCCAAAATGATTGATATCAACCGATCAAATAATGCCGCTTCATCGGCCCCTGGGGAAGCTTTAGCAGTATCAAGTTGACGGTGTACCTCCTCAATCATACCTGAGTGTACAATCCCATTAATGTTTTCTTTAACTCCTTTTATATACGTAGCTGTTTCCATATCTGGATCGATTTCTAAAGCATCCAAACATTTTGCTACGTGCTTAATCTTCCCACCAATTTCTTTACTAAATATGTCTCCAAGGTTATGTGCTGGATCGGTGGATACGAGTAGAGTTTTAGAGCCCTTTTCGGCTGACCGCCATGCTATCGCAGCAGCTGTTGTCGACTTACCTACACCGCCTTTTCCACCAACAAATATAATTTTATTCTTGGTATCTTCCAATTAGTACACCTTCTTTGTTCTGATTTAGCAGCAGCGAATTCCTGACATTGGCGATTTCTCCATCCCCATACGTAAATGCCAATCGTGAAATTGTTCAATCATATATGGATAAAGCTCAAGTGTGTAATAGTAAACCGGATTAGGGATACCAATCATCTCTGAATAAAGTAGTAATAAGAATATATCATCTTGATCACGAAGTTCCCGGGCGATTTCAGTTCGATGTGGCATTTCTAGTACTTCCTCATAAAAGTCAATTAGTTTTTTTAATTGATCAAACATCTAGTCACCTCACGTATATAAGATAGCAGGAAAAGAGACCACCCAAAAAGAGGCCACTGAAAAAGTGTGGATTTTAAAATTTTTACCTTCCACCTTTACTTAGCATCTTGAATATACGGAGACTCCTGCGGGAAGTGAGAGATCGACGAGACCCCGCAGGACGGTAGTCCGAGGAGACTCGGCACTCGCCCGCGGAAAGCGCAGTATATTCAAAGATGCGATGATAGATTCACATATTTTATACTATATTTAACTTTTTCAGTTGCCTCCCCGAAAATGATCCCTTTTTTCTATTAATTCACAAACGGTTATCTATTTAATCGAATTTGAATCGTTCATATTCTTTGTCAGGGTTGTGAATGCGGTCAGGATAATCCATACAGCAAATACGAATATGACTGCACCGAAGACAAATAATAGTGTATTTGAGCTAGTTCCGAACCATGACCATTCAAAAACGACTTGCTGGAACATGGCAATCAATGTCATAAATAGGACGAATATCATTGGAATTAACGTAATCATATAATTCCTACCTTGCCGTTTTAACCAGATAGAAATTAATAATAAACTGATCCCTGCAAGTAATTGATTCGATGTTCCAAATAATGGCCATAGTAAGTAACCGCCAGAACCGAATCCTTTTGGTCCTTGTGGAAGTAACACTAACGCTGCACTAGAAACAACTGCAATTGACGTTGCAACATGAGTTTTGGATAAAGTAGGCATTTTGTATTCGACACCGAGTTCTGCAATAATGTAGCGCATTAATCGTACTGACGTATCCAAAGATGTTGCGGCAAAACTGATAATGATAATCGATACAATGGTTGTTGCGATATCAGGAGGAATCATTAAGCCAGTTGCTAATTGACTGGCACCTTCAACAAAAACGCCAAGTCCTGCTCCACTTGATGCTGCGAAACTGCTATACGTCTCCATAAATTGTTCCTTGTTTGGGAAGAATGTCACAACCGCAATAATAGATATTAAAGCCAATACACCTTCACCGACTGCACCAAAATAACCTACCAACCGTGCATCAGTTTCTTTATTTAATTGTTTAGACGACGTTCCTGAAGAAACTAACCCATGAAAACCAGAGATCGCTCCACACGCGATTGTAATAAATAGTAATGGGAACCAGGAAATATCAGCATTACCATTGGTTACTGGTGCAGTAACTTCTGGATTTGTAAACAATAATCCAAGATACAATATTGCTAATCCTACAACCAATTGGTGTGAATTAATAAAGTCGCGTGGTTGTAATAACTTCCAAACTGGTAAGGTTGAAGCGATGTACACATAAATCATTAAAATAATTATCCAAATAAAGAAAGCGGAGGATACTGCACCGAGCCCGAATAAGCCTTCCCCACCTTCTCCGCCAAAGTATTGCACTAAATCAATTTGGAGAAACTCAACCCTACTCGCTATAACTGCAGTAACGTACATGACAGCAAGTGCTATTAGTGATGGTATTAACATTTTTCGTTTACCTTTGTAAACTGCAAATCCAATCCAAATAGCTAATGGTATTTGAATGAAAATCGGAACAACGCTCGCCGGATAAGATACAAATAAATTAGCAATAACCCAAGCAAACACTGCGTTTACCATCAACACAAGAATAAGAATAATAAATAAAAACAATATCTTTGCACGTTGACCAATCAAGCGATGTGCAAGTGTTCCTACTGATTGACCTTTATTGCGTACGGATAATACTAACGTACCAAAATCATGCACCCCAGCTGCAAAAACAGTTCCAAGAATTACCCATAGGAATGCAGGTAACCAACCCCAATAAACTGCAATAGCAGGTCCAACAATTGGTGCTGCACCAGCAACAGATGAGAAGTGATGTCCCCATAAAACAAACTTATTCGTAGGGACATAATCTACCCCGTCTTTGTAGCGGTGGGCAGGCGTTACATAGTTTGGATCTAAACGGAATATCTTCTCGGCAACAAACTTTGAATAGTAGCGATAACCCAAAGCAAAAACAACAATACCAATGAGTGCAACGACAATACCATTCATGTTTTACAACCTCCCTAGTCATAATAGAAATCGATTCTATTAAAATCTATGTGAAAGCGATACCGATTAGTACAAGGTTTTTATTTCATAGAATAAGACTGATCTATAATTGTACATAGATCAGTCTTTCATTTCATTCTTTTCCCATACCACGTAAAAAATGCAACAGCATTGTTACACTCCTATTAATTTCAGGATCCTTCAAAGCCTTCATTAAATCCATGATGGACGTTTTTTCGGAATCATGAAACGAACGTGAATTCTCCATGCCCTGATTTAATTTGCCAGTAAAATATTTTAATTCATCAACGTTAAGCTCCCCTAAATATAAAAGAAGTTTGCTTATATTTTCAATTGAAGCAGCGTATTGCGGTTTGTTTAATTCGCCCATTACATTTTCTAAAGCAGTTTCCTTTTGCTTCACAAGGGCATGTGTCATATCTAGCATTCCGTTTTCATTCAACGTGCCGAGAAAATCAATACCTTTCAGAATAGCATCTTTATGTTTGCTCACTGCTCTTGTGATTTCATCCAAATCGTTTTGGCGAGCAACTTCTTCTGAAACTTCCATTCGCTTTATTTTTGATATCGGTTCAGCCATCCTGTTTCACCTTTCCTCCCGGGAAAATATAGTCAGAACGCTCCCATTTCTTATCGACCTGAACACCGAGTTGTGGCTGTCGGTTACCTCTACGATGATTGTTAGATGGAATTGGACTTTTTCCTTTTTTCTTTAATACTTTCATTTTTACAGCAATTTCTTTATATGCAGGCGTATTCGAATCCTTATCCACACGATTATCGGTTAAATAGTTTATTGCTGATTTTCCATTATCATTGAGCGGTAAAAATAATTCCTTACCAGATACTCTGTCAGTAATGTGAACGATGCCTGTTGCTGAGCCAGCATGAGAAATTAATTTCACTTCTGCCCCCTCTTCTATTCCACGTTCCTTTGCAAGTTCTGGTGAAACCTCTATAAAGGCACTAGGTGTTTTACGTGTAATACCTTTTGATTTATAAGTCATATTCCCTTCATGAAAATGCTCTAGCAATCTACCATTATTTACATGTAAATCATATTCATCATTCGTGTCGTAATCTAAGTTAAAATCTAGTGGGAATAACTTTGCCTTTTTGTCTTCGAATGGAAATCCATCAGTATAAAGTAATGGCGTATCCGTTCCATCTGCTGCCACTGGCCATTGTAGGCTATTATAATTAGTTAATAAATCATAGCTTACCCCAGCAAATAATGGCGTTAATGCGGCAGCTTCGTCCATGATTTCTGATGGATGTGTATATCCCCAGTCGTAGTTTAATTCCTTAGCTATATCCATTAGTATTTTCCAATCAGGTCTTGAGTCTCCAACTGGATCAAGTGCTTTATACAGACGCTGTATTCGTCGTTCTGTATTCGTAAATGTTCCATCCTTTTCAAGACTTGGAGCTGCAGGCAATACTACGTCAGCGTATTCACATGTTTTTGTTAAAAATAAATCCTGAACAATAAAGAAATCAAGCTTCTTAAATGCATCGGTAACATAATTAATATTTGAATCTACAATACCCGTGTCTTCACCTATTACATAAAGACTCCGAAGTTTGTCCTCGTGAATCGCATGAATCATCTCATGATTATCCATTCCAGGTTCGCTAGGAATGTCAACACCCCAAGCATCCTCATAACGTTTTCTAGCATCATTATCTGTTACTTTTTCATATCCTGGAAGAAAGTTTGGCATACTTCCAAAGTCACTACAGCCTTGTACATTATTATGGCCACGTAATGGGTATGCTCCAGTTCCATTTCGCATGTAATTACCTGTAATTAACAATAGATTTGAAATCGCTGTACTTGTATCACTACCTAATTGATGCTGTGTTACTCCCATTGCCCAACAGATTGCTAGTTTATTAACACTTACAACCTCTTTAGCAATTTCTTTCAGCATTTCTTGTGTTAGTCCTGTCGTTCTTTCTGCATATTCTAACGTAAACTTTTCAAGACTTTCTTTATATTTCTCATAATCATTTACCCACTTATCGATGAATGTGCGATCTTCCCAGCCTTGATCAATAATATATTTTGTAACTGCAGAAAGCCAAACAAGGTCAGTACCACTTTTCGGTTGGAAAAATCGATCGGCACGTTCAGCCATTTCATGCTTTCGGAGATCAAATACAAATAGTTTTTGACCAAAAAGTTTATGTGAGCGTTTAATGCGTGAAGCCAAAACTGGATGTGATTCAGCAGTATTGGATCCAATTGTAATTACCATTTCCGCTTCAGCGATATCATCGATAGATCCTGAATCTCCACCATGTCCTACTGTACGGAACAATCCTTTTGTTGCTGGGGATTGACAGTAACGAGAACAATTATCGATATTGTTCGTTCCAATTACCTGACGTGCTAGTTTTTGCATTAAATAAGATTCTTCATTAGTAGCCTTTGATGATGAAATAAATCCTAAAGCATCGGACCCGTGTTGCTCCTTAATATCTGTAAATCGTTTTGCAATGTAAGAAATTGCTTCATCCCATTCTACTTCCTCAAATTGATCATCTCGACGAATTAACGGCTTCGTTAACCTTTCCTCTGAATTCACATAATCCCAGCCAAATTTACCTTTTACACATGTAGAAATTCCATTCGCAGGTGAATCTTGTTGCGGTTCTACTTTTAAAATTTTGCGGTCCTTCGTCCATACGTCAAACGTACAACCAACACCACAATATGTACAAACGGTTTTTGTTTTTTCAATTCGTTCTTCACGCATGGAAGCCTCTGTGTCTGACACTGCAAAAAGAGGTCCATATCCTGGTTCTGCTTTTTTCGTAAGATCAATCATAGAGCGTAACAATCCTGGCTTATGATCTGTAATATAACCCGCTTCCCCGACCATATTTTTTTCCATGATCGCGTTACATGGACAAACTGTTGCACATTGTCCACAGCTAACACATGATGATTGATCAATTGGTACATCATTATCCCAAATGACTCGTGGCTGTTCACGATTCCAGTCAATAAGCAACGTTTCGTTTACCTCTACATCTTGGCAAACCTCGACACAACGACCGCAAAGAATACATTGATCAGGATCATATCGATAAAATGATCCAGAATTGTCTACCTCGTATTCCTTTGGTTTGAATGGTCTTGATTGATGTTCCAAACCAAATTCCGCAACGGTATTATGAATTTCGCATGATCCGTTATTATAATCGCAGACTGTACAATACAATTCATGATTTTCTAGAATCCTATCGAGTGCTTCTTTCTGTGCCGATTGAACGTAATCGATATTCGTATTCACATTCATGCTTCTTTCAATCGTAGTTCCGCATGCACGCTGTACTTCTCCATTTATTTCGACCACACATGTATCACATGTTTGGATTGGTCCAAGTGACTCGTTATAGCAGATCTGTGGTACAGACTCGTTTGTAGTATTAATTAAATCGAGTAAATTTTGCCCTGATTGTGCTAAGTATTCGGTTCCGTTCAACGTCACAATAATATGTTCTTGATCTTGCACAAAAATACCTCCCATTCTTTTTAATGCGTTTCTACTCTATGGTTTTCCTGAATTCTACTTTCGTGTGTATACACATTTAATCTGTCAGTCCTAATAAAGCCGACTGCTGTAATTTGCAAATCTCTTGCTAATTTTAATGCAAGATCTGTAGGAGCAGATTTAGCTAACAATATCCCGGCACCAATTTTAGAAATTTTTATTACTACCTCGGACGAAATTCTCCCTGAAAACAAAATGCAGTAACTCATTACTGACAACTTGTTCAGTAATAGATAGCCATACAGTTTGTCCAACGCGTTGTGTCTACCGATATCGATAAAGGTTGCTTTAATCTGTTGATTAGATGCTAGTCCAGCCTGATGTACCCCTCCAGTTTTACTGAATACTTCAGCCTTTTCATCGAATTGATGCATTAATTTATATATGTTTTCTGTACTTAGTTTCATCGACGTAGTGATCGTCTTTGCTATTTTTACATCCTGTTTCAAATAAAACTCGCGGCTTTTTCCACAGCATGATCCAATCCATCGCTCTGTTCGTTCTGTAAACTCAACCGGGTATGCTAATTCCACATATGCAAATCCTTTATATTCATCAATCGTAAGCGATTGAATATCTGCATACCTTCGGATTACACCTTCAGACGCTAAAAAGCCGACTACCAATTCGTTTAATGTAGTTGGAGTACACACGATGGTAGCATATTGTTCACCATTAATCGTAATGGTTAATGCAAACTCTCGGGCAACTAATTCCTCGGTTTTCGTACGTAATTGGGTACGATACTTCGATGTCATCCAACTCGTAACACTATGATTCGTCACTAAACCTCCCCCTTCTTTAAAGATGATTAGTATAACTCTGTACCCAATTGATCTACTAATTTAAACAATCATTTATTAACTGAATTTTTAATCATTATATCATAGAAATAAAGCACTTCCATGAGAAAGAAGTGCTTATATATCATTAATATAACTTTCCTTGACGATATAGAACGGTCGAAAGTTTGGCTACCGCATGAATATAACAATTTTGTCGTAAGGGATGTGGATCCCCAAAGAACTGCGGAAGAATGGTATCGAACGTGTCCTTCATTTTCCCAAACTGTTTTGTGTTTACTTCGTCTTCCGTATAAAATTGGGTTTCTCTACCTTGAATCCATTCAAAATAAGAAACAATTACACCACCAGCGTTTGCTAAAATATCAGGAACAACTATCACACCTTTTTCACTTAGTATCTTATCTGCTTCAGCAGTTATTGGTGAATTAGCGCCTTCCACAATAATACGTGCTTTTACATTCTGTACATTTTTGTCATGTACCTGGTCCTCAAGTGCTGCTAAAAATAACACATCAACATCTAGACTTAGTACATCATCTCGATCCATTACTCTTGCTTTGATTTCAGCATCTTTCAATTCCTCATCATTAACTGGCAAATCTCCGTTATTTTGCTCTGTAACTTTAATTAGTGCCGGTATATCAAGTCCGTCTGAGTTATAAAGCGTAACATTCCGATCACTAACTGCAACAATCTTATTGTTTAAATCGTTACATCTATAAGCTTCCATTGCCGCAACAGATCCAACATTACCAAATCCTTGAACTGCAATGGTTAAATCTTTTCCATTATAATCCAACGCAGTTTTAGCAAATATATTGTCTCGTTCCTCCAACCATTTTTTCTGTGAATTGACAAAATCGTGGAGCATATATTTGAACGTGTAGTAGACACCTTTACCGGTAGCTTCCCGTCTACCAAGAGAACCACCATTTACAACGCTTTTACCAGTAAAACTACCACGATATCTACTTCCAGGTCGAATGCTCTTATATTCTCCCATCATCCAGTCCATTTCCCGTTCACCAGTACCAACATCTGGAGCTGGAATGTCCTTATCTGGTCCTAGTATTTCACTAAAATATTGAACATATTTTTTACATATTAAATTTAACTCTTTTACTTCGAACTCACGTGGATTAATGACAACTCCGCCTTTACCACCACCAAAAGGCACTTGATGGAGTGCATTTTTTAATGTCATTAATGATGCTAGATTAATCACTTCTTCTTCTTTTACGGACTCATGAAATCGTATCCCACCTTTGTACGGTCCTAAAATGTTATTATGCTGTACGCGAAAAGCTGGTATTCTTACTACTTTATCGTTTTCTAAAGCAATTCGTAAAAATGATTTGTTTACGTGGTTGGGGGTTGAAAGTATTGATACTAACGAGGTAAAAGCCTTCTCTCGTATCCCGTCCTTTAAATCTGGTAAAAATGATTCATCATCGTACAGTGCATTCAAAGATTCCTGTACAATCGAACTAGTTTGTTTAGACATAAATAGGATAACCTCCAGTAGAATATTTTTTACTTCCTCTACTAATGGTTACCCTAATTATTACGAATATATTCTACTAATTTAGAGCAAAAAGACTGCAATTAAAGTGGAAATTAATAAACCGCTTATAACTGGTATGAAATTTTTTCGTACTAATTCCATCACGGAGACACCACAGAAACCAGCAATCGCAATCATGGATGACCACGCCACAAGGGTTCCACCACCCGTCCAAATAGCTCCCATCTGACCGATAGCAGCAAGCGTTGCAGTATCAATTGAGCCGTTTTGTAATGAAGCAGCCAGAGCACCAGTTAATGGTAAGCCTGAGAACCCTGATCCATCAAGACCAGTAATGATACCAATGATTAATACACTGAACCCAGCAAATATTGCACTCTGTGGTAAAAATTCTTGTATTGCCTGCACAATGTCAAAGAGGAAAGCAGGCGGATTTTCATCAATACCTAATATCCTTCCAGCGAAATCAGAGCTTCCTAGAAAGAAAAAACCTGCAATCGGAATTACTGGCCCCATTGCTTTAAAGGCGAAAATAAATCCTTCAGTAATGTGGTTGCTAATATAATCAAGTGAATGTTGCTTTCCGAAAGCGACCGTTGCAAGGAGTAGTAAGATAACCGCAACACCACCGATAAATGCAGCACCACCCCCACCTTCAAAACCAGTCATTCGGCCAGAACCTAGTTTCGTAAAGATCATATATATAACCACAGCTAACAACGATAATGGAACCAAAATAGCGAATACTTTACTCCAAGTTGTTAGATGTTCACCATGTGCCTTATTCGTTGATTGTGATTGTGTTTGTAGTCCAGCCAAATCTGCTTCAATTAGTGGACTGTCTTTTTTACGAATTGATTTACGATACAATAAATAAGCGATTAGAATTGCTACTCCACCCGTAATCAACGACAGTATTAATGCTGTATCCGCAACCGCAGCAGTACTAATTCCAGCTGACTTAGCGGATAGGCTCGGCGCCACTTGAACAATGTAATCGGACGATAACGCCATTCCCTGACCAGCTAATGCAATAGCCACTGCAGCCGTAATTGCCGGCAGGCCTGCACGAACAGCGGCTGGCACGAGTAATGCACAAATTAGTGGTACAGCTGGAGTCGGCCAGAAAAATAATGATATGACGTACGTTACGCCAATGAGAACAAAAAAGGATACGTGCCCATTCACCATCATTTTTTGAATGGGTTTGATCATTCGCCGATCTGCACCAAGGTCTTTCAATGCATGCAGTAACGCCATCATGAATGTAATGATAAGGAAAATGCTAAACAGCTCTTGTGCTGCAACTAAGTTTGCATTAAATATTGCAGTGAAGCCATCAACTAGACTACCCTTAAACACCCATGCAATAACGAACGTTCCTAGTAATGTAGGAAGTACGACACCTTTTTTGAAAATCATTGTTCCTATGATTACAAGTGTAAAAAATCCATATAACCAATGTGAAACAGTTAATTCCATCCCTTTTCTCCCTTTCTCACATCCTTATTTATGAATGTGCTATAGCCTATGCATGTTTCAAGTTTGGGGTGAAAAGAATTAGAGGGTGTTTTTCAAGAACTCCTGTGCTTAGAATAATAATGTCTTGTAAACGCTTAGTAGCGGACAGAGAATGCCTTATTTTCCTTTTTTGGCGTGATTTTAAGGATTAACGGACACAGGATATCTTATTATAGTAAAAAAGCATGCGTTTCACCTGTTTTAACCTAAATAACGTATCCTGAGTCCGATAACTGCCGCAGTTACCCTTATTTTTCATAAATAAGGCACCGTGTGTCCGATAACTTGCAAGCCAATGAAAATGGTTCTTCATCACCGGAATCCAAAAAACGGAATCTTTTGCAGTCACTACCAAATTAAATTTTCACTATTTCGCAACTTAAATCAACTACGAAAATTTAAAATCGACAATGTTTAAGGAAATTGCCAATAAAAAACAGCCCAATTTGAGGACTGTCTACTCATTCTCACTATCTAACTTTTCCGTACAATCGTTACATAAAAGTTTGCCATCAACTTGTTCTCCATCAAAAAATCCGTTCTCACAATATACTTTGGTTCCACATGCCTGACATCCTCCGATAAGTTCACGCAACTAAATCACCTCTTATTAAAAAGTATACGACAAAAAAGCAGCCTTGATAAGTATCAAGACTGCTTCGTATTATGCTGCATTTAATAATGTTCTTGGCTGTTTGTGGAAAAGAAAGAATACTACGACAGTACAGATGATAAATGACGGGAGTAAATAAGACAAATTGTATAGTAACGAATAGATCCAAACAGATTGTCCTTCAGGTGCATAACTAGCAAAGAAAACAATCCCAGCTATATAGTGAGCGATAAAACGTAATGTTGTCCCCAAGAATACTCCTAGCATAATATAAGTTAAATACTCCTTCGTCCGTTCTTCCTTTACAGCCTGTTGAATTTTACTAGCAAAGATCCCAGCGAAACCTAAAACAGTGAACGCCGCCAAATAATCTAAGAAACCCTGAATTGGATGAGCGATAATAGCACCTGTAGCTATTTGCCATACTCCCCACAAGAATCCAGACAACAATCCACCTTTAATCCCCCATCTAAATGCCACAATAAATACAGGAATCATCGCAAGTGATATGGACCCACCTTGTGCCCAGATTTTAAACGATAAAAATGGAATGAGATCTAATACTAATGCCAATGCTGTAAAAATCGATACCTCAATCAAAAATAAAATTTTCTTTGATCGCAAAACAATTACCTCCCCTAGTTTTTTGCAACAAAAAAAGCAATGCCTAGGGGAAGTTTCCGATGGGAATAATCCTCGCACATTGCTTTTTAACCATCAAAAAAGTCACGATCCCTACGCTAGTATTAACTAACAGGTTCAAAGGGTCTGAACAAATGCTTGTTCACTCTCAGCCAAATGGCTCCCCCTGCAGGCTTTTTATAGAGGACGTTCAAAAATTCCGGTAAAAGTGACACATCGAATTTCTTCGTTGGCTTGCTTTTCCGTTCCTTGGAAAAGAAAAACGCTTTTCCTGCGTGCTAGATCGTTTCCTCACGTATTAATAGCATACGTTCCGGTACTCAAAGCTACGCCTCCTCGAACTTCTCGGTCATTTTTATCCTCCTTTTTGAACACGTCCTTATATTGCTTTTTTCATTGAATCTATTATAACGGATATTTACGTTATAAACAAGATTAGGAGATAGCTAAAAATTCTTCTACATCTTTAGCACATAATTTCATTGCATTCTCCCAAAATTCGGGTTGAGTTAAATCAATATTTAGATGTTTTGCCGCCAAATCCTCGACATTCATTTGGCCAGTGTCACGCAATAGTGCAATGTAATCTTCTTCAAAGTTACCATCCGTCTCTAGTGCATGGGCATATAAACCAAGACTAAATAAATAGCCAAATGTATAAGGAAAGTTATAAAACGGAACACCAGTAATATGAAAATGTAGCTTGGAAGCCCAGAAGTTTTCATCATACTCTTCTAATGCATCGCAATATGCATCCTTCTGTGCATCAACCATCAGTTGATTTAAGCGATCAACGGAAACTAATCCATGTTTTCTTTCTTCATAAAAACTAGTTTCAAATATAAACCTTGCGTGAATATTCATAAAGAATGCTACTCCGCGTTGCACCTTATCCTCAAGTAATGCCAATTTTTCCTTGTTCGTTTTTGCATGTTTTACCGATGCATCCGCAACGATCATCTCAGCGAATGTTGATGCTGTTTCTGCAACGTTCATTGCATAACCTTGATTTAATCCATGTATATCATTCATCACATGCTGATGATAGGCGTGACCAAGTTCGTGCGCCAACGTCGCTACGTTAGAAGATGTCCCAGAATAAGTCATAAAAATTCGTGTTTGTTTACTATCTGGAAAACTTGTACAGAACCCGCCCGGTCGTTTACCAGGTCGGTCTTCTGCTTCAATCCAATTTTTATCAAATGCCAACTGAGCAAAATCAGCCATTTTAGGACTGAAGCCACGAAAATTGTCAACGATAAAATCGGCACCTTCCGAAAATGAATAGGTTTTAACTGAATCAGAGATAGGAGCGCCTATATCATACATACTTAACTTTTCAAGTCCTAGTAATTCTGCTTTCCTTTTTAAGTATTTGACAAATGGTTGTTTATTAGTTGAAATTGCATTCCACATTGCATCCAGTGTTTCTTTTTTCATTCGATTAATAGCAAGCGGTTCTTTCAAGACATCTGACCAATTACGATGCTTATATTTCTGTAACCGAAATCCAGCTAAATGATTAAGTGTTTGACCGAATAAATTTGCATTTTCCTTCCATGCATTATCAATTTGTTCGGATACATGTTGTCGAACAGTTCGATTTGGATCACTCAATTTATTAGAAGCTTGCCCAATTGAATAGGTTTTACGTTCACCATCTGTCTCAATCTCAACATTCATATTTCCGACTAAAGCATCGTACATTTGACTCCATCCATGATAGCCGTCAACTGCTAAATCGTTCATCAATACTTCTTGCTCAACAGATAATTGTTCCGTTGCTTTTTCTCTATATTCATTTAACACAAATGACACAGTGTTAAGTGTTGAATCTGTTAAAAGTTCATTCCAAACTGCATCGTCTATTTGAACCAGCTTTTGATCAAACTTAGTCATTATTGCGTCTGTCTCCGCTTTTAATTCACTTCGTTTCCCTACAAGCATACTTGCCTTTGTATCGTTGACATCTTGTGCGCTCAAACAACTGATATACGCGAAGGCCTCACGTAATTTTTTTCTAGTACCTTCTAATAACTCTACAATTGAAATCAGCTTTTTCGCATTTGTGTTAATTGGATCAAATGTTTCCACTTCTTTTGCGAGCATTTGTAAAGAAACAGAAATTTGACCCAGGTATGTATTGAATTGTTCTGAGTCACTTCCCCCTGTAAAGATAGTATCTAAATCCCAGGTTGGTTGATACGTATTTTGCATCCAATCTCTCCTTAGTTTTCATCCCTATTACACTTTCATTATACCGATGATTTCGAATATTTACATCATTTTTCTTAAAATTGCTCCTATTTTTGTGTGTGCATAAATATTAACCAATCCAAAATCACGTGTTTCAATCGTATAAACATGTGGATATGGATTTCCTAGAATCGTATAGTGCAATCCGTTAAATTTTGCTGGATTTAGATAACCTACTTCGTTACCTATAACAGGCTTTTTATTCAGTGGGTAAATGCGCCACTTATTTACTGTAGCTGGTAAAGATAATTGGAATTCTTCGCTCCTTATTACCGTTTTATTGTTTACGCTTGATTCTACATGATCATTCTCAATGAATTGACAAAATCCCTTTACAACAGCTTCTGCATATATTTTCCAAGACGATTGCAATTGTTGAATGTCGTCACCTTTTGAATCGGCAAAACCGTATTCAATAATAGCTGTTGCAACGCTGCCAGTGTTTCGATTCATAAAATAATAATCCTGTGCCGGATCTGTGGATAAGACTCTCGTATATACACTTCTGATATTTTGTCCAGCAGCTTTCAGTTTCACTGCAATTGCTTCTGACATTTCTTTTCCACCATAAATGGAATGAATGATTTCTGCACCGTCCCCACCACCTGCGTTTATGTGGTTTGAATGACAGTACTTTGCACCGCTATTCCGGACAATCGATGATCTAACGTTAGGCGTAAGTGTTACATCTGTTTTTCTTGTCAGTGAAACGGGTATACCTAATTCCTTATATCGATTGTATTGATACAAGGATATGGCTAACGCTAAATCTTTTTCCCTCCAAAGACTATTAGTTCCACCACCCGGATCTTTACCACCATGACCAGGATCAATGATTAACAAAGGCTTCATTCTTTTTCCTCCTTTAAGTTGTTCTACCCTCATAATCGATAAATTTACTTAAAAGGTGGCAAAGAATTATATAGTTTTAATGAAGTGAAATATTTTGTTCAACCGCATGTTTCAACGCCTGTTGCATATAACCCATACCTTTATAACTTTTTAGTGGAAAATGTTTGGGTATTTGTTGTCCAAAGCTTGCCTCAATTATCTTTTCATATTTCTTCCCGGTCAGTAGTATAAGTTCATCGTACTGATCTAGTTTTTTAGATTCAATTTGATATTGCAATTGGGCAAGTGAGATAATCTCATCATTTTTTTTACTGAATGTCACATCGTAATTTCGATCGACTATATCATTTGGTATTAGAAACCCGTGTTTAGCAGAGAGTACAACCCATTGATCGGTAAATTGATTTGCATAGTTACGACATAACCTGTGGAATGTACCGATATAGGTATTCCTTACTTCTGTAGCCCCTCGTGTCGGCTCTTTATCCCAAATCTTTTTTCTACCGCATGGGATGATGCATAATTGACTCATTCTAGCACCTCGAGATTTAATATTTTGTTTATCGTATCATATACCTCCCTATTTCCTCTTATTTTTGCTTAGTTTAGATAGAAATGTAACAGGGTATTCTATCCATACAAAAATGATAAATAATTACTTGACAACATTTTGTAATAATTATATACTTAGTATCGAAAAGTAACTAACATACTATTTATAACATGGAGGAGATTATTAATGACTAAAGCAAAATGGAATGTTGATGCAGCACACAGTTCTTTAGAGTTTGTCGTTAAACATATGATGATTTCAAAAGCAAAAGGTGTTTTTAATGATTTTGAAGCAGTAATAGAAGCAGATCCAGAAAACTTAGAGGATGCAACAGTTGAATTTACTGTTGACATTAACAGTATTGATACACGTAAGAAAGATCGTGATGATCATTTACGCTCTGCAGATTTTTTCGACGCAGAAAATCATCCAAAAATGACATTTATAGCTACTGATATTAAAAAGAAATCTGACAGCAATTATGATGTAACTGGAGACCTAACAATTCGTGGCACAAAAAAAACTGTCACTTTCGATGTTGAGTTTGAAGGTGCAGGAAAAGATCCATGGGGTCAGGAAGTTGCAGGATTCAGTGGTACAACTAAGATTAGCCGAAAAGAATTTGGCCTTACTTGGAACGCAGCACTAGAAACTGGTGGCGTCATGGTCGGTGACGAAGTAAAAATTAACGTTGAAATCGAAGCAATTAAACAAGCATAACAAACAAAAGGTACCTGACACTAAAGAATAAAGTGTCAGGTACCTTTTCTATTTTCACGGTAGTTTGAATATACTATTTTTGAGGAAAGATAAAAATAGGAAGCAAATATCCATAATTTAGCACAAGAACGCATGATTTTTACGAATGGTGAAAAGCTATCATGATGGTATTTATATTTTTAAAAAGGAGGTAACATTGTGCCGTTAAATGTCGCGCAAAAGTTAATAAAAGATCATCTTGTTTCAGGAACAATTGAAAAAGGAAAAGAGATAGGTCTTAAAATTGACCAAACTTTAACACAGGATGCAACAGGAACGATGGTAATGTTAGAACTTGAAGCAATGGGTTTAGATTATGCCAAAACAGAGGCATCTGCACAGTATGTAGACCATAATTTAATTCAAGTAGACAGTAAAAATCCAGATGATCACTTGTTTTTAGAAAGTGCAACTCGGCGATTTGGGCTATATTATAGTCGCCCAGGAAACGGAGTTAGTCATCCAATCCACATGCAGCGTTTAGCAATACCTGGTAAAACATTGCTTGGATCAGATAGCCATACATGTGCCAATGGTTGCATGGGAATGCTCGCAATGGGAGCAGGTGGTATTGATGTAGCAATGGCTATTACGGGTGAACCGATTTACATCAAAATGCCTGAAATTATGGGCGTTGAACTTACTGGTGAACTTCCAGACTGGGTAAGTGCCAAAGATGTTATTTTTGAAATGCTTCGCCGCTACGATGTTAAAGGTGGCGTTGGAAAAATAATAGAGTATTATGGCCCTGGCCTTGATAACTTATCTGCAATGGATCGCCATGTAATTGCAAATATGGGAGCTGAACTTGGTGCAACAGCAACTGTTTTTCCATCTGATAAAGAGGTTAAACGATTTTTAAAGAGTCAAGATCGCGAAGATGATTGGATCGAACTAAAAGCTGATAAAGGAGCAACTTATGATTTGACAGATACGATTAACCTTTCTGAGTTAGAACCATTGGTTGCTAAACCCTCTAGCCCAGGTAATGTTGTACCGGCAAGTGAATTAAAAGGTACTCCAATTTATCAATCCTATATTGGATCCTCCGCTAACCCTGGTTACAGAGATTTTGCAATAGCAGCTGAAATCGTAAAAGACCAACGAATTGCTGATGGACTATCTTTTGACATAAACCCAACTTCTAGGCAAATGCTCACAAACCTTGTAAAAGAAATGCATATCGCAAGTTTGTTACAAGCTGGTGCACGTTTACACCAAGCAGGTTGTAATGGCTGTATTGGCATGGGGCAAGCACCGGCTACAGGACGAAACAGCTTGCGAACAACACCACGAAACTTCCCTGGCCGTTCGGGTACGAAGGAAGATAGTGTATTTCTATGTAGTCCAGAAACGGCAGCAGCATCAGCATTAACTGGTGAAATTACTGATCCACGAACGTTAGATATGAAATATCCTAAGGTTAAAGATCCAAAAGATCCTACTATTGATGATGGTCTATTAGATAAGCCGTTATCTTACGATGATGCTCAAAAAGTTACATTAGAAAAAGGACCGAATATTGTATCTATACCGGAAATGGACGCCCTACCAAATGAGTTGAAAGTACCTATCTTATTAAGTGTAGGAGATAACATCTCTACAGATGAAATCTTAGCGGGAGGCGCACGTGTGCTACCGTACCGAAGCAATCTACCTGAGATTAGTAAGTTCACCTTCGAAGCAATTGATCCAACATATTATGACCGCGGAATGGAAAGTAAAGATAAAGGTGGCCATGCAATTGTTGGGGGATATAACTATGGCCAAGGATCAAGCCGTGAACACGCAGCACTCGCTCCAAGATACTTAGGACTTCGTGTAGTAATCGTTAAAGATTATGCTCGAATCCACTGGCAAAACCTTGTTAATTTCGGTGTTCTTCCATTGGTTTTCTCGAACGAAGAGGATTACAATAAACTGACCCAAGGAGATATACTTGAATTTACTAATTTACACGAAAATGTTAAAAAGGCTCACGATTTCTCTGTTTCAATAAAAGGAAAGGAAGGAAAAATCAGTGTCAGCCATTCATTGTCAGAACGACAAGTTAACATCGTACTTCAAGGTGGTCTCATCAATTGGATACGCCAGAAACAAGCATAAGAGAGAAAGAGGTTAGTACGTAACTATTCCTATCAATTAACATGACGAACCATGATCTAAACTAGCTCCGGAAATATACGTAGACTCCTGCGGGAGGAATGGCATCGGTGAGACCCCGGAGTGCGAAAGCACGAGGAGGCTCACCTGCCACCCGCGGAAAGCGAAGTATATTTCCGGAGCGGTTTTTTTAGAAGTGAATTACCTATAATTATGATCTTTTTTTCATTAACCATAAAAAATATGGAGCTCCAATGATTGCGACTACTATCCCCGCAGGTATTTCGTTAGGTGCCAGGAGTGTACGACTAAGTAAATCGGCTAGTAATAATAATAATCCACCTATTAATATCGTTACTGGCAATAATCGTTGATTCGAAGGGCCAATTAATAGCCGTGCCACATGTGGGGCAATCAACCCGATAAAACCAATTGCTCCAACCGCGGCCACACTAAAGGCTGCTAGTAAAGTGGCAAGAAACGCCAATTGGAACCTAGACGACATTACCTTCATTCCCAGACCCTTTGCTGTGTCATCTCCAAGTGATAATGTATCTAAAGCTTTAATTTTTAAAGCTAGTAAAGGAAAAATAATAATGATTGGCCAAACCAAATAATACAGAAATTCAGTCCATCCTTTTGCATAAGTAGTTCCTGATAGCCAAGTAAGTGCAGCTGCCACTGCTAAATCTGACTGTACTACTAAAATTTGAATGATAGCTGATCCGAATGCTGAAATTCCAATTCCAAGTAAGGCCAAAATAGTTGGTTGAAATTTTGCACGGATTGCAAGTAGCATAACCACCATAAAGAATACAAATGATCCAATCATCGCACCAATTGGGATCCAGATTGCCGAGACACCAAAAACAAACATCGTTGATAGTGCACCAACGCCCGCACCCGAGGTTATTCCGATTACAGAAGGATCGGCCAATGGATTTCGCAAAACTCCTTGGAATATTAATCCACTTACAGCAAGTATCATCCCACTAGTAAGCGCCACAATTGCCCGAGGCAATCGCAAATCTAAAATTAAGTTTTTCATAAATTCATTCGTATCACCGAAAAATGCTTGATACGCAAGAATTGGTTCAAATCCATAGTTTCCTGAAGCTAGACTTACAATTCCAACTACAACAATTAGTCCAACTAATATAGGAACAGCAACCTTTAGTGATATACCTGCTGTAACTTTACCAGCTATAACAGAGGTATTCTCTTCGCCATACTGAGATTTTTTCATTCTCAACACTAACCAAATTAACCATGGTGAACCAATCAAGGCTGTAATCGCACCCACTGGTAGTTCTGAAAACGAGGGATCAATTATTCTCGCTAGTATATCGGCAAGTAATAATACAATTCCACCCCAAATAAAGGACGCAATTATAAGCGGTATATGCTTTTTATAACCAATCAATTTTATTATATGTGGTGCAACTAACCCAACAAACCCGATTGGTCCAACTACACTTACCGTAACAGATGTTAATAATACTGCTGCTACGATTGAAATGAATTTTACTACCTGAACATTTTGCCCCAGTGCGATTGCTATATCATCACCAAGTGTTAATGTATCGAGTTTTAGAGACATCCCTACTAACACGACAAAACCAACTGCGACAAATGGATACGAAAACTGAACACCACTCCAATCATTTTGAATAAGTGTCCCAGAACCCCAAAGAAATATTCCAGCGGTTTCATTCTCATAAAATATTTGTAGTACACTTGTTAGTGATGAAAACAAAAACGTTACAATCATACCTGCTAAAACCATTCGAACAGGTGTCGCTCTATTTCCACCTGAAAGAAGGAATACAATCATAAACGTGCTAATTCCACCAATAAAGGCAACAATAATTCCGTTACCATACAACGCCGCAGGTAAAAATACGGTACTTGCGACCACGGCAAAATAAGTTCCAGAATGAATACCCAACGTGCTAGCAGAAGATAGTGGGTTTTTTGTTACTGTTTGTAAAACAACACCTGCAACAGCTAATGCGCCACCTGCTATAATTCCCATCATCGCTCGTGGTAATCGAAGAATTCTTACAGTATGATGTTCCAATGTGTTTTCAGGTTGAAAAATTGCATCAATAACTGTAGATACAGGAATGGATACATTACCTTGATTAATATGTATGAATGTTAATATGAACAAAAGTGCGGTTCCTCCTCCAAAGGTAAGAACCGCTAGTATTGTTTTGTTAAGTGAATTGCTCATATTACTTCTCTTCTATCATTGCATCGACTAACTGCTCAGTTAAAACGTGTGCTGATAAAACACCACCAAATGTCCACGTATCACCTGGCAACTGATGCGTATTTCCATTCTTCACAAAGCTAAGGTTTTCCCATACTGGATTACCTTTTAATTGATTTTCAAAGATATTATCCTCTTCTTGAACGATATATAAGAATTGAAGATTTTCCTTTTGGAAATTTTGTAACGCTTCAACAGTTACTTCACTATACCCATACGGTTCAAGCTTATCCGTTTGATAGGCATTTTCAAATCCAAGACGAGTCATAATTTGTGACACAATCGAATTGTCGGTAAATAAGCGTAAGGTAGGTGTATTTTGAATTGTGAATGCTTGTGTTGCAATATACTTTGATCCTTTTAGACCAGCTTCTTCCACTCGCTTCTTTTGTTCTTCAATAAATTCTTTTAAATCAGTTAGTGCGAGTTCAGCCTTTTCCGATTTATCTACAATATGTGCGAGCTTTTCAAACTCTTCAACCATATTTTTATATTGATTCTCCGTTGCTTCCTCAGAGTAAGGTGCAAACGTTACTACTGGAGCGATGTCCTTTAAGCTGTCTAAAATATCTTCATGTCTGAATTTCACAGCAATAATTAAATCTGGATTTAACCTTGAGATTGCTTCAAGATTTGGCTCTTGTCTTGTTCCTACATCTTTTACACTCTTCGAAAACTTTTTATCAACATTTACCCATTTCTTGTAGCCATCCAAATCGGCTACCCCTACTGGTTCCATGCCAAGCGCTAACAAATTTTCTGCATATGACCATTCAAGTACAACAATATTTTTCGGGGTACCTTTTATGGTCTGTTCCCCCATAGCATCTTCTATCGTAATTTCCCGATCAGTTGTATTTTTATCTTTTGTTTCCATTTCCTCTTCCTTTGGTTCATTACACGCAGCAAGAAACGATAACAAAATTATACAACCAAATATCAGCATTTTTTTCATCGATGGTCCTCCTCATATTTCTTTATGTATGGTTCCGTTTTAATTGATAAAGATTCTCATTATCGTTTAAAATACTATCTTAATACACTGAAAATGTCAACCTAATTTTTCTTTTCATTATGTACGATGCGGACACTTTCCTCCATTCAAATTTTTTAATTCATCACTCGTCGAAATAAAAAAATCCTCTCAGGTAATAACCCAAGAGGATTTTAAAAAATATAGATATTAACGGAAATCACGGCTGTTTTCCATTGTACGACTTACTACCACATATCCCACTAGGGAAGCAATCGTAACGAGTACATAGCAAAGTACATTTTTCATATCAATTTTCCCTCCTCTATTTAGGGGTAGTTCAAATAGTTAGGTAAAACGGCTCTTCAACTATCATCGTTAGCTCGCTCTTTTGTTACTTAAAGCTACGTTACGTCGAATTTTTCAGCCCTTTCACCCTACTTTTGAACTCGTACTTTCATTTCATTTAATTAAAACGGACGAAACTTACCTTTTTTGAGGACTAATTTAGGTCCACCAAGCAAGAATAGGTATCGATTATCCACTACCTTTTTCATAGCTGCGGCAGATTTACCATATAGTTTTGTACCTGAAAATACAGTTCCCATCGCATCAGAATTTCCTAGTGACGCAACTGTTCCCTTATCATCAAACACAAAAGGTACAAGCACTTCGTTGTGAAGTAGTGCTTTAATATTCGTTGCACATGTATCTGCATGCTGCATTGCTGCTTGAGCTGTAGGTGGGAATGGGCGTCCTTCCTTTTCATTCATTACCCATGCACAGTCACCAAGAATGAAAATGTTTTCTTCACCTGGAGCTCGTAGATCAGCGTTAACGGTTACTTTTCCTTTTGTAATTTCAAAGCCTGATTTACTTAGAACTGAGTTACCAGTTACACCACCGGTCCATACAATTGTGCCAGCTTTGATTTCTTCACCTTCATTTACAACAAAGCCATCTTTCTTACATTCTTCAATTTTTGCACCAATTCTAAATTCAACGCCACGGTCTTCAAGCGATTTTTTAGCATACGCTACAAGTTCTTCGTTAAATCCTGGAAGTATCGTCGGTGAAGCTTCTACATTAATAATCCGTGGAACACTTGGATCAATATCATATTTCTTGCAAAGCTTTGGTACTTGTTCGGCTAGTTCCCCAACAAATTCAATTCCTGTGAATCCGCCACCACCGACAAGTATAGTTAAATCTTCTTTTTTCGCTTTTGGATCAAGATTATATTTTGCAAATTTGTATTCAATATGTTCACTAATTAAACGGCTTGTTTCGATATCTGTAATAGAGAAAGCATGCTTCTCCATTCCTTTAATTCCAAATGTATTGGATTCGAATCCAAGTGATACTACTAAATAATCATAAGAAATTTCACTATTTTCCAAGATGACACGATTCTCGTTCTTTTTCACTTCAACTACTGAATCATAAATTAAACGAACGCGATTTGGACTAAACACATCGCTAATCATCATGCGAGCTTGGTTTTGATTTCTTGTACCTGCTGCAATTTCATGTAACCATGTTGTCTGATAGTGGTAATTGTGTTTGTTGACAAGCACAATCTCAGCTTCTTCTGCTCCCAACTTTTGAGTCAAGCGTTTAGTTGTCATCATTCCAGCATAGCCTGCTCCCAGAACAACGATTCTTGGTTTGTTCGTATTCACGTAACATCCACCTTTCTTTTTGATTACCATTAAATTGAGATTTAAGGTATTTACTTCATCTTGACGGCTTATGTAATAGTCGTACAATACGTATATACAGTTAAATACCAATTCTATCATAGCAAACTTTTTGTGAATAGGCTAACAATCATACGAAAAATTTTGCTTATACGTCGCAAATAGGTTATTTTTGAAATTAGAATATAAATGGGGTGTTATGTTGGATAAAATAATCATAAAAGCTGATGATCCAGCTGTAATTGAACTTTCAAATGCTGATCCGCTAATGAAAAAAATAATAACCATTATTGGAGATATCGAATTTACTTTACGACCTAATTATTTTGTTTCACTTGTACGTTCTATTATCGGCCAACAAATATCTGTTCAGGCAGCGGATGCTATATTTGGGCGGCTAGAACAACTATTGGATAATGAGTTAACAGCAGAAGGTATATTAAAAAAAACAGACGATGAGCTTCGTTCAATAGGACTATCTGTGCGAAAAGTGGCATATATAAAGGATTTGAGCGAAAAAATTGCTACTGGAGTTATTGACTTAACCAAGCTTGTCAATTTAGAAAACGAGGAAGTTATTAAGCTACTAACGAGTATAAAAGGAATTGGAAAATGGACAGCTGAAATGTTTCTCATATTTTCATTAGGACGAATGGATGTCCTGGCTTTAGATGATATCGGGATACAACGTGGAGCAAAATGGTTGTACCAAGTAGATCAAACAGAGCGACGAAATGTGCTAGTGGAGAGATCACCTATTTGGAAGCCACACTTTACAATTGCATCGATTTATTTATGGGAAATCGTGCATTTAGAACTGATGGCAAAATACAATTCTATTGATGATATTAAATCCTAATTAAAGTAAATTTCATCTCACAAAGCGATATAAATAACCGCTTGGCATGGAACCAAGCGGTTTATCTTTACTCTTTCTTGTCTTTCGTTATTGTCTGTTCATTTGTTTCATCTGAAAACTCTGTTTGCAATTGTTGTCTTGAAATTGTATTGTGACGCTTTTGTTTGAAGACCTGTTCTTTCATATAAATATGGAAAAGCGATTCACTTATCGCGATAAAGAAACTCGCAAAAAATGCCGCGATTACAGTTGGCATTGATATATCAATAATCATTAATCCTAATATCCACATTGACAAAAATGCTAATCCGAAGTCAGCAATTACAGCTAAAAGGTTTCCGGTTCGCTTTAAAATAAATAAGTCCCCAATAATATAAGAAATGCCTGTCACAAGAAGACTCATCCAAAATAAACGACCTAATGAAGCATTATAAAAAATACCGAATATGGAATAGACTACAATTGCAGTGTAAATGAATTTTATACCAATAGCTTTGATATGATTCATAATAGAAAACCATCCTTTACAGAATTTTTCTTTAGTATGTAACATACATACGAAAAATATTACCTGTTAAGGATGGAACTCTGACTATACTGGACGAACAGTTATTTCATTTACATTGACATACTCAGGCTGTGTTACTGCATAAACTACTGCCTGTGCAATATCAGTTGGTTCTAACGGTTTTCGATCGCGCATTTTTGACGTAATCGCCGTATCAACCTGACCTGGCGATATATTCGTTACTCTTACTCCAGTACGAGCAAGTTCTTTCTCTAAACTCATTGAAAGTGAACGAACAGCAAATTTAGTAGCACTATAAACAGCACTAACTTTGTTCACTTCAAGACCTGATACGGATGCTACATTAACAATATGACCGGCAGAACGTTCTAACATTCCAGGTATCGCTGAATTAATTCCATAAAGTACACCTTTTATATTCGTATCAATCATACGATCCCATTCATCTGTTTTTCCATCTTGAATTCTGGAACCAAGCATTGCTCCAGCATTATTTACATATACATCGATTTGACCAAATTCAGCAATGGCTTTTTCAGCTAAGACATCAACTTCCGATTTTTTTGTCATATCTGTTACTACACCGATTGCATTTCCATTTATACCCGCCACAACAGTATCAAGTTTACCTTTCCTTCGTGCAGCTAGAACAACATTTGCTCCCTCTTCTGCTAGGGTTTCTGCGATTGCCGCGCCAATTCCACTACTAGCTCCTGTAACAACAGCTGTTTTTCCAGTTAATTTTCCCATTTCGTACCACTCCTTTACATTAAGTCTATCATTTTTATACTTAGGGATAAAAATGTTGAAACTTTGTTTAAGGTAAGTCCGTACTAACAATCGGAAAATTAATAAAGGTGTGTGTTATATTTTGGGGAAATTACTCGTATTTTTTGTAGTAGGATTTATCGGTTTATCTTTAGATTTATTATTCTAGATAAGTTTGAGCTAGATCAACTGTTAATTTTACTTCTTTTTCCAATTGGTGCTATGGGGATCCTTTTTATCTCAAGGAAACAAATTACGAAGGATGCAACGTATCAGGCTGAAGAAGACCTTCCATTATCGACCAAACTGAGTGACCGAATTTCCACCGGTCAGAAATTCACCTATGCTGCAAATAAGAAGATTGGTACTTATAATCGATTTTATAAAAAGTGGTGGCATCGAATCATTGCTGAAATCATGGATAATCCAGGTATATGGTATTTAAATTTAACGTTCACTTTATCTAATGGCGATGAAATAAAGATTGTAGAAACCAATGATAACCAATTTAAGAAAGGATTGGACAATTTTTCGTAATGGTGTAGAATACGGCGCTGTACGTACTGATTATTCGTTCAAAAATACGAAGAGATTACGAGAAGGCTTATTTTTAGACATTAACGAACGATCCTATTATTACAAGTCCAATCGTCTATCTTCACATACAGAAATTAGCTTGGACGATTATCGGCTTGCAACTGGTAAACGCACAAAGGGTTCTATATACGAGCTTTCTGTTTCGGAAGACGAAGAAATGCTATTTATTGCTTTTATTTTATTCAATTACACCTTTCATCAATAACGAAATAAACACTATTCTCTGTACACCAATATCTTTAAAACGCTTTCAAAAGTATGATATAATTTTTATAATTCATATAATAATAAAGATTTGAGATAAATGAAAAAAGGTGGGTAGAATATGGTGAGTACTACTGTACGCGTCGTTAACAAGGATGGAAAGGATGTAAAACATGATGGAACGGAAATTGGTGAAATTGTTGTTAAAGGGCCTGGTGTACTAGGTGATCAAGACGAATGGCACAACACTGGGGATATGGGAACAATTAATGAAGATGGTCAAGTGACAATAGTTGAGCGAAAGAAAGACATCGTGATAAATGGAAAAGATGCGATCTCTTCTATTGAAGTGGAAAGTGTCATGAAAGACCATCAAGCTGTTCAAGAAGTAGCAATTATAGTGACTCCACACAAATTAGATGGAGAAGTTCTACATGCAATAGTAGTACCGCATGAAAATCATTTAGTTACAAAGGAAGAACTACTTGAGTACGCAAATAAAAAACTTGATTCAATCGCTTGTCCAAAAGAAATTACCTTTATGAACGAACTACCGAAAACGCCTAGTGGAAAAATACAAAAATTACAATTAAAAGAACTTCTTTAGAAAAAGGTACCGCTTTTGCGGTGCCTTTTGTATTTCAATTTATTGTTACTTTAAAAGATATAAATGAAAACTACTCCTATTTATTAGAAACAGTTCGATTAAAGTGTTTCTTTCGTTGATATGTCGATAGAATAACGCCACCAACAATTAACAACGAACCAAATACCTCAATAAACGTAATCGGTTTAAATAACACGACAAAACCAACGACCATTGCTACAAATGGTTCTAAGTTCGATAACATTGATGCTTTAGATGCATCTACGTACTTAATGTTATTATTCCATATTAACGTTGCGATCCCATGTACAACAATTGCTGTTCCTATCAGGAACGCCCAATCGCCAACAGAAACACTCATTCGAATTGGATTATCCATTGTAAAAGCGAAAGGTATCGCCACTACGAATCCAACCGAATTGGAATACAGTGTGATTGTCAATGGATCGACTCTTTTGGATAGAAGTCTGGTAATAATAATCATTATTGCAAATGAGATCATTGTAACCACTATCCAAAGCAATCCTTTTTCAATATGAATAGCAGCGAAGTTACCTTTTGTAACAACAAAAAAGATACCGATTATCGCTACGATTGATCCTAGCACCATGCGTAATGTTACTTTTTCGCTTAGGAATATCGCAGCTAAAAATCCAGTTAATATCGGAGTCGTCGCTAAAACTAAAGCCGATAATGTCGTGTCAGCTGTCTGTAGACCAATAAAGAATGTCCATTGGTTAATATAAACGCCTACAATTCCAAGGATTAATATAGCTATCCAATCCGTTTTACTGATACGTTTAAAATTCCTCTTAAATGCTGCTATCACGAATAAAAATAACACGATGAAAAATAGCCGTAACATCGTCAACATGGTTGGAGAAAAATCCTGTACTAATATTTTTCCAAAGATGAAATTACTCCCCCACATTACGATACAAAATGTTAACCATAAATATGCTTTTACCATGTATACTTCAGAGCCCTTCCACTGCAAAATATTATCCATAACAACTATAGCTTATTACACTCCAAATATAAATTAATGCGCATTCTAATTTTATACTTGTAGTCAGTTAGGTTTTAATATAAAATAACGATATCGGGACTCGATATTGGAATCCAATAATGAAAGGAGTTACCTAATTGGACAATAAAGTATTACGCAAACTGTTTCTTGGATTTATCCAAATTCATATACTCCACCATGCGAAAGAGGAACCGATTTATGGATCTTGGATGTTAGAAGAATTACGTGAACATGGTTACGAAATTAGTGCTGGAACCCTTTACCCTATTCTACACTCAATGGAAATGGATGGTTTGTTGAAACGAGAAGATGTCAATGTGAATGGCAAAATACGAAAGTACTACCAGATTACATCAAAAGGTGACAATGTTCTTCAAGAAGCACGTGCTAAGGCATACGAACTATTTAAAGAAATTAAATAGATGAGGAGTAATTACTATGGAGAATCAATCAACCGGAAAGAACCGATTGCAAACACTACTAGAAATTTTGTTTGCATCAACGAAGCTTGGACTTACATCTTTTGGCGGACCAGTAGCCCATTTAGCCTATTTCAAGGATGAATACATCGACAGACGAAAATGGCTAGATGATAAAACGTATACAGATATTATAGCGCTCTGTCAATTTTTACCTGGACCAGCGAGTAGTCAGGTCGGTATCGCCATTGGTATGTTGCGAGGAGGACTGCTCGGAGGAGTAATATCATGGATGGGATTTACTATTCCATCTATTGTAGTATTAGTAGTTTTTGCAATGTTATATCAAAGTTTTAATTTAGGTGATGCTACCTTCATTCACAGTTTGAAAATTGTAGCTGCAGCTGTCGTACTGCATGCCTTGATTGGACTTGGAAGGAAATTAACTCCAGATAAAACTCGACTTGGAATCGCACTTGTCGCCGCAAGTATTATGTTAATTTATCCTTCAGCATGGATGCAAATCTTGATTATTTTAGCGGCCGGGCTATTTGGTTTAAAACTGTTTAAAGATAAAGTGGAACCTAATGTGAAACCTTTTTCTATAAACTTCTCTAAAAAACTTGGCATAACTTCATTAAGCTTGCTTATAGTTTTGCTTGTAGTGCTCCCTTTACTAGCAAAATTCACAAATAATCCATTGATTAATATTTTCGATATTTTTTTCAGAGTTGGTTCGCTAGTTTTTGGTGGTGGACACGTTGTTTTGCCTATGATAGAACGGGAACTGGTGCCACAGGGCTTATTGACAGCTGATCAATTTCTAGCAGGTTATGGAATGGCTCAAGCTGTACCTGGACCTTTATTTACTTTCTCAAGTTACTTGGGAACGATGATGGAAGGAATTGCTGGAGCAGTGGTCGCAACTATTGGAATATTTCTACCATCATTTCTATTGATAGTTGCAGCATTACCATTTTTAAATGAATTACGGAATCGCTCATCATTCCAAGGAATATTAATGGGGGTAAATGCGAGTGTTGTCGGAATTTTACTAGCAGCATTTTACGATCCTGTAATTAAAAGTTCAATTTTTGATGCATCGGATTTTTGTCTTGCCGTTATATTATTTGTCTTATTAAACGTTTGGAAAGTGCCCGCATGGATGATTGTTATTTTAGGTGTAATTGGTGGTTATTTACTAAGTTTTATAGGCTAAGAAGGAGGCCGTCGGATATGACGGCCTCCTTCTGTTTTTTCACTCCACTATCATTTGCAAAGCCTGATCAACATTCGTTGTAGGTTGCTTACAAGTAAATTTTTCACATACATAGATGGTAACTTTATCATCTATTATTCGATAATCACTTGTGAACGGTGCCAACTTGCCAAGTTCTTCTGGTCTATTGCCCACTAATAATGAAACGTTTGGTAAGAATTGTTCATGTACTTCCTGAAGGAATTTTTTTACCTCTTCACCAATGATTACGACCTCTTTCATCCCGAATTCCGTATGAAGGATACTCTGCAAGAAAAACGTACTCGCATTTCCGTATCCTTCAAGATCTTCTTTGAAAGAATGGTACATCTCTTCTACCCTATCTAAATAACGCGTTTCACCAGTCAGGTGCCCTAAACGCGTTAGCATTACTGCTGCCACACTATTTCCTGATGGAATAGCACCGTCGAAGATTTCTTTTCCTCTGACAATTAATGTTTCGCTGTCACTACCGTAAAAGAAAAAGCCTCCATTCTCGATGTCCCAAAATAAGTTAATCATGTTGTCTGCAGTGTCTTTTGCTTTTTGCAGATAATTTAGATCGAACGTAGCATCGTACATTTCTACATAAGCCCATAGCAAAAATGCATAGTCATCAACATAACCTTTATGTTTTGTCTCACCATCCCGAAATCTTGCCATTACACGATCATTACTTATTAGATTTTTTTCAATGAATTTTAAATTGGACGCTGCCACATCTATGTATTGCTGATTTTTATACACCTTACCTGCTTTTGCTAGTCCTGTTATCATTAATGCATTCCATCCAGTTAAAATTTTGTCATCAACATGTGGGTATACTCTTTCAGTTCGTGTCTTACGTAATAGTTGTTTAGCTGTTTCTAATTTCTCTTTCAATTGAAGTTCAGTCAATTCATAATCAATTTTCAGCGCCTCTATATCGGTGTCAATTAGATTTGGTATGTTATTTCCTTCAAAATTACCAAAGGTTGAAATGTCATATACGTCACAAAAAAGTTCTCCCAGATCATTCCCAAGAACATCAATGATTTCTTCCCTTTCCCAGACGTAGTATTTACCCTCGATCCCTTCTGAATCAGCATCTATCGCTGAAAAAAAACCACCTTTATCGCTGACCATTTCCCGCATCACAAATTCAATGATTTGTTCGGATATCTGTTTGTAAAAAGGATTTGCAGTTATTTGGTACGTCTCCACATAAACCATCAACAATAGCGCATTGTCGTACAGCATTTTTTCAAAATGCGGAACGAGCCATTTCTCATCGGTTGAGTAGCGGGAAAAACCAAATCCAATATGGTCATAGATCCCACCATTCGCCATTGCCTTTAATGTAATTTCAACCATCTCAAGCGCTTCCGGTGCTTCTCTTGTCTTGTAATAACGAAGTAAAAATAATAAATTATGTGGTGCTGGAAATTTAGGTGCATCACCAAAACCTCCATACTCACTATCAAACATTTGTTTTAGCTGATGAAATGTACGATCAACCACCTGAGTCGTTAGTCGTTCGTTACTTTTTTGTGTATTCGTTTTTTGTAGCGCCTGTGTCACACTTAACGTAACTTTTTCAATATGCTCCGGATCTTCCGTGTATTTATTGTAGAGCTGTTTAATAACCTCTTTAAATCCAGGCAACCCATACTTACTTTCTTTAGGGAAATATGTACCTGCATAGAAAGGAATACTCTCGGGTGTCATAAATATACTTAATGGCCATCCGCCATGCCCAGTCATCATCTGACACACTTTCATATAAACAGAGTCTATGTCTGGACGTTCTTCTCGATCAACTTTAATTGAAACGAATCGATCATTTAATAACTTGGCAATTTCATTATCCTCAAAGGATTCATGCGCAAATACATGACACCAATGACATGCGCTATAGCCAATAGAGAGAAAAATTGGTTTGTTTTCTCGTTTTGCCTTTTCAAAAGCTTCATTCCCCCATGGATACCAGTCAACAGGATTATCAACATGTTGGAGTAAATATGGAGATTTTTCACTAGCTAATTTATTCATTTTCCCACCTCAGCGTATATGGACGTATCTTTTTCAAGAGGAAGACTTACCAAAACTATTTTTAAATTCCATCTTCCAGCTATAGTATTCATTTGAAGAATTTTTTTCATACCGTAAGTAAGCATTAAATTTATTCCCTTTTTTACTTACAAGACCTTTCACGTAGGCAGACTTATGATGTAACAGCGACTTTACCATTGTTTTGGTCGCTTTTTTCTTCATAGTTGCTAGATATTTATCATTTTTCCATATTACAAACTTGCATCCACTTTTCCAATTGCTACATCCAAAACCTCTTTTACCTTCAATTATTTTCCCTTCGCATTGCGGACACTTTCCCAAAGGCTCTTTCGATAGTTTTGGTGCAGTAACTTGATTAATGATTTCAGCTTCATCATGTCTAATTTTTTCAACAGAATCTCGTGTGAAATCAAAAACTATTTTCAAAAACGCTTCTTTTGATACGGAACTTTTTTCGATATCTGATAAAGTTTTCTCTAAACGCCCCGTATACTCCAAGTCAAAAAGTTCATGTACAGGAAATGTCTCTACTAACCTTTTACCAAGTTCAGTACAAACTAAATTTTTTCGTTGGGAGCTTATGTACCCTACATCTTTAAGCTTTTTTATTGTTTCTGCTCTTGTAGCTGGTGTCCCAATACTGAATCCTGATAATACACCACCCATGATTTCTTCCACATCATCCTCTTTAACGCCTTTTCCACATGTCTCCATTGTACGTAAAAGCGTTTTTTCGGTATGATTCTTTGGTGGCTTCGTTACATGTGATGATACGTTAGCATCTACTTGTTTGACTGTTTCATTTTCGTTGACAACTGGTAATAGTGTGTCCTTTGTCTGGATATTTTCTACCTTTTTCCATCCTTCGACAAGCTGTACTTTACCTTTTGAATAAAATAATCCTTTTGCTTCAATGTTATTTACTCTGGTTACGATCGTTGTTTCCTCATAACGAGCAACAGGCATAAACTGCATAATAAAGCGATTTTTAATCGCAGTATATACTATTTGTTGGTCACTAGTTAACCGAGTAGGCTTCATATAAGTTGGTATAATCGCACTATGACTTTCTACTTTTGCATTATTAAACACACGCTTTGATTTCATAAACTTAATATCGTCTTTATAATCCAGATTTTCTGAAACTGCCTTTAATACTCCAGCAGCTTTCCCCACTAAACTTTCATCTAGTGCCGTACTCGATGTTCTTGGATAAGTAATAAATTTCTTTTCGTAAAGCGACTGAGCAACTTTTAATACTTTATCTGAGGACCAACCATTATATTTGTTTGTTATATACCCTTGTAAATTAGAAAGGTTAAAAAGAAACGGTGGAAACTCTTTCTTTTCTTCCACTTGTTTATCTATAATCGTTGCATATTTGTCCACTAGCTGTTCTTTAATAGATTCTAAGACTTCTTTATCTTTGAATTTTTCCTTTTTCCCTTCCATGTATGTACCTTCGAATGTATGGTGTTTATTCGTTTGAAAGGTTGCTGTTAACTTAAAAAAGTCTTCAGGAATAAAATTTTCTATTTCTTTATCACGGTCGTAAATAATTTTCAAAGTCGGCAATAAAACACGCCCTATATTAAGAGCCTTCCCGCTTCCCTTTTGATATTTCAATGTTGCTACCGACGTTAAATTAATACCAATTACCCAATCAGCCCATTGTCTACCAATTCCCGCGTCCTGCAATGATTTCATTGTCCCGTTAGGTTTCATGTTTTCGATACCGCGTCTAACTTCCTCAGGAGTCCACTCGTTTATTAGTAGACGGTAGATGGGTTTGTTCGGTTTTATGTAATTAATAATACTATCTCCTATGATTTGACCTTCTCGATCAAAATCACATGCAGAAATAATTGAATTGACATTCGTTCTATTCATTAATTGTTGGATGATTTTCAACTGTTTTCTAGCTCCACTATCTACCTGTTCTCTATTGCGCGGATTACTTTTTATCTTATATTTAAATTCATCAGGAACAAACGGAAAATTCTCCATCCTCCACTTTATCATTTTGGAATCATAATCTTTAGCGTCAAAAAGCTGTAAAAGATGACCAAAAGCCCAAGTAATAATATAACCATTTCCTTCAAAATAGCCATCCTTTTTAGTTTTAATCGAGAAGGCATCGGCAATGTTCTTTGCCACAGAGGGTTTTTCTGCGAGGATTAATTTCATATAGCTTCACCTGTCTTTGACCAATTTTTTACATTATAACACAAATACCTAAACCGGAACAAATGTTCCTGTTATGAGAGTTATTCATAAAAAAACTGACAGTAGACTTAACACCCATTTCTTCCAAAACTATATAAAAGTCCATTACAAAACACCCCTTGCTACATAGAATGATAGTGATCCTATTGCGAAAGGGGGAATTTTTCAATGAGTTACGGTGGAAACAATGGTGGATTTGCGTTAATCGTTGTCCTATTTATCTTGCTAATTATCGTCGGTGCAGGCGGATATGTAAACGGCTTTGGCGGCGGATATTAATTCGTAAAACTACCTTCAGCTAACACAATATCATCATTCCTCTATCAGAAAAAAAGCTCGAGCAACTGTGTAGAACTTGACGCATAATATTGCTTATGTTGTCAGCTTCAAGTAGCCACAGCTTTAGAAAAACTCAGCATTCGCCTCGTCCTTAATAGCGAATGCTGAAGTTTTTTCTAATAAGGTCTACCATAATTTATGCTTTCTGACGTTAGAACGAAAAGCTAGTTTCCTATTGGGAACTAGCTTTTTTACACAGATAGAAAAATATAATTTTCAAGATTTCAGCGCAAGAACATCTAGGGCTATCACCATTAAAACTTAATGATAAGCCAAGTTTTCAAATCATACGTTACGTGTCTCTAAAATGAACTTCCCATGCAGTTCGAATACCTGACTCGATTGCTCCCTCAACCCATCCATGAAAAGTTGATGTATGTTCGCCTGCAAAGTGTAACCTGCCTTCTGGTAGATAAATAGCCTTATCAAAATCAGATGCTTGATTTGGTGTAAATAAGGTAAAACAACCAGCAGAAAATTTATTTTGACTCCAACTAAAGGTTGCTCCCTGTAAAAATTCGTTGTATACCTGTGGTCCATATATTTTAAATAACCCATCCAGAGCTTCCCTGATCCGTCCTTCTTCTCCTAAACTACTCCAAAGCATTGCATTATGCCCCCAACTATAGCTTGCAAGCATTACACCTGGACCCTTTTCTCCTATATCATGGCTCGGGTTATACGTAAACCGTAATGGAAAATCGGTAATAATATTTCCAATCTCCTCATTCTCCCAAAATTTTGTTCGAAATTCTAATCCAATCTTAACTGAAGAAACAAAATTTAGTTCCCGAATAACTTTCCATTTATCATATGAAATGGAATGATAAGGATATACATCGATAAACTGAAAAACAGAATAAGGCACCGTTACAATCGTATAGTCCGCTTCAAAAACATGGCAATGACCTGACAATTGATCTAACGTTGTAACAGCTACACTTTCATCTTTTTGATAAAGGTGGGTCACATACTGATTAAAAACCACCTGATTTTTCAATTCCTTATATAAACTTTTAGGAAGTAAATCATTTCCCCCAGTAATTTCATAATACGTCAACTCCGGATTGAATACTGTAGAAACAATATCTAGTAAAATATCGATAAATGAATACTCGGGAAAACCTTCTATCCCTAAAACAACTTTAATCATGCGGATAGCGTCAGCAGATAAACTTTCCCCAAACGGATTATATCGTAGAAATTCGTCAAATGAATAGTGGTCAAACCGTTCCCTAAGCTGTTCTTGTTCTTGGTCAGTACTATTGTTATATAACGTTAAAAATGGTTGTACAGCATTTAAAAGTAAATCTCTTGCCGTCTTCCCCTTTTCGTTTGGAAGAAGCGGAAATTGCAGAACGTCGGGATTTTTTTCATAATATTCAGCTGTAGTCAAGATACCGTTAACAAATAATATATCCTTAGGAGAAGTATTGAAAAAAGGATTTGTTGGTAGTTGGAACTTTTGAACATATGCTTTAACCAATTCATGTGTTTCCGGAAAACGCATTGCTCCCATGTCTAAATAGTTCCCAGGAGTAAAAGGCTTTCGTACTGTATAAATTCGGCCACCAATTCGATCATTTCCTTCAATTATTGTTACTTGGTGACCAGCTTCGGTAAGCAATGAAGCTGCAACTAATCCCGCCATTCCTGCACCTATTATGGAAACTTTTTTTGGATCTTCTGTTTTTGGCAGACCATTTTGTATGATCGAAAGCATATCATCTGGATAAGACAAATCCCCATATTGATGAGTATTAGACATAGTATCCAAGTTGGGTCAACTCCTTTATTCCATAATATGAAAACAGAATGAATGGTATGTGTTAACCATCTTGTAAAATAATCCCATTTAGAATGCTTGGCTTATTGCCTAGCCTTCGTTGCACTCATTTATACTGCTTTCATTCTTATCGGCCAAGAAAAACTGGTTGTCACTAGGTCCGTTTATAAGTAAACTGCGGACTAAGTATGTGCTACATTGATTTCTGCTCCTGACATTCACTTTCCGCGGGCAACGCTTCAGTCTCCTCGGAAGAAAACCACATTCTGAACGAATAGTACGCCAAGAACACTGCTTTGCTTGGTATCGGACTGAGGATGCTCTATTTACCATTTTTACCTTTATTTTGAGGAGTAACGGACACACGATGCCTTATCCAACTAAAAAACATGATTTTCAACTGTTTTTACCCAAATAAGGAATCCTGAGTCCGATAACAACCACATTTACCCTAATTTTTCGCAAATAAGGGATCGTGTGTCCGCAAGCTGACATCCTGCATGAAATCTTTCCAGTGCGCTCGAAAATGTTACGTCACTAGCCTTGTCCGGAGCGGAAATCAACATTGCTGATACCATAATTATGAATTTTCATTAGTTCGCAGGTTACTTCAACTACGAATCTATTTAATACTTTATTTTTTATCATAGGTGAATACTAAAAAAGTAATTACGTTTTATCCATTATCTTTGATAAAAAAAGATTGACACACACTGCAGAAATTGTCATAATTACTAAGAATAGTGAAGGCTACTGCTTAGGGATGTGCAAATAGATAAGCAGGTGAAATGTAGGGTGTTCTTCCCTTACGTTCATCCTAGCTAATTATTTGCTAGGCCGCTAGGAGCCGCAGCTAAATATGAAAAAGTTCATACGGTTACCTTTAATTCAGTCCCGTGAGACTGGCAAGGTGGAACAGATACTGTATCTGTTTAACAGTAAAATCTTAAGAAAGGAATCTCTTCCTAACTTAAGATGTTTATTTGTACACACACCTTGCCCAAATAGGCAAGGTTTTTTTGATTTTTTAGAAGGAACTGATGAACCAAATAATTTAGGGGGAAAAATTATGGCACATAGAGAAATCCAGGTAGATGAACGTTTACCATTTTTACAAAGCCTACCACTTAGTATTCAGCATTTATTTGCAATGTTTGGTTCAACCGTATTAGTACCAGTATTGTTCGGTGTGAATCCAGCGACAATTCTACTAATGAATGGGGTCGGTACGCTTATTTACCTATTTATCACAAAAGGAAAAATACCAGCTTACTTAGGTTCTAGTTTTGCCTTTATCTCACCGGTCTTTGTCGTTTTAGGACAGTACTCTGGTGGAACAGGCTATAGTTACGTTCTTGGTGGATTTCTGGCAGTTGGTATTGTATTAACCCTGGTCGCACTCCTCGTAAAAGTTGCTGGAACATCGTGGATAGATGTTATTTTTCCACCTGCTGCAATGGGAGCAATCGTAGCTGTAATCGGATTAGAACTCGTACCAACTGCAGCACAAATGGCAGGTTGGATTCCACCTGCTGACGGTGGTCCAACTTGGAGTATCAATCCTGAAGTTGCACTTGTATCTTTCTTAACATTAGCAATAACTATCATTTGTTGGGTAACCTTACGTGGTTTTTTAAAGATTATACCAATCCTAATAGGTATTGTTGCAGGCTACTTTATTGCATATGCGTTTGGTCTTGTTGATTTATCAAAAGTTCAAGAAGCAGCTTGGATATCGATGCCGACCTTTTACCAAATGAAAATAGATTGGTCAGCAATTTTAGTTATTCTACCTGCTGCGCTCGTCCTCATTCCTGAACACATCGGTCACCTTTTTGTAACTGGTAATATTGTAAAAAAGGATTTAACAAAGGATCCTGGACTTGATCGATCACTTGCGGGTAATGGTATCTCAACAATCATTTCAAGTTTCTTTGGTGCAACACCAAATACAACTTACGGCGAAAATATTGGTGTGCTAGCTATAACTCGTGTTTACTCAACCTGGATTATTGGTATGGCTGCAGTAATTGCAATCATTCTTTCGTTCTGTGGTAAGCTTGCAGCATTGATTTCATCTATTCCAACTCCTGTAATGGGTGGGATTTCCATCCTATTATTTGGAATTATTGCAGCAAGTGGTATTCGAATGTTAGTCGAAGCTAAAATTGATTATAATCGTTCGCAGAACTTAATCCTTACTACTGTAGTCCTTGTTATTGGAATTAGTGGGGCAACCGTACAATTGGGTGACGTCGCCTTAAAAGGTATGGGTCTTGCAACGATCGTCGCAATTATTTTGAGCGTATTCTTCAAGATCCTTGATCTATTAAAGCTGTCAAACGAATAGAAAAACCGGGTATTAACCCGGTTTTTCTTTTTTTTGAATGACGTAATCAATCGATAAGAACGGAATGGAAAAAATCCACATCTTATGGTTTGCATTCAAAATTCCATTTTCAGCTTCGCTTACTAAAAATTGTTCTTCAATTGGTAGCTTAAATAATGAATTTTTCATTGCAAGGTATATACCTGAGTCCCCTTCAGTTCTATGCTTTCTCTTACTCGTTAACTCGAGACTATTACTTGATTCATTCAACTCTAAGATACCGATCATTGCTGACCACGGTAACGGGAGTGCAATGTTCATATACGTCCCTCCATCCGTTTCATGGTGAGAGTATAACGCTACGAAGATAGTTTCTTCATTTGTTTTTCGAATCCAGGCTCTTGGCTTAATTCTTCCATCTATACTCTCTTTAACTGAACGTATTTCCCCTGTCATTTCAATTTGTTCATTTGTTAGAGGCAAGTTAATTTGTTCAACATGCTTGCTTAACAGACGATAAATTTTTGCTAGAGGCTTAAACCACGTATACCAGTTAACTTCAGCAAATAGACGGTAATCGTTTGTATTCTCATAAAAATCCCCTATTGTTTCACTATTCACATGGTATATGCGCATGTCATCTACTAGACCTGTATATGTTTTATCATCAATAATTTCTGTTAATACACTTTCTCCAATGCGACTCTTCCCCTTTATCCGGCTGATAGGAAAATTCATGTTCCGCTGATTTGAAATTGGTATTTTTATCACCCATCCGACGATGCCAAAAAGTGCGAAAAACAAACAATTAATAATGCCATGAAAACGAATCATGAATTCTATTGATATAAAATATAACCCTGATAAATTTCCGAAAGCATAGACCAATGAAAAAAGAATACTTATTCCTAACGCTCCAAAGGAAATTCGTACGAAGATTTTCTGTAAAAGCTGAAGTTTTTTCAATTTTAGTGATAGAAAAATTAATCCATAGATACCTACAATATAAAGGATTGTTCCAAATAATTCTATTATTGTCGAATAGGTTATCCCTAATGCAACGATTATTGGTGATAATAAAATAATCGTACCAATTCCTTTATATATTGGGGATTTATATACCCTTCCGAGAAAACCTACAAATATGGGTAACAAAAATGATGCATAATGAAAATGTACACTTGTTAGCCACGTAATTATTGGTGAGAATCCTGTATCTATGTCCGATATATGGGCAAAAAACCATCCTCCACCAATCATTAAATAAACAAGCGCCATATCAATCATGAATTCTTCAAAATGCGCAAAACCTCTTTGCATGAATCGGAAAATACCATACCATGCGACAAACAATGTAAATATAAAATAGAGAAAAGCAAACAAAAGATCTAAGCTTGTTTCTGATGTAAAATGTAAAATAATAACTCCTACAATGCCAAAAATACTGATAAACGGAAGAAGTTTTGCAAGCTTTCCTTCATCATTTTTTATAATTATATGTAGTGTTAGTGGTACGTACACTAACTGGGCAAGGGTTAAAATATAGGAATACCAAGGTTCTGTACTGAACATCGTCAATAGTAAGATAATAAAAATATTGATAATTGCTATATGTTTAAATGTCATTACTTGTAAACTCCCCTTCGTACGTAAAAACGGTTCCAATAATCGGGTTTTTTACAACTACCTTAATTGTAAAAGCATCTCGACTATCTATGTAGTTTTCAGTGACTGTTGCTAAACCTTGAAACATCCTTGGCAAGGGGATTTCAATTTTACCAATTACCAACCGTTGATCTTTCGAAATAATCTTTAATCCTCCCTCTTCTGTACAAGATAAGATTAAATCAGAATATACAATATGCGGTTCTCCTAAATAATCTTTAATAACGTTTCGCTTTTTATCTAAACTCATTAAAGCATGGAAGTATCTTTCTTTCTCCTGAAAATAAAAAGTCCGTTCCCAGTAAATCTGATTCTCACCATTTTTTCCAATACGGGGTGTATTAACAATTTTAAATGGAACATTAATTCCACGTTCTGGAAAAAGTAATTTCCATTTAGCTGCCAGTCGAAAAATTGGGTAAAGCCACTTGGGGCCGCCACTAATTTTTTCCATCGTACCAATAGCTGTAAAAGGACACCCTTCCATAAATTCATACCTTTTTTGTAACATAGGGTGAAGTTTATAAAATTGGTCACCTAAAACTTCTTTATAAATTGACATGATTAGTTTATCGTCGCTTTCGTATACAATTTTTTGCGCTTGGAATGTTGTGATGTTGTAAAAGCCCAATGATGGTGAGAATAAATAGAGACAAATTAAATGTTAATGGGTTAAATGGTTCACCTAAGGAACTAGTATCTGCAACAATAGCCGAGAGTGTTAAAAGCGGAAACATTATACACTGGATCCATAATAATTGACGTTTTTTTGAATAGATAAGCCATAGGAAACCAAACAGAACTTCAAGCACCCCAGCTACTATCACTAAATTAGAAGCTAGATTATAGGAGATAGGAATTACTTCTGTTACCATATATATTTCTTTAGGATGCATCATGATTAACTTTGGAATAAGTCCGTGATAAACCCATACAAAAAAGAAAAGAAATGCAATTAGCCAATTGCTAAAAAATCGTAAATATTGAGTTTGGGGAGTCTCCCCTTTTTCAATCCAACGTTTTAAAACATCAAAACTAAGTGCTGTGGCCCACCCAATCAATGGGCGAAATACAAAGCGATCAAATATTTTCCCCATGCTACCGAAGCTCGGCTGATAATTATATTGGGTTAAAAATGTAATGGAAGAATCCTCTTTCGGAATATATTTCCAATACCCTCGGCCTTCACGAATTATCGAGAAAAATTGCTCGGTTCCAAATTGTAAAGAGGATGTTCGCGAACCGTTCTCCGCATGAAAACTCCCCACACTTTTCCCCCATCCTTCTACTTGCATACCAAATCCAATTTTCGTACTATATGTAAATTTTTGGGGTTCATTTTCTTTCTTTGGTAAGTAAGTTATGGAAGAAAACCGTAGATCCCATTGCTCGTGTAATTTTGGCTGCTGGGTAGCCTCCCACAGTTTTTCCATATTCGATTCAATTGGTATTTCCACATAAATCGGTTTATTTTTCACGCTAATCACCACCATTATAATGATTAGTCTAACATAACTCAGAAAAAGTAGGGACAAATCTTGAATAGGAAAAGTGTTTTTTGTTGCCCTTCAACCTTCGTAATTGAAGTAATCTGCGAACTAGTGAAAATTCATGTTTACGGTATCAGCAATGTTGATTTCCACTGCAGGCAAGGCTAGTGATGTACCATTTCGAGCGTACTGGAAAGATTGCATGCAGGATGTCAGCTAGCGGACACACGATCCCTTATTTGAGTAAAATAAGGGTAAATGCGGTTGTTATCGGACTCAGGATTCCTTATTTGAGTAAAAACAGTTGAAAATCATGTTTTTTAGTTTAATAAGGCATCGTGTGTCCGATAATCCTCGAAATAAAGGTAAAAAAGGTAAATAAGGCATTCTCAGTCCGATACCAAGCAGTGTCCTTGGCGTAGGCGTACTATTAGGTCAGAATGTTTAGATTACAGTTGAAGGAAACCTCGAACTAATGAAAATTCATGATCAGTGTTCCATAGCCGTTCCGAAAATACACTTTGCTTTCCGCGGGCTCGCGATGAGCCTCCTCGTGAGAAAATCACTCACTGCGGGGTCTCATCGTCTTCGCTTTTTCCGCAGGAGTCAAAGTGTATTTTCTCCACTGGAGTTGTGTTCAATAACTATTATTTCTTTTATAGGACGCTTAAAAACATTAATTATCTGCTATTTTGGCAGTTGATCTTCGCTGTGGGCAGTCGACTCCTTGAAAAAGAAGGTCACTTTTTCTGCGTGCGATGTTGTTTCAGGGAAGCATTCCTTGTCCTGCGGGATTAATAGGCATAGGTGAGACCCCGGAGCGCATTAAGTAAGGAAGGCCGACTAAAACCGTCCTTTGCGGACAACGTCGGCATACCCCTTGCCGGGGCAAGGAGGCTCACCAGCCGCCCTAAGGTGCGCGACTGCTCGAAGCGGAAATCAACGTTGCTTTTAGAATAGACATAAATTTCCTTTAGTTCGCAGTTTACGTATTTTACGACAAAACAATAAATTATTAGTAAACAATTCCAAAAATATAGTTCCTCTTTTATCTGTTGCATATTTACTACTAGCCGGGAAAAAATAAAAATGCACAAAAATGTAATAGAAAGGAGCATAGAAATGGAACATGTAAAAGCGTTACTTATGAAGTTTGCATTGACTACGGCTGTACTATTTGTGGTTTTATCTTTGTTTTATGGTGTTGATTTCGGTGATGTACTATTACTCAGTCTTATTTTAACAGGGGTGGCTTATCTTGGTGACTTATATGTATTACCGAATACGAGTAACACCGTTGCATCCCTAGCAGATATTGGACTCGCGTTCTTTATAATCTGGCTAGTCGGAGGAGGAGTAATTGAGGAAAATATCCCGTTAGTCATGGCTTCGTTAATAAGTGCAATCGTTATAGGTATTTGCGAAGCTTTTTTCCATCGCTATATGGAAGGAAATGTTTTAAATGAAGAGCATGATCGGGGTCCAAGGCAAGTATCCCAAACACAATTCAGTACAGAATTCGGTTCCGATCAAGCAGATGATCTTAAAACAGATGATGTTGACCCGACCCAAAATGATGACAATAATAAATAACAGCAAAACAGACCGGAACAATAATATTCGGTCTGTTTTTCTATCTTAAATGAATTGTCCTAAACAAAAAAGAGAATCAACTATATTGCTGACTCTCTTTTAAGCTTGCTTATTGACTATTGGCTAAAATAGATACAATCTTATCTTCTATCTCTTTCCCATCATCCTCATCAATCAAGTGGTTGCTTACAATCGAAAAGATCACCGATTCGCTTTCCTTTGTATTAATGTAACCAGACAATGAGCTTACGGAATGAATTGTGCCCGTTTTCGCTTGTATCCTTGCTATTCCTGAAAGTTCACTCATTCGATTACGAAGCGTGCCACCTATCATGCGTTCTTTAACGCCAGCAACTGGTAACGAATGGATGAATGTTGAATACCAATCTTTACTTTGAACAGCATATAAAAGCTTCGAAATTTGATTAGGGGGAATTAAATTTATACTAGAGATTCCAGATCCATCTCTAATCTTCATGGTTTCAATATCTAATCCTAATTTAAGCAACTCTTCTTCCATTACTTCAAGCCCTTTTTCCCAACTTCCTTCACCTTTTACGACTTTGCCCATTTCTTTTACCAATATTTCACCGATCACATTGTTGCTCAGCTTCATAAATGGCATCAAAAGATCAGATAATGGCATGGATTCATGAGAAACCAATAAATTCGCTTCCTCCGGTGTTTTTCCTACTTTTACCTCACCTGACCAAGAAATTCCTTGACGTTTAAGAGCCTGCTGGAATAAATCTAACGCGTAACCTGTTGGCTCCCAAACGGCAATCCATTCTTTTGATGTTTCCGAATCACTAGGGATCGAGCCCTTGATGGTAATAATATTCGTTCCGTGTTTGCGGCCAATTTCTAAGTTTCCTTCCTGACCTGAAGCAACAGTAGTTGCAGTATTTTTAACCTTAACATAATCGGTATTAGGAGAAATAGAAACAGATGGTTTTTCACCTTCGTAGCTACCTGGCACAACTTCAACTACAACCGAACCTGCATCATAATCTGATGTTGGAGAAGCGGTTAATGCAGAAATTTGTGCACCATAATAGTATTGCTCATCATCCCATATTAAATCAGGAGAAATCCGTACATCATCATACCACGTGTCGTCACCGATAATATTTCCGTGAATTTTATTAATACCTGATTCCTTTATTTTTTTTGCGAACATAACAAAATCCTCTAGTAGCAGTGTAGGATCACCTTTACCTTTCAGATAAAGATTTCCGTGAAGAATATTACCTTTCGTCGTACCAGAAGTTAATATTTCCGTAGAAAATGTATGGTCTCTACCAAGTGTAGATAGTGCTGCTGCTGCGGTAAATAATTTCATATTAGAGGCTGGATGTAGACGTGTATTTCCGTTATGTTGATAAATCAAATCTCCGGTTGCTGTAGAACGAATACTAATTCCGATAATGCCACCACTTAATAAGGGTTCATTTTTTATATAGTTATCTAACTTTTGTTCTAAAGTTTTAGAATCTGTATTAGTTTTTGCGTTAGCTGGAGTACTTTGCTTGTCCAAAACGTTCTCCTCCTTCACATCGCTCACAGTTTCCTGGTTTTTATCAAAAGGAAGCCCATCGATTATAATGATGAATAATACGATAAATGATACGATAAAAATGACTCTTGCTATTTTCATAATGTTTCACCTCCCTGTTTCAAGCCTATACTATTGATTTTTAGTTTGTTTCACCTGAAAAAAATCTCCAGCTATTGATTTATCCTCTTCTATTTTCTTCTCCACTAATGGTATATGCTTCGAACAATGAATATAGGCTTCATCCACTTCTACCAATACCCAACGCTCAGCCTTACTTTCATTACCAATATTTTTTAGCATATTCGATGAAAGGGACAATTCATTTAATTGCTCATTATCTACAATTATTGCTTTTCCATTAACATGTAATCCAACCCCGTATTCAAAGAAATCAATAAACATCAGACCAATATGTGGATTTTCAGTTATATTTCCAAGGCTCGCCATCACACCATTACCCTTATACTCTGGAAAAATTAACCTTTTTTTATCTATTGTTCTGACGAAGCCCTTTTCCCCTGCTCTAAAAGAAGAATCACAATTCCCATTACGGTCAGATGTAGCAATAAAAACCATTTCCTGATTGGAAATAAAATCTTTCATTAAACCGTTCATGTAATCTAACATTTGATTATTGTAAAAGGAGTATGCTCGTTTTGTTGTATTGTATTTCTCTTGAAGTAGCTTTTCTCCTGATAGTTTTGACAATCTATTCGCTCCTCACATTTACTTTCTGCACACTGCAATTCCAACAGGAAAATAGTAATCCGAATTTAAGTCTGCTGGCTCTATTAGTGCACCCTTTTGGAAAAAATATGTGGCAGAGGTGTAGTTATTAAACAGTTCTCTAAATTCATTAACAGTTAGTTGATGAACATGAAAAGGTTGTCCACTTGGTATACCTCTCCCTTTACCAAATGGAGTAGAAATTATTAAGGTTCCTTGTGGCTTCAGTAATCGATATATGTTTTCTAGAAATTGATTCTCTTCCCGTATATGTTCAATTGTTTCAAAGCTGATGATAGTATCGAATTGGCCATATTTATCCAGCAAATTCTCATCGAGAACGTCTGCTTTGAGAAATGTTGAAAGAGGGTGATAATAATTGTGTTTAGCATAAGCAATTGCATCGTCGTCTATATCAATACCAATAATTTCGTTTACTTTATCCTTGCAATTTTTTGCTATAATATGACTACCATAACCAGTACCACTAGCAAAATCAAGTACACGACCATGTGCATATTTACATGCCAAAAAGTATCTTGCTACATGTTCAATTAATAAGCTATTCGTAATCTTCATTTTTTCAGGAATGAGACGCTCTCCTGTATCTTTCAACATTTCATTCACCGCTTCTAGGAAAATTGTCTTATACGTATTGTAACATAATCACCCTGAAAGCTTCATCAAACAACGTTTCATTAGATTAGATCTTTGGGAGAATACAACAAGATGTTTAAAGGTGCTATCAAATAGTAATCATAAACAGTATGGGTACTTACCAAATAATAAACAGAAGAAAAGCACCAATTTCAAGGTGCTTTTCGCAGTTTAATTAACTATTTTCCATTTCTGTTGAAACTTGCCATGTGACACCAAACTTGTCAGTAACCATCCCGAATGCCGGACTCCAGAATGTTTTCTGGAGAGGCATGCCAACATTTCCACCATCCGCTAATTCCGAAAACACTTCCTCTGTCTTTTTAGAATCAGTTATTGTAATTGCAATTGTTACCTGTGAGCCAAGCTGGTATGGATTTCCGGGAAAAGTATCGGAAAGCATAAGATCTGCGTCGCCAACTTTCAATTGAGCATTTAAAACTCGATGCTTTTCCTCCTCTGGAATAGACATTTCCGGATTGTCTCCAAACGTCTGTACATTTGTTACTTTCGCATCTAAAGCAGATTCATAAAATTTGACTGCTTCTTGTCCATTTCCGTTCATCACTAGATATGGGTAAATACCCTTAATCATATCATTCACTCCTCATTTTTAATTTCTATTACGTACGAGTTTAATTCTTTTATCTTTCCGTTTTTGAATTTATTTAGAACATACGTGTCGCAGAAAGCATAGGTTTTGGATTCACCAGTACCATCTATTATCTTCATTGTTCCTTCAACAGCCGCTGTTCTTCCATGAGTAATGACTTTGGAAATGGTTAGTTCTGGAGTGCGATCACTTTTATATGTTTCCAAAGCTTTCTTTACCTCATTCTTTCCATGTATCGGAACCTCACCAATCATGGTCCATATTACATCTTCTGACACACTGTCTAAAATAAAATCGATATCTTGCGTCACGAATGCTTCATTAAATTTTCGAACAAATTCTTGTAGTTGCGGCATGGATCTATCTCCTCCTCCGTCACTTAGGTTTCGCTACAATGATAAACCGGTGTTGATTGACATCAAAATACCCATTTGATTGGATATGTTGGTGAAGATTAAATAGTTTTTCTTCATATTTTTCGATTGTAAAATCAGGAATCTGCCATGGAATTGCTTTTAGATAGTATACTAATGCCCCTACATCATAAAACCGTTGCACAGGAAATTCTTCTTTGTAAAAAGTGATATCGAATCCATGCTGTGTTAGTTCATCAACCGCTGTTGCTAGTTTCCAATTAATAAATTCCTCGTTCTTAGGGGCATCAAGACGATCATTAATTCCAGTATCGTTCAAACCTCCTACTTGCTGCGTAACAAAAACACCCTCATCTGAAATGATTCTTCTAATTTCTAGAGGTGAATAAGCCTCATGTTTATTGATGATTAAATCAAATTGACCATCTTCAAATGGTAATGTTTCATCATCCTGGATTGGAAAAATTTTAATTCCCAGTGGTTCTAGCTTTTTCTTGGCAAGTGGAATATTCGGTTCATAGGCCTCCGTAGCACAGATATTTTTAGGAAAAGGTTGTAGCTTAGATAAAAATTCTCCTCCACCGGTTCCCATATCAAGCATGGTCTCCGCATCAACTATTAATGGTTTAACTATACTTCCATATGACCAGGAAAGCATTTCACTATTCATTCGTCCGGTTTCACTAATATAGGAAAAATCCCAGCCTGCAAAACTTTCATTAATATCTTGTAAATAATTTATGAAAAGTTTATCTTTTTTCATTTGAATCCCTCCATTATTTTTAGTTATATTAATTCATATTTAATAATGGAGGTCCACGAGTACGGTTTTATATGTAATGCTCCAATGATCGCATACCAATCATTCCTTTCTATCTATTTTTCAGGATACTTTTCTTGTAAAAATGCTACTGATTGATTAATTAATGCTTGTAATACATTCACATCAATATCGTCTACCTTATTAATGTACACACATGCTTTTCCCGTAGTATGTTTTCCAAAATTCTTTAACAAATTTTCTCTTTCTGTATCACCTGTCGCATAGTATAAACTAATTTTTGACTTTCGCGGAGAAAAACCAACAAGTGGTGCGTCACCTTCGTGCCCTGATGCGTATTTATAATGATACGAACCATACCCAATAATACTTGAGCCCCACATTTTAGCCTGATAGCCAGTCGTTTCAGAAAAAATGTCTAGTAGTTTGTATGCGTCCTCCCGTTTCTTTGGGCTGTCCACATTTTCAATGAATTCAATAACACTGTTATCATTTTGTTTTGTTTTTAATTCATACATGATTTATTGTCCTCCCTTTAACTTTTTATTACCAAATCTGCATGCTTTATAGGATCTATCATTTCTAAATAATACTCCTCTGCTTTCCAATACCTACTTTTAAATTTATCGATTTTCTGTTGAGTGAATTCACGTTCTCGTTGAAATCGTTTATTCCTTGGACAATCAAGATATACAATGAAATCAAAGAACTTTCTCCACTCCGGTCTCTGTAAAAACACACCCTCAACAATGACTAGAGATTTTGTAGGAAGAACCAATTGTTTTTCAGTTAATTGATCTGTTTTGTCGTTATAATATGAAAGATTTAGTTGATTTGATTGTTTTATTTTCGTAAAAAAATGGTGTAATAGTTTTTCGGCATCCCATTGTAAATAATAATACTCATACCATTCAGCGTTACCTGTATTGTAACGTCGTTCTCTTTCAACGATAAAATCATCGATGTGAAAAATATGAAAAGGAATACTTTCTTCAATTAATACTGATTCGATATCATTAACTAATGTCGTCTTTCCTGATCGGCTCAGACCATCAATTCCTAAAACAAATCTTCCATCTAATTCAATCGATGAAATATAATCCAATAGTTTGTTTTTCATAACAACTACTCCACTGTTTTAATCTTTTTTCAATAAATTCGATACGTATCTTCATAAACCTTGTTATTTGTAATGAAACCTATAAATCTATTTTCTTAGAAAAATAATAAATTGATTACCGTACAACTATATAACTCCTTTCTACTTTGTAATTCCATACTGTTTCACATATTTAGCATACGCATCTAAGTGAATCCTTCGATTTCGTGCTTGGATTTCTTCTTTTAATTCAGGAATATTTTCGGAATCTACATAGTCAGCCAATACATCGATTACATCGTCAAGAAGTTTTGCACGGAAATACCACTCTAATCTTGTCATTACTTGATTATCTAAGTAAAATTTAAGCTGTCTCTTCCAAAATAACCATTCTTCCGTTTCGTAAAGTGGCCATAATAAAACAGAATAATCCATTGCAGCGTCACCGGATACTGAGATATCATCCCAGTCAATAATTCCAAAATCTTTATTCTGACCTACTAAAATATTACTCCAATGCAAATCATTATGTACAACATCTGACGCTACCTCTGAAAAAATGGAACAGTTAATAACCTTTTCCCGCAAAAAATCTACCTCTCTAAAAAACCAATCTAGCGTGTTGTCAGTTACAAAATCCAGTAAATGTCTGTTGCTTTTAATAATTTCTAAGTCTTCATCAAAGCGGGATATATATTCTTCGATAAAAGCATCTGCATAGGTAAGCGAATTATTATTATCGATCAAACTGCGGATATCCTTATCGTGATGTAATCGTTGAATTGTTTCTAGGATAAATTGAAAGCTTTCTCTCGTATAATCAACCTTACTTAATGGATTACCCTCCAAAAAGTTAAAAACTAATCCAATTGTAAATCCAGGAATAACTTCTTCATGTATTTCTTTTATAAGCTTCGGAGCACGATAATGCCTAGATAAATAATCACTTACCTTAACCCACTTTTTAAGTTTATGTGACTTTCGCTGATTGGCTAGTTTCACGTGTAATTTAGTAATTCCATCTGATAAAAGATAGGATTGATTTACAAGTCCACCCGGATTCCGAATATATTTTGCAGTAATAGTAGATTCGTTGAGTCCAATCTCTGTATGATTGCCCTTTGCCCAGTCAATAATCTTTTGCTCAGAGAGCCTGATGTCCAATTCGTTTCTTCCTTTCCTTATGTTTCGTTTACTAACAGATTATTACTAACATTAACGTTCAACTGAACGTACAGATAAGTAGTTTTCTAAGAAAATAACATTCACTTTATTATTATCTTTCTCATATGTAGACATCGCACCCACTTGGTCTAACTTTTTCCAACCTTTCAGATTTATCACTGCTTGGTAGTAAAGAGGTAGTCCGTTTTCCTCAGAAGCTAGCCACCATTCATACTCTTCGACTGATTTTTCTCCATTATTTTTTATCATTCTAGCTTCTTTAGGTACTGGGAATCCACCATAAGCTGATGCACGAAATCCAAATATGAAATAGCCGAGCAGTAAAACAACCATTGTAAACAAAATTAAATATCGCTTTTTCTGTCTCAACTAGTTCATCGACCCTTCTTATTCTTCATTTGTATGATTAGTTTGCACGTAATCTTCGTATGCTTTCTGAACTTTATCCTTTTGTAATGTTGATATAGACATTGCTTCATACATACTTTCTAATAAGTATAATCCTCTAAATAGACAACCCAAAACAATGCCAAGAGCAATAACTCCCCCTACATACGGTCCCAACATAAATAAAATAAAACTGATAAACAACCCTACTAAAATTGACAACAATAAGTACACTTCTTACACCTCGTTACACCTAACTAACTTCATAAAAAAACCCCTATAATAAGTACAATTATCTTAACATAAAAATCTAACTATTCGTACATTTATATCGGAAATTTTTATGAAACCTTTCGTTTACTCTTTCGTACTATATGATGTCACCAACCTATTTGTATCCATTTCGTAAATTTTCATAATAAATGGGTTAATTCACGTGAAAATAGGGTACAAATCAAAGAAATCACCAGATACATGGAGGGAGAAAACAGAATGAAAAAAATGTTAGCTGCTGCATTTATTTTAGTAATGCTTACTATACTTGCAGCATGTGGTGGAAACCAAAATGAAAGTAGTAACGGCGGAGAAAACAATAGCTCAACAGAAGAAGCACCAAAAACAGAAGAAAAGAAAGAAGAATTAACACCACAAAAAGTTATTACAAAATCAAGTGAGGCTATGAAAGACTGGCCTGGAATGCATTATGTAGTTGATGGAACACAAACAATAAACGCTTCGAAAGGTGATCAGAAATTTACAATAGATCAAACGTATTCTATTGATACAAAAATGACAATGGATCCAATTACAATGTACATGACTGGTACAATGAAAATGCAAGGTCAACAGATCCCTGTTGAAAATTACTATGTGGACGGAACCATGTACACAAAAACACCACAAGAACAGTGGATTGCAATTGAAGGTATGAATCTTGACCAGCTTCAAAAGCAGAGCCAAGGTCAAAATCCATCCCAGACAATGGAACAATTCACAAAAATGCTTGATCAGATTTCTTCCGAGGGTAATGCAAAAGATATCATTACAATGGAAGAGCAAGATAATATGTATGTTGTAACAATGGACCTTAATGAAAAGGCATCATCAAAAGTGATGGACGTTATTAAAGAGCAAACAAAAGGTGTCATGCAACAGCTTCAACAAATGGGTATTCCGAATGTGATGGAAAACATGAAAATTAGAGGATTAAAACAAGTTTTCTATATTGACAAAGAATCATTTGAACAAAAGAAAATGGAACAGCAAATGACAATGGAAATGACAAAAGACGGTGCAACCATGACTATCAATATGGATATGAATATGGACATTAAAGGAAAAGTTGAAGAAAAAATTACTGTTCCTGAAGATGTTAAAAGCAAGGCACAAGTAGTTTCAATGGAACAGCTCCAACAGGCACAGCAACAAGCACAAACACAGCAATCTCAACAATAATAAAGAAAAGCGAGGCTGAGACATAAGTATTTTTATCAAAGTAAATCCGAACAATAATATAAATTGCGTAATAAAACCGCTCCGGAAATATAGCTCATTGTTCGTGATTTTACTTGATAGGATTTCTTTTGTCCCAGCCTCTTCGTATTTTAATTCCAAAAGCGATAAATACCCACTATTCCTCTAAACGCTAATTTGAATGGGAAAATAATTAATTCAGGTACATAGGTAATCATCTCAACAAATATATCCCATTTTCTTGGTTTTTCAATTTTTTTATTTTTCTCCATCATTCTCACTCCCCCATTCCTTATCTCTTACACTGTAGTACCTCATTGCTTTCGGGATGCCTTTGATTGTTAGCTTTCCTTGAAAAATAAGCTCCCTTAGTCTATATTCTAGGAAAGAATCCCCGATATATTGTTCGATTTCTCCGATTGCCTTTCCAATTACCCTTGCTGCTTTTATAAACACATGATTTTCATACTTAAGATGAATTTCATGCACTGCAGACATGATAAAATGGTCATAAAACTTTTCCTCAACCTGGAATATAGCCCCCTTTTTCCACGTGCGTAGCATTCGTTGGTCCTCGGCTAGTTGATCCCATTCAGATTCTAACTGTTCTCTTAACCTCATGGTAATAGGATCTGAGACTGATGATTCATAAATAATCTGTAATCGATGAGGGGGAATTTCTCCAGTATGTAAATAACGAATTATAACTTCTGATTGATTGAATAATTGATCAACAGCTCTTGTTGTATTGAATATGTAAATGCAATTTTTCCTATGAGCCATTATCTTTAAAACAAACCGTAATGCTGTCTGCTCATGGGCGTTTTCCCCAGTCCATAAATAGATCGGGGTATCACTAGGAATATCCATAATTTGTTGGATTGTGTCTGTAAATCTGTGGATGTAGTCATCTATGTAATCATCATCAAGGTTAATATGATCTTGTAACCAATTCTTTCGATAAGCAATTCCATCAGCGTTATCTAGCTTGTTAATCGGACCGATGGAAAAGTTATCTGTAATGGCTATGACGTATTCTTTGGTATCCAGCCCCATATCCGTTAGAGCCACTTTTAACGCACCTTTAATAGAGTCGCCAAAAACAATATGAATCGCATTCCGATTAAGTTTTTGTTCTTGTTTTTGTATGTGACTCGCTTGAACCATATCGAATAGTTTTTTTATATCTTTTGAAAACTGACTTTCAGTATATGCAGACTCCCTCGTCATCTCTAAAAGCAAGTTTATTTGATAGAGAAGTGATTTTACATTCTCTTCTGGCATCGTTTTAATTATTTTCCTAATTTGTTCAGTCATTCTATTCCTCCGATTAAATACTTGGATCTATTATGTAAAAGTTATCGTAATTAATACAAACAACCATCATTTAGAAAAACAAACTAATAAAGACACCAACCAATATTCCTAAAAAAACTGATATTGCAAAGAAACCTAGTCCCATTCCTGCCCATCCACCGATTGCAAAAATACTATATAACAACGCACCTAAACAGATGATTACAAGGACTGCAGAAATAGCGTAAAGAATTGGTTTTCCTATAGTTTTTGCGAGGAATATAACGATAAAACAAGTGATGACACCCGCTAGTATTATCGGTAACCAACCTTCTAATAATAGCCTTTCCATATACATTCACTCCTATTGATAGGCCGTAAACAAATCGCATTATCTCTCAATATTTACAATAAGTCCTCTCCATTTTCCAATAAATCTTTTGCTCTACATCTAACCTCTTGAGGTAATACTTGCTTTAGTGCCTGATGAAGCAATTTGGGATGCTGGACACCGTTTTCTTTCAATGATTTTTCAATTAGTGCTGTCTTTTCTTCCCTATTTGGAATTAACTGATACAGAATATACCAATCCTCTAAGGAACATAACGGAATACGAGCCCCATTTAATTTTTCGTTCGATACAATGGAGTTTATATTGAAAATCATCTCATATACGCCCGTATCGTGCTTGATTGCAAAACCACTCATTATATCAATACCAATCTTTTGTATTTCATATTTGCTAAAAGACTTGGTTCGGAATGGCTCGATATGTATCGTATTCTTCTCTAATCCTAGCTTCTTCATATGTTTATTCAACTGGTTAAAGTCTTTTTCTGAAACGATAATGTCAATATCATTTGGTACATCGATTATTTCGTGAAAATAGAGCAAAACCGAACCACCGATTGCCCAATCAATAGTATAATTGTTTAATTCTCTGGCAATGTAAGTAAGCGTATTTACAATGGACATTGAAATTTTCCCCTTCATTCTTATTAATCACGATAACCAGGGTAATCTTTTTCATCGGAGAAATCTTTCTGATTATGCCCTTTTTGATAATTCTTGTTTAACTTAAAATCGATTAAGAATGCAATAATAACCCCAAGTAAAACTATATCTGTTAAGTCGTCAAAAATTGTATAAACTAGTATGCCTCCGAATCCACCTGCGGCAATAAGGAAAAATAACTTTTCAAATCTCATCTTTCGTCAACCCCCTACTTTGTTATCATTTTAACACAAAAATCTAATTATTCTTTGCTATCATTGAAAAAGTCACCCCTCTGCTCCAATTAGCAAATGAGATGACTGTTTTTCACTTATCCAATTTATACGTACTTATACTACTTTGGTTGTCCAGTTTTGCATAAGATGACCGTCCAAGATAAAGCGGTATTTCAAGTTTTTCAAAATTAGGAAGCCCGTTTTCTAAAAACAATTCGTCATTACGATAGCATTGTGTAATTTCTCCAACGAACCAGTCATGATCACCATAAGAATTAACATCGATTGTCTTACATTCATATGCAACATATGCATCTTGTAGAATCGGTGCTTCTATTGTAATTCCTTTGTCGTACATCATGTTTCCATTATCAAATTTGTTACGATCATCACCAGAGTATACTCCAGCCTCTTGAATAAATTGCGCTTTTTCAAACGGCAAAAAGTTAATCGCAAAGCAACCAGCATTCTTCACGAGCTCATACGTATATCGTTCTCTGCCAATGGCTACACCATATATTGGTGGTTCATACGAAATATACGAATGCCAACCGGCAGCCATTATATTCGTCTTATTATTATGTGTTACAGTCACAAGCGCTACCATTCCTGGATAGCTATGCATGACCGTTTTTGCTGTAGGTTTTCGCACTAGTAAACCATCCTTTTTTATCATTTCTTTCAGTTTAGCATGTTACAAGCAAAAATTAATCCCAACTCTTCATTTTCTGCACTACTTTTTTATTAAACTTAGAGATGAATGTTTCTTTACCGGTAGATGTCTTTTGTTTGTGCCATTCATTATAACTCGCTACTGCAATTAAAATAGATCCTGCAACAAGTAAATATACCCACCACGGCATATTCCCCCAATACGGTCTAGTTTGAAGGAATAAATTCAGCAATAACACGCCTGCCCCAACAAAGAAAAATGACTTTATTTGATAAACCATTCCACCTACCATTGATATCAATGACAAGCCTCCTACAATAAGTGCATCATAGATCGTGTTACTTGCTAATCCATCCTGTACGAGAAGTAATGCAATCATTAATAATAGAGCCCATTGTATTCGACCCACCAATACTCTTTTTCGCTCATCTAGTATTTTTTTCAAATAAATCGCAGGAAGTACCCACGGCAAAACATACAACTCTCTCTCAATCAATGAAGGAAGTTGATAATGCCCGAGTACCGCGTAGTACGGTTGGAATAAATATATATACGCCATAAAAACCAGCCATTTTTCTGGAACACGTGCAACTCGTTTTCTTTGCATAAAGAGATAAATCACAATCAAGAATCCTGGTAAAAGTTTTGTCCATAAGGAATTTTCTAGTAAAAAGTACATATTTATGAAAGCGATAAGCCCGATAATTGAATACCAATCTATCAAAAATAATTGACCCTTATCTTTAGACTTCTGATAAATTGTTGAATAAGTCATTAGTCCGACCACACAAAGTAAAACACCGTACAGCGCGACATAGATAAATGTATGATCGCCTAAATCACTATACAACCATAAAGCATAGTAGATATTGACAAGCGGAAATACATTTACTACATCCCATTTTTCTTTGTGTAAAACAAATAAAAGACCTGCACCATAAAGTAAGGTAGTGATAAATAATTCAAAATCAACTGGTGATGCAGTTACAAACGAAACCAGCCCCAACAACGAAAATGGAACTAGATAATATGCGATTCGTTTTGTCCAATGACCTTTACTCAATAACCAGAGAAAAGCAGTAATCATACTCGTAAATAAATAACCATAATGCATTTGTTTTTCCAATTCGAAGATTATCATTGTCAAACTAATAATAATCCAAAGCGATGTAAAGCTTGCGTAGAGAAATAGTTTCAATTTCCATTCTACTTTCACCTGATGGACACTTGCTATATAAAGCATGAGTGCTATACCAAATGACCATACAGCATTTTCACCGTAAAACAATAAACTTACAACTAATGACATCGGCAAATAAATATGGCCAACCCACCAAAAGCTTCTCATTAGTTTGAAATCCTTATTTTTGATAGTCGCACCTATTCCCAATAGTAAAAATGCCCCTAACACCAATTGGATGTATAGGAAAAATTCTTCGTGAAAATCTAATTTCACATGTATCGCTTGAATTAATGCAAGATAAAACACAAGAGATAAACTACTAATAACATAAGGCATAGCTATCCAATTCACTTTTTTGTATAGTAAATAAGCCATCCCTACACCACCAAGTATGATCCAAGCTCTAACTACTGAATCAAAATTCCCTGAAAATGTTAGAAGCATACCATACGCATAAAATCCTTGTGCAACAAAAAATGAATTTTTATAAAATACATCCCACTTCATGTATCTCCAAAGAATACTTATCAATAACACAAATATGCCACCAAGGACTAGACTTTCAGCTGGTAATGAATCAATGAAATCATAAACACTGTTATGATGAAGTTCTGCATAAAACAATACGATAGAAAATCCTAAAGATATTCCTTGAATCCATGAGGATACTGCATTTTTTGTAAAAGCATTTCTTGTTTCAAATCGATCAATAAATAGTGCTATGATACTAACAATTAATAACATTGTTCCAGACTGCCAGAAGTCACCAAAGGAAAATCCTATATAGATGCATAAGAACATAACAACTGAAGCTACATCCCGAGTGCTTTGCTTCACTGGTTGGAAAAAAGACCAGCTTATCAAGCAACCGAACCATATAAAAAATAGGCAACTAGCAATGAAAAATACAAGATTGACAAAATCATATGCAACTAATTCTTGCACTAGGCGCACTGCCTCAAATAAACCTACTATAAAGAAAATTGGACTCAGATATCGAAACAAAGCTCTATTACTGACATTTGCTAAAAAGGTAAAGTTCATCGAAATTATCACGTATGCAAGCAGTAAAACTATTGACGGGTCACCCATTCGTAGCAAAAGACCTTCAAGAGAAATATATAGAAATGCAATAACGGAGACTACTGCACTCGTTACACGAAATGATTTTTGTAAAGAAATAGCTTTAGGAATTACATTAGGAACTGCAACAAAAACAAATCCAAGCAATGCATAGAACACTGCACCAATGTGATCTAATACAGAAAACTCAATTAACTGATAGACACCATATATAAGCAAGGCACTAAATACAAAGTGGTATTCTTTCTGATTTGCCACAAATACCATTGCCATGTACATTGCTGCTGTTAAAATTAAGTTGAAACCGTGGAATAACTCATGCTCATAAATAAAAAGCATAAGTACAGTTGATAGAATTAAATTTGCCTGGATGTAGTAAACGAATTCTTTCACAAATGCTTGAAAACGTTTCTTGGCTTTCAGTAACTGGTAAGCAATTATTAGTAATCCGTTAAACAACATGATTCCTAAGTAAAAGCCATCGACAGGCAGATACAATGCCGCGATTAGAAAACTGACAAAAATACTAATAGTTATGTAGGAAAACCAAATGAATAACCTCGAAGCCAAACGGTTTGCCAAAAATAGGTATACTGGTAAGATAACAAGGCATCCAACAGCACCAAACAAATAACGTCCTTTTCCATCAAATGAAAAGTAGGAACCAAACAGCTCGAAGTATCCGGCAGATAAAATAATGATAGGTAAAAATAAACTACCCAAAACATGAAAAGCAAACGCCGTTTTTTCTATTTTTAATATTGTTCTTGTCACATATGCAAGCCCGAAAAATAATAAAGAAACAAATGCAATTAACCCTGTTTTAGTCCAATTGCCAAGCGTATCCCATGTACTCGTCGCGAGTACCAATCCACCAATTAAAAGCATGATCACACCAAGATTCAATGACCATGTAATGTTGCGCTCACGTACCTCTTGTGGAGAACGCGTTTTGTTAACTTTTACTGGTACTTCCTGTTTTTCATTCTGACTTGTCGCATTTATCTTATGATCCTTTTGAAATTCAACATGTTCAGCATCTTCTACCTTCTCCAGGTTTGTATAATAATCTCTATGTGCTCGCATGACTGTCACAAAAGCCTTTTCAGATATGTATTTATTTTTCACTAATTTAAGTAGTTCCTCATGAACAAGCTGATGCCGTTCCTTTGATGACCCTGTACTCATTCTTTCCCCTCCATCTCATCAACAGTTAACCGTGTAAAATAATGCTTTGAAACCATTTACATCTAATCCCTATAATACCAATATATGAAAAAATAAACATCAGCATTTTTAGAAAATTGAGCTAAGCGGACTCCAGATCCGTTACGTGCAAAATTGATAATAGGAATCACACAGCAGTTAATAGGTATTGTGCAAAAAAGAGGTGATTGAATTATACTAATATAAATAGTTAATTATCTAAGGAGGATACGAATGACTGACACAAACTTCACGTATGTTACTTACATAGAAACAACAAAAGAAAAACTTTGGGATGCTTTGACGAACAGTGCGTATACGGAGCAATATTTCTTTGGTAGCAAAATTGAATCGAGCTGGAAAGAGGGAGAACCCATCACTTATTCTCGTGATGGAGAAGTAACGGATCACGGCAAAATTCTAAAGTATATACCATACAATGAGCTATCTTTCACGTGGACATACGTACATGATGAAACACCTCGTGAAGAGCCTACAAAAGTTACATTTGAATTAAAAGTAATGGGCTCTACAGTAAAATTGAAACTAAAGCATGAAAACTTATTATCTTCAGATTTAGTTAATAAGGACGATACGTTTGAAGGGTTTAATAACGGATGGCCTGCAATATTAAGCAATTTAAAAAGCTTATTAGAAACCGGTAAAACATTAGAAATCGTTTCAGTATGAATGTTTAGGCGGATGAAAATCCGCCTTTTAACTTGACACAACCTTTACATAAACACCTTCACTTGCTTTTAGATAAGCATTTTCATTCATTTCTTTGACTCTTTTGGATAATTTTGATGCTGGGACTAGTTCTTCTTGGTATAATACCGATGGATTTATAAGTCGAATTTTATTTTTTCTATGTATATCGTAATTGGTTTTGTTTATTTCTACTTTTACATGTTGATGAATTTGCTCAAGAAGATGCTGTACATCTACCTCTTTTGACGACCGTAATATAGACATAACCTCTTCATCTTCTTTCAACATATCATCCAAAACTAATAGATTTTTGTCTAATGCTAACTTAATAGTTTTTGCTAACCTGTCATATCCATAAATATTTAATGGGTTCATGAAAAAATCAATTACTTCTTTATAATAGGTTTCTACAAACCATTCTGCTGCTATTATATCTTTTACATACATCTTGCCCTCAACTAATATTATCTTATCTAGAAATTTCTGTACTTCACTAAAAGAAATTTTTCCATAACTCAACATATCTCGGAGGGTGTAATCGACTCGATCTGCACATAATTCTGGTGCAGGTTGTTCAAGAATTGTCCATTTCGAATCATTTATTAATATATCTTTGTAGCTATAACCATACCTATTAAGTATAGTTGGGATTTCTGATGTTGTAATAACATCCTCTACTATTCTATCATGGTAGTCTTCATCCTGATTATTCAAAACAAAATCGATGACATGCGAAAAGGCAGTATGCGAAACATCATGGAGTAATCCAGCAATTTGTTCTTCTATTGAACCTCCGAGTTTTCGTATTAAAAGCATGACACCAATCGAATGGTCATATCGCGATACATTCCATTTTTCATTTACTAAATAACTCGCTCCACCTTGATGAATACCTTGCAAACGCTTAATAGGTTTACTATTAACTAATTCTTCAAGTACACGTTCTATTTTATATTCACCGTATAATTCATCCGATATAATCATTAATTTCTTCTCCCCCCCTTCATTTTATTCTACATTAATATGAAAAAACTAGTTGACGCTGTGTTCATTTATACGTAAACTGCGAACTAAACATTCTGAACTAATAGTACGTCAAGGACACTGCTTGGTATCGGACTGAGGATTCCTTATTTACCTTTTTTACCTTTATTTTAAGGATTAACGGACACACGATTCCTTATTTAGCTAAAAAACATGATTTTCAACTATTTTTACCCAAATAAGGAATCCTGAGTCCGATAACAACCAAATTCACCCTTATTTTTCATAAATTAGGAATCGTGTGTCCGCTAGCTGACATCCTGCAATGCAATCATTCCAGTTCGCTTGATTCACTAGCCTTTGCCGAAGCGGAAATCAACAATGCAGTTACTACAGACTTGAATTATCACTAGTTCGCACTTTATTTCAACTACGGATTTGTTATTTCTTTTCTTTCTGTTGAATACGGAAGAAAACTCAGATTTTTAACAGCTCCATTTTTATAATTGATGTTGTTACTGTTCAATCGGTTCAAACCTTTTTCTAGTACTAAAATAATGAGCGAGTAAATAAATTATTACTTGAATCGGAAAGGAATAAATATATTCCCAATTGGACAATTTGTAAATGTTTAGCCACGCCATCAATGGAAGTCCTACAAATGAGGTTAATGCTCCTAATATGCATGCTTTAATAAATGGATTTATTCTCGGCTTGAATTGAATTAGAAGTACAACAAGTGTTGGAATAAAAAAGAGATCCCATGTAATATATGTAACAGCTGGAAAGACCTCATACCGAAGCCCCCATAGACCAAAAAAATTACCCAACTGATCCAAGAATGATGTTATCAATGCTACAAAAAATCCTACAAATAAAAAACGGTCTAAACTTTCTTTATGAACTAACCAAATCCATGCTATTATACACAAAACAATAATTCCAACACCAATCCACCAACGCCATGTAAATAGTACATGTTCCATCCAAATATGATATTGTTCATTAAATGCTTGATTTAATTTATTTGAATTCTCTTCGATTAATTTTTGATAACTACTCATTTCTACCACCTTAATACAAGACATTTACACAAACACATGAAATTAGTTTTCACATCCGATTAAAAAATATTCTAAAGTATGTTAAGTGGTTTTCTAAGAAATACATGATTTAAAAATATTTTAAAGAAATCGTATCCTTTCTCCCCTATTTTTCGTTTATAACTATGAAAGGAGAAAGTGAAAAGGAGTGTAATTAATGAACGAAATTTTTAATAAAGCATGGACACAAGCTGCCCCATCCACATGGAAAGTTTGTCAAAACGTTACAAATAACAAATACGATGCTGAGGATCTTATGCAAACCACTTGGTTAAAAACATATTTGCATTGGAAAAACAAGCAACCAAGATATATGACAAATCAATTTTTTACAACCGCTGCAAGAAACACTTTGATTGATCAGACTAGAAAAAAAGATTACTTACAATTCCATATGATGACGAAAATCAACGCATTACAGAATCAACTGACACTGTATCTTCTTTCTATTTCACACAATTACTACATACAATCGTGGCAAACCTAACAGTAAATCAACAAATTATGTTTCTTTTAGCCGATGTGCTTTCATGTAGCTTGAAAGAAATTGCATTAGTAACCAATCAAACAGTTGGCGCTGTAAAAGCAACTCTTTTTCGAGCAAGACAAAAAATAAAAAATGAAGTTAAAGCCAATGTAAACAATCAAATAGGCGACGAGGATGACGTATTACGTGTTCAATTATATAGCCTCGCATTACAAAATGGTGACGTACAGCTTATTGCTAGTATGCTAACGGACAATGCTTCTATTCCAGCTTTATACGTTCAACAGCAAGTACAATCTACTATGCAATATATGATGGCTTCATAAACTATCACTGGGGGAAATTGAAATGAAAATGCTTATTTTAGGTGGAACGGAATTTTTAGGGAGACATATCGCGGAACAGGCTTTAGCACGTGGTTTCGAAATTACGCTATTTAATCGTGGCAAAACAAATCCTAATTTCCTAGAAAATGTTAAAGGAGTAAAACATATAAAGGGTGATCGTGGAACTGATGACGTTAATCTTTTATCAGCAAACTGGGATGTGGTGATTGACACATCGGGACGAGAACCCAGTCATGTACAACGTTCAACAGATCAGCTAGTCAATAAATGTACAAAATATGTATTTGTTTCAAGTATTAGTGCATATAAAGATTTGAGCAAAGGCCCAGTAGTTGAAACAAATGAATTACATGAATATGGGAAAGGTGATTACGCAAGCAATAAAGCAGAATGTGAGTCATTTGTAACGAAGCGTTTTAATAACAATCTTATTATTCGTCCTGGTTTAATTGTGGGTCCACATGATCCGACTGACCGCTTCACTTATTGGCCATGGAGAATGCATCAGGGTGGAGATATTGTAGTGCCAAATGTGACGAAGGATACGTGTGTACAATTTATCGATGTTCGCGACTTGGTTGAGTGGATGCTAAACTCTGTCGAACAAGATCTGACTGGAGTTTATAATGCAGCAGGGCCAACCCAACCAATTGGATTTAGAGAATTTCTTACTTTGTGTCAAGAGAATCATTCACCAACGAACACAAGGCTTCACTGGATTAACGAGTCCTTATTGTTGGAATTAAAAGTTGAACCCTGGATTGAGTTGCCATTTTGGTTACCAAATCATCTAAACTTAGCTGGAATGATGGACGCAAGTTCCGATCTAGCAATTGCTTCAGGACTGAAATTCCGTTCTAGGGAAGAAACAATCAAAGATACATTAGATTGGTGTCTAGTTAACCACAATGGGAATTGGTCGGCTGGATTGGATATACAGAAAGAAAAAATGATTATTCACTCTAGTTAATAACCGAATGAAAATATCACTTTAGTAAAGAATAACTATTTGGAGGTGTTACTCATGAGTGACCAATATCGTGAATACCGTACTGGTCAAGGTGTTCCGGAAACTGGAAATTACATCTGTCAATCGGGTGAAAAGGCTAAATTAAATAAAGATGAAGATTTTCCTGCCTGTCCTGTCAGTAGTAAAGATACAACCTGGAAGCATGATAATCAATAAACAAAATGGAGGAGTCCAATTATGGAGCTCCTCATTTTTTGTTAGTCTAACTTTTGATCTATTGTTCCTTCTGCATAATCGTCTGATACCTGCTCATGGGTTTCAGCTAACCCTTCCTCAAATTGAGACTTTCCCTTATAATTCGATGGCTCATAGCTTTTTTCAGCAATGTTGCGACTATCTTTTGGATCAACCTTTTTTGTTTTTTTAGGCACACATATCCCTCCGCATTATTAATTACAAAGTTAGTATGACCAATAATTTCGTTTTTACTAGAACTGTAAAACAGTATCAATTTTAAAAATTCCTGTATAAGAGAACTCCGTCACATGCTATATTTGACGAGACATTTGCCAGTTTCCACTAAAAATCTTAGTTTAAAATTAGTTTACACGCCCACCACGCTTTTATTATTTAGCATATTTTATAATTATAGATTAGAAGTAATGAGGTGATCAAAGTGGATTCGAATAAAAACGACCTGTCTAAGTTTTTTCAGAAATCCTCAGTAAACAACTTTCTAAATCAAATGGATTCCTTTTTTAATGACTCCTTTAAAAATTTTGATGCTTTATTCAACCATAAGTCATTCGAGGTTAGAGTAACGGAATCAAGTACCGATGTAATCGTAAAAGCGATACTACCAGGCTATAAACGAAATCAAATACATTTAGATATCATCGGAAACGTTTTTCGTATTTCCGTAGAAAAAATTGATGTTATAAACGACGAGCAAAGTATCAAAGAATCTTCGAATAAGATGGAACGTATTGTTTCGCTCCCTTTTACAATCTCGGAAGAAAATACAAAAGCTAATTTTAATAATGGAATCTTAACAATCACCACTCCTAAAAAGAAACCACGGAATGTTGAAATAGATTAATATTGCATACAGCCCAAATTACCTAAAATCTGGGGTAATGTCCATATCAATAGTCAATTATCCACATATGGTAATGGTATAAGGCTATGGAGGTGATTTTCGATGAGTGAAGCTGTAGGAGGTTATGGCGGAGGATTTGCCTTTGTCGTAGTATTATTTATCCTTTTAATCATTGTAGGTGCTTCCTACGTTGGGTACGGATATTAAATTTAATTTAAAAATTAATTAATAGGAGGTATTTTTATGTCTTACGGAAATGCAGGATATGGCTATAACGGACCAGTTGCTGGTGCTGGATATGATCATTGCTGGAAAAAAGGTGGATACGGTGCGGGAAATGGATTCGCACTAATCGTCGTACTATTCATCCTTCTAATCATTGTTGGCGCAGCTTGGATGTAATTAAATAACAGAAAGAGCGCCACATTTTTGTGGCGTTCTTTTTATTAGGCTGTTACTAAAGGGTTACTGTTTTGTCACAAAATACATAAACTGCGAACTAAGCAGGGGGCTAGCAATAGTACGTCAAGGGACACGGCTTGGTATCGGACTGAGGATGCCTTATTTACCTTTTTTGTCTTTATTTTGAGGATTTACGGACACACGATTCCTTATTCAGCTAAAAAGCATGATTTTCAACTGTTTTTACCCAAATAAGGAATCCTGAGTCCGATAACAACCGCATTTACCCTTTTTTTTCACAAATAAGGGATCGTGTGTCCGCAAGCTGACATCCTGCGTGCAATCTTTCCAGTACGGTCGAAAATGTTCCTTCACTAGCCTTGCGCGCAGCGGAAATCATCGTTGCTGTTACCATAAACTTAAATTTTCATTAGTTCGCAGTTTTCTTCAATTACGAAGGCAAAAAAGCAACAAAATTTACGAACAAAACCTACTATTATGTCGTCATAGATTAACTTATGATTATCAAATTCACCTTTTTATTTACGCACATTTTAATAGATATATTCATTAGATAAATACGTAAATTTTTGGAAAAAAGCGGTCAATTTTATGCTATAATTGGAAACGGAATAATGGCTAATTGGGGGTGAATATATGAAGAAGTTAAAAAAGATTGTAAAGGGCACTCTAATCGGAATCGTTGTCTTATTTGGTATTTTCATGTTAATTGGTTTCTTGTTACCTGGCGATATTAAAGTAAAAGGTGTGGAAGGAAAAACTGATGATGTTTCGATTTCGTATGACGACTACATAACTGATGAGAATTATGAACCCGAGGAAAAAGATTTACTTAGTCAAGCTGTATCAGCCCTACATAGTTTAGATATGCATGAATGGGAAGAAATAGATAACTATTTTCATAGTCATCTTGTACAAGAAACAAATTTGGCTAAGGTCTACGAAGTAAAGAAAACAGATCCAGATAAAATAGATTCCATTGAATATATCGTGAAAAATAAGAAATTCATCCCATACCTAAACGATAAAAAAGTTGAACCTATCAACGTGGACAACGAAAATGGTGTGGAATGGGCCACATACCCTTACGATGTGTGGATTGATTTTTCATTTACAATCACTCGCGTTATTAAACTGGATAACGGTGAAACGAAAAAAGACACGTTTGATGTAAAGGGAAATTTCCCTCCAAAGTGGTTACCAGATATTAATGAAACACACTGGGCACTTGGAAGTTTATTACTTCGGCCTGCAACATAAAATACAAGGTGGTGATTTTTTGAAAAAATGGGTACTTTCGAGTTTAATAGCTGGTATAGGCATCCTATTAGTTGGATGTTCTTCAGCACTTAACACGGTAGACAACTTGTATCCGATGCAGGATCTTGTATATGATCAAGCTGGTAATGAATCACAGATATTTCGTGCTTATCAAGCTTCAATTGACCAAGTAACAAATTCTATTTCTAAACAGGAAGAGCCATTAAAGATTTCGAATAAAGATGACCGAACAGTAATGGTATACGATGATTATCTTGTTCAAATTTATCAAGATATTGAAAACACTGACGATTCAATCATAGAGGTATCAGATGAAAAGTTTGTAAGGCAAAACTATACAACTGATTATTTTACTACATATGGTGTTGCTGATACCGCTGAGGATGCTTTTGATATGAATTTAGATGAACGTGACGGCGATGGTTACTATTATTTTGGTTATATAGGTAGTAATGGCTATGTGAAAAATACAGGTATTCCAACCGTTCGTTTCGGTTCAACGGCCGCTGAACCAGTTCGAGGCGGAGGCCCAGGAGCAGGAAAGTAAAAAGAAAAGCGCAGGCGACTGCCTAGCGACGTACAAATAGATAGACAGGTGAAAATAGTACGGGCTTTACTGTACGTTCATCCTGGCTAAAGTTAGACAAAAAAGGAGTGAGGAAATTGTTTACTTTTGAATGGTCCGAAATTCTTGATATGTATGAGTTATTTGCGACTGTTACCTATTGGGTGCTTATGCTCATAATCGCTGGACTTTGCATGTTAATCTTCGAATGGATTACTCCATACAACGATAAAGATGAACTTTTAAATGGAAATATAGCTGTTGGCACACAATTTGCTGGGAAGTTGATAGGACTTGGCATTATTACGAAGGCATCCATTGCTCATAATTTAAGTATTTGGGGTGCTTCGATTTGGATAATAATCGGCTTTGTATTGATGGTTGTGAGTTACTTTATTTTTGAATTTATCACTCCGTTTAAAGTGGAAGATGAAATCAAGAAAAACAATGTGGCAGTTGCAATTGTAGCCGCTTCTTTAAGCGTTTTTATTGGTTTTGCTGTTGCAGGAAGCATAACCTAATGATACCTTTATGTGGCAATAGAAAGGATGACGATCAGTGAATGCACAACGCTATTTATACATTTCATCAGGGATCGTTTCGATTTGTGGGATCGTCTATCAAGTACTTTATGGCGCGGCTGGGGCATACTTATTTGGTGATAGTGTCCTATTTTACTGTATAACAATAGGATTGTTTCTCATGGCAATGGGTATTGGAGCCGCTTTAAGTGAGAGAATCAAAGAGTCCCTTGTTGCTCGTTTCATCCAAGCTGAATTGTTGATTGCAGTAGTTGGAGGATTTTCCATATTTGGACTCTTTTTCTTTCTCTCGTATTTTGGTCCTGAAGTTGCTCAGATATATTTATATATCGTTATAGCTATTACTGGTTTTTTAACTGGCCTTGAGCTTCCTATATTAATTCGGAGAGTCGAATTAATTCGTGAAGACATAAGCAAAAGCACAGCACGTGTCCTTTTTTTCGATTACGCTGGGAGCTTAATAGGTTCGATTGGTTTTGCATTGCTACTACGTCCAATGCTTGGATTAATTAAAACAGCATTCTTCGTTGCTGCAATCAATGCACTTGTTGCGTTGATCGTCACCTATCTCTTTCGAAAAGAAGTATACAAGCCTATATTACATAAAGTTGTTGGAGTAGCGTTAGTTGCGGTTCTTGCTTTAGGCTTTCTATTCGGGGAAACGTATGCATATAAATTCGAACAACGATTATATGCTGATCCAATCGTTTACCATGAAGAAACAAAATACCAACGGATTATAGTTACAAAGGAACCAGGTGATGTTCGCCTATACCTAAACGGACAATTACAGTTTTCAGAGAGCGATGAATACCGATACCATGAGTCTTTGGTACACATTCCGATGGCTCTAGCCAATAGTCATAAAAATGTTTTAGTACTAGGTGGTGGTGACGGACTCGCAGTTCGAGAAATTTTAAAGTACGATGATGCACAACATATTACATTAGTGGACCTTGATCCAAAAATGACAGAGCTTGCCAATACACATCCAGACCTTCTTCGATTAAATGAAGGTTCATTGAAAAGTGACCGCGTTAAAATTATTCATGACGATGCATTCCGTTATTTAATGGAAACTGATGAATTTTATAACGTAATTATTGTCGATCTACCTGATCCAAACAATGAAGCATTAAATAAGCTTTATACAAAGGAATTTTATTCATTGGTGAGAAATCATTTAGTTCCTGGTGGAAAAGTGTCCATCCAATCGACAAGCCCTGTATTTGCGACAAAAGTCTTTTGGACGATAAATCAAACAGTCCAATCAACGGGATTGAATACGGAAAGCTATCATCTAGACGTACCAAGTTTCGGTAATTGGGGCTTTACCTTGGCTTCTCGTGATAAAATAGATATTTCGAATATTGATATCGCTGTTGATACGAAGTTTTTAGGAGACGATATGGTTGACTCACTATTCGAATTCGGCAAAGATATTGACAAAAATATTGAAGGCTATGATATCCCAATTAATCGTATGAACCGCCCAATCTTGGTGCAACTTTATCAAGACGCTTGGAAATATTATTAATGTTTGCTTAAGCAGGTTTGAATAACGGTAACGGTTACCAATCATAAAACATCCTATACCATAAACATAGTGGTATAGGATGTTTTTTCTTCTAGGAGACTACCTCTCCCCCTTAATATAGTTTTATATATTAGTAAAAAATCCTTGGAAAAAGATGCAAAGAAATTGACTTGATTGTCGTAAACTATCATAATCAGTAGAAGCAAGGAGAAAGGAGGCATATAACTTATGGTAGCACAACGAAGTATTTTACTCGCATACATATTATGGTTTTTCTTAGGACAATTAGGCATTCATCGATTTTATACTGGACGAGTAGGATCTGGAATTGCGCAAATTTTACTTGGTGTCATTGGCTGGGCGACTGCTTGGATATTAATTGGCTGGTTTCTACTGGCAATTCTTTGGATATGGCTTATTTTAGACATTTTCCTTATCCCAAGTATGTGTCGCAACCCAAGATAAAACAACATTACCTGGTAGTTTTTCATCCGACGTGAAAAAGTACCAGGCTTCTTTAAAAAATCCAAGTCAGTATTGCTGCAATGAATAGACTCTCCATTAGTAAGATTCCGTAGTTCATTTTCTTTCTCTTTGTGTATGTATTAAAAATAAACGCGATAATTACCATGACTATGAATGCTATAAAAAATACACTAATAAACTCTAGTAACATTATTTTTCCACCTATTTTCTATTTTTAAATCCTACATATGCTGCAAACGAAAAAAGTACAATAAATACAATTCCCACCCCTATCAGCATATCCATAATAAATTCCATCATAAACCCCTTTCTAGCAAAATATGTCTATTTGTGTAAAACCTCGCGATCCTTAGCAATTCCCGCTTCTTTCATTTTTCGAAATATGCTCCAATCACCTATTTATCTATATTTTATCATATTGAACATTGAAATTATTGATTCGCATTTTTAAAAGGAATTCTAAGAACCTATGTGGAATAATAACTATACAGAAAGATAACAAGGGGGATAAATGAATTGCAAATGGAAGAGGTTGTTGTTGAGCCACAAAGGAAAAAACGTAATAAAAAGAAGATATTACTTATTGTACTTGGAGTATTGATAATAATTGGTATATTAGTAGTTGTTTTTGCAAACGCCTACATAAATAAATCGCTCGCACAGGTGGAAGGTGAAATACAGATACCCGCACTTAAAGAGGAAGTAACCGTTATCACCGACAAAAATGGTGTACCAAATATCACGGCGCAAAATGCCCATGATCTATACATGGCACAGGGTTATATCCAAGCTCAAAGCCGGATGTTCCAGATGGAAATGTCACGTCGGCAAGCTTCAGGCACACTTAGCGAGGTAGTTGGAGAGGCAGCAATTAACCATGATAAATATTTTCGTACGCTTGGCCTAAGGCGCGCAGCTGAAGCTTCATATGAAATATATTCCGATGATGCAAAACAAGTATTACAGTGGTTTGCGGATGGTGTAAATGCATATATTGCTCAAGCCAAAGAAAATAATAGCTTGCCAATTGAATTTACCTTAATGGGCTCTACACCAGCAAAATGGACACCAATTGACTCGCTAACTATAGGAAAATACATGGCATTTGATTTGGGTGGTCATTGGGAACGTCAAGCATTTAATTACTATGTTCTGAACAATTTCGAGCAAGAAAAAGCGTATGAATTATTCCCAAGTTACCCCGATAACAAACCAACCATTATTAGTGAAGATGAAGTAGACGTCGCCGCAAGTTTTGATAAAGCTATTATCCCACATACGTTTAATGGCAGTAACAACTGGGTTGTTAGTGGAGAAAAATCAAAATCAGGCATGCCACTTCTTGCAAATGATCCACATCTCGGGCTTGCTACCCCATCAATTTGGTATCAGATGCAACTAGAAACACCAGAAATGAATGTAAGTGGCGTTATTTTTGCCGGGGTCCCTGGAATAATTCTCGGGCACAACGAATCTATTGCATGGGGTGTCACGAATACTGGTCCTGATGTCCAACAGCTATACTTAGAAAAAAGAAACCCTGATAACAAATATGAATTTTTATATGAGGGCGAATGGGAACAGGCGACCGTGATTAACGAACCAATCGAAGTAAAAGATGGAGAAACGATAGATTATCAGGTTGTGGAAACACGACACGGACCAATTATTTCTGATTTTGCAAATGAAAAGATGAAGGATACTGTCATGTCTTTGAGGTGGACCGCACTAGAACCTACGACCGAGCTGGAAGCAATTTTAGAAATCAATCGTGCCTCTAACTGGAATGAATTTGAGAAAGGATTGGAAAAATTCCTCTCACCTGCTCAAAATTTTGTATTCGCATCAAAAGATGGAACGATTGCATATAAGGCAAATGGTAATATCCCCATTTATGAAAATGGAGATGATGCATTACTACCACTTGAAGGCTGGGAAGAGGAAAATGATTGGAAAGGCTACATTCCATTCGATGAATTACCAACTGTTATTAATCCGGAAAAGGGATTTATAGCGACGGCGAATAATAAAATTATTGGTGATGCGTACCCATATCACATAAGCAATGTGTGGGCACAACCTTATCGATATGAACGGATTGCTGAGGTCTTATCTGCTGGAGATGATTTCACAGTTGAGCATATGCAGAAGTTACAAATGGATCAAACTAACCTTCAGGCAAGGGAGTTTGTTCCCCTATTTATCGAACAACTAAGTAGCACGAAACTATCACCTGAAGAAGAGAAAGCTTTAAAACTCCTTTCAAATTGGGATTATGTAGATGACGTAAACGCTCCACAACCGTTGATTTTTCATCACTGGTTAGATGAGATTGAAACGATATTATACAAGGATGAAATCCCTAAAGATGTGATGGACTTATTTGGAAGCCGTGGCCAAACAACCGATGAAATACTACGAAAAGGAAATGATTCAATTTGGATTCAGGAAAATGGGGGTTTTGAAAAAGTACTGCAAACCGCATTAAAAAATACCCTAAATCATCTAACCGAAGAATTCGGAAACGATTTAGCAAGTTGGCAATGGGGAGATTACCACAGAGTTCAATTTTATCATCCATTATCAGATATTAGCCCTATTCTAGCATTCTTTTTCAACAAAGAAGATCCAATTCCTGTAGGAGGAAGTGGCGTTACCCCTATGGCGGCAAGCTATGACTCCAATACTGGCATTGTTGACCATGGTGCATCTTGGCGATTTGTTGTAGATACAAATGATTTAGGAACCGGTTACCATATAGTAGGACCAGGTCAGGCAGGTCATTTCAAAAGTCAATGGTATCACGACCAAATGAATGATTGGGTTGAAGGCAACTATCACGCAACCAGAATGAATCAAACAAACGGATTTAAACTACTATTGAAACCATAAGTAAAGACCCTGCCAAATAGCAGGGTCTTTCCATTATATAAGTTTTCCAGTCAATACAACGCTTGACTTAGTCCACGAGGGGATACTATCACATTCTTGTATTTTTTTATACGTCATCCATTTAATCTCTTCAATTTCATCGGGACTTTTAATATAAGGTTTACCAGTAAAACGTGTACAGAGAAATACCACATTTAATACTTGCACATCACCAGTCATAAAAGTTGTGCTATGAACATACCTTAAATCCCCTTCTAATGTAAGCCCAATTTCCTCGAAAACTTCTCGCTTGAGATTATTCTCCAAGACATTAAGTTCACTTTCTTGAAAATCAACCTTTCCACCGACCAACGAATATAGTCCACCAGCATGTTCCTCTTTTTCCGATCGCTTTATGAGCAGAAATTGATCATTTGTATGTATTGCCGCTTCGACGTTTACGATAAAATTATTTGACATGTTTATTCCCCCTCGATTTTACAAATTATTATTTTATCTTACATAACTTTTTTCTTGTATAAACTGAGAACTAATCCACTTGGAATAGTTCTATCAGTAGCGGACTCAGAAGTCGTTATTTTTGCTTTTAGCTCCTGTTTTATGGGCTAAGTGGACTCAGGATGCGTTATTTAGATAAAAACAGGATGAAATCAGGCTCTTTTCATTAAATAGCGTACCCTGAGTCCACGACAGACACATTCGCCCCAATTTTGCTCGAATAAGGAATCTAGTGTCCGCTTTAGTGTCAATCTTCGAGTAACCGTACTTCCTTAACTGCCAATAGCATGAGAGCACATTCAATCATGAAGGTAGCCCCTAACTCTTTAGTAACTATACTTAGGATTCTCACCATACTCGTTCATATCTTCTTCACTATCTAAGCAAGTAAATATAAGTAAAACAATCGCTCCAATAATCGGAATAAGCGCAATCAATATCCAGGCGCCGGTTCTCCCTGTATCATGCAACCGACGAAAAGTAACAGCGAGTGATGGTAAAAAAATAAATAATGAATAAAGTCCTGATAGGATAGAAAACATCATCAATTCCGTATAATATTCTAAAAACATTAAAAACAATGAAATAATAAAGTTAACCAAGGTAAACATCCAATATTCTTTCCGTCTTGCTCTCCCACTGAAACCAACGTAGTTTTTGATAACCTTCATATACCAATCCATATGTATTGTCACCTCCCATTTTCCGACAAACTAAATTGTAGCATAAAATTCACTTCAGTTATTTGTTAATAGCGATAGCCTTAGTTTCATTTGTATTGATAAATTCAGGGCAACGAAAATGTTAACTCAATAAGTTCTAATAATTGTTTAGAAAGGCGTATAAACAGGAAATAAAATAGGAAGTACTAGTAAAGTTATGGAGAATTAGAATAAAAACATATCCATAAACACTGCAAACATTCACAAAATTACACTGATTCCAAAGCTTCAGGCTGAATTCTAGAACATTATGTATCAAAAAATCTACAAAAAAGTGAACATTTGATTTTACTATCGCAAGTTCCTCTACTTACCTATTTCCATTTGTTATACTTATCACAAACAATTTAGTTTGATTTTTACTATTGCTAAACGGTGGGAGTGTTCCGCATGAATCGTAAAAAACGTCAGAGTAAAAAATGGTTTACCTTTTTGCTCTTAGGTCTTGTTTTTCTGCTAAGTGGTTGCGATCAAATGGTGGTATTTGATCCTAAGGGGCCAGTGGCAGAAACTCAAAAAGACCTTATTTTATATTCCCTTTTATATATGGCAGGGATTATTATAGTGGTTTATGTGGCGTTTACGGTTATCGTTATTAAATATCGTGATCGTCCAAATCGAAAAAAAGAAAGCTATAAACCAGACCTTCATGGTAATAAAGCAATTGAAGCAGTTTGGATTATTATTCCTTTAATCATTGTGACACTATTGTCGATACCGACAGTTCAGGCATTATATGATTTAGAAAAGCCTCCAGAGTCTTCCAGTGACAAGGAACCGTTAGTCGTATATGCGACAACGGCCAACTGGAAATGGTTTTTTAGCTACCCAGAACAAGGGATTGAAACGGTCAATTATTTGCATATCCCTACTGACCGTGCAATCGAATTTCGCTTATCTTCAGCTGGATCAATGACAGCTCTTTGGATTCCAGCTCTTGGAGGGCAAAAGTATAATATGGCTGGTATGCAAACAAAGCTATACCTTCAAGCGGATGAAGCTGGTGTTTATGATGGTCGTAATTCAAATTTTAATGGCGAGGCATTTACGGAGCATACCTTCAAAGTATATGCCGAGAGTCAAAGTGAATTTAATGACTGGGTAAGTGAGAAACAACAAGAAGCACCGAAACTTACGCAGGAAAAATATAATGAACTATTAGCGCCAGGATTAGTTGACCGAATGACATTCTCATCAACACATTTACAATGGGTGAATCACGGCACAATAGCAGGTATGGATTATTACATTAAACGCTATGGGGATGCCTATGAGGAACCAATGCATTTAGAAAATAACGGTCAACAAGACAATAAGGAACATTAAATCGAAAGTAGGTGTAATTATGGAATGGGATGAATTTTTTGTCACAGGAGAACCGTTGATTTATGGTGGTATGGTTGCAATCGGACTTGTATCATCTGCAATCATCTTCATCCTTACCTATTTCAAAAAGTGGAATTGGTTATGGCGCGAATGGTTGACTACTGTTGACCATAAAAAAATTGGAATAATGTATATTCTAAGTGCGCTTGCAATGTTATTTCGAGGTGGTATGGACGCGCTCATGATGCGTGTACAGCTTGCCTTTCCAGATATGAACTTTTTAAATGCCCAGCATTACAATGAAATTTTTACTACACATGGTACTGTAATGATTATCTTTATGGCTATGCCTTTTCTTATTGGGCTTATGAACATTATTGTTCCATTGCAAATTGGAGCTCGTGACTTTGCATTTCCTTTTGTCAATGCGCTAAGTTTCTGGTCCTTCTTCTTTGGTGCAATGTTATTTAACATTTCATTTGTAATCGGAGGATCTCCAGATGCAGGCTGGACTAGTTACACACCACTTGCTGGTGCAGCAATGAGTCCTGGTCCTGGACAAAACTTTTACCTAATGGGGCTGCAATTAGCCGGGATTGGTACTTTGGCAACAGGTATTAATCTAATGGTTACGATATTAAAAATGCGTGCACCAGGTATGAAATTGTTTCAAATGCCAATTTTTACTTGGTCGACATTAGTTACTTGTTTCATTATTGTTTTTGCCTTTCCTATCTTGACAGTAGCATTAGCATTAATGACGATTGACCGTATTTTTGGATCCCAGTTCTTTACGCTTACTGGTGAAGGATTACCAATGATGTGGGCAAACCTATTTTGGATGTGGGGACACCCCGAAGTATACATTGTTATCTTACCAGCATTCGGTATTTTCTCAGAAGTAATAGCAACCTTTGCAAAAAAACGTTTATTCGGATACAACGCGATGGTATGGTCAATCATTATCATCGCTGGACTAAGCTTTCTAGTTTGGGTGCACCACTTCTTTACAATGGGTGCAGGTGCATTTGTTAACTCGGTATTCTCGATTTCAACAATGCTTATCGCAGTACCGACTGGGGTTAAAATATTCAACTGGCTCGGTACACTTTACAAATCGCGAATTGAATTTTCAACGGCGATGCTTTGGTCACTTGCCTTTATACCAAGCTTCGTAATTGGTGGTGTTACTGGTGTTATGCTCGGTATGGCTGCAGCAGACTTCCAGTTCCATAATTCCTACTTCTTAGTAGCCCACTTCCATTACGTATTAATTGCTGGTACTGTATTCGCGTGTTTTGCCGGACTCATTTATTGGTATCCAAAAATGTTCGGCCATAAATTAAACGAACGACTTGGAAAATGGAGTTTCTGGTTCTTCCTTATCGGTTTCCATGTCTGCTTCTTCCCACAATACTTTATTGGGTTAGACGGAATGCCGAGAAGAATATTCTATATTGCACCAGAATGGTTTACGCTTAACTTTATATCAACAATTGGTGCATTTGGTATGGGACTAGGCTTTGCGATTTTTGTTTATAACATTTATTACAGCTTCCGTAATAGTGAACGCGAAAAAACTGGAGATGCTTGGGGACTTGGCAGAACATTAGAATGGGCAACACCGACTCCTGTTCCCCATTACAATTTTGCAACGTTGCCAGATAACCTTGGGTATGATCCACTGTTGAAAATGAAAGAAACTGGAGAAAAAACTTTTGATGAGAAAAAACTAGAGCCGATTCATATGCCAAGTAATTCTGGTAAACCATTCATCATGATGGGAATCTTGTTCTTTGCTAGCTTTGCACTTGTATTTGAATGGATTACACTAGCTGTAATTGGATTAATTGGTGCTATTATCATGATGGGAGTTCGATCATTTGACTATGATGATGGCTATCACGTAGAAGTAGATGAAATTAAGCAGATTGAGCGCTCAGCAAGGGGGTTAAAATAATGAGTGAACAAGTAGCTAACACCGGACCAATGGAGTATCGCACAGAAAATGGTAGGTTAAGTATTCTTGGATTCTGGATATTCCTTGCTGCTGAAGTCGCATTGTTTTCAACACTTTTTGCCACTTATGCTGTATTGTTCGGCCGGACGGCAGAAGCACCTTTACCAAGTGAATTATTTGAGCCAACTGGCACACTTATTATGACGTTTCTTCTACTGACAAGTAGTTTTACATGTGGGATTGCGATTCACCAGATGCGAAGAGGATCCAAAAAAGGATTAATCACGTGGCTTGTTATCACGTTAGCACTTGGTCTAGGGTTCCTCGGCTTTGAAATCTATGAATTTATCCATTACACACATGAAGGTGCAACCATTCAATCTAGTGCATTCTGGTCAGCCTTTTTCATTCTTGCTGGAACGCACGGATTACACGTAACGCTCGGGATAGGCTGGGCAATTATGATAATAATCCAGCTTTTCCAGCGCGGTATTACACCAATTACCAGCCGTAAGGTATTCATAGTCGGTCTTTATTGGCACTTTTTAGACGTTGTATGGATTTTTATCTTTACAGGTGTCTATTTAATCGGGATGGTGGTTTAATATGGCAGAACAATCAAAAAAAATCCCAGTTAATCATATCGTAGGTTTTGTATTCTCACTTTTATTGACCGTTCTTGCAGCATGGGCAGCATTAAAATCTGATTTACCCACTACTTGGGTAATAATTGCAATTATGGTACTTGCAGTTATTCAAGCTGGAATTCAGTTATTCATGTTCATGCATATGACGGAATTTGCTAGCGGTGGTGGTCATGTGCCATGGAATATGATGTTTCACGGATTTGTAATGGCATCAATTATAGTTGCTGGTTCACTTTTCACGATGTCATTTGGTCATGACCACGATCAGCATGGTGATAATAAAGAACAACCAAAACAGGAACAGCATCAAGAGCATATGGATCATATGGAACATGAATAATAATAGGTAGGTGCCGAAATTGGAACTGAACAAACACGTAAACGATCAACAAGAATACGGGTTACAGTGGAAGCCTATGATAGGGTTCATCCTCTGCATTCTTTTAACTGCTTTCTCTCTTTGGGGAGCATTATATTCTGGTTACTCTGCAAAAGGGCTATTCATGCTCCTTTCCGTTGTAGCCTTTATCCAAGCAGTGATACAATTATTTCAAACACAATCGAAACAATCATAAATAAAAACACCCCTCATTCATTTTGATATGAGGGGTGTTTTCTTATTAATAATTTTCTTTATATGAAGATACCGGTCGTTTCACCATATGAATGATAAACATTACCCAAGCCACTTCCGCAATGATTAGACTTAAATAATACATCGTCCAAGTTAACGAAAAAGCAGCTGGTGCAGTTTGGAACATTACCTCAAGGAAATATAACCACATGCCTACAAGTAAAACGCTTTGCACGATAGCAAATACTTTCTTCCTTAAATAAATGAATAGGAATGGGGTAAGTGTTGCCAATAACATAAACATCACTGCAATACCCATTTGAATCATCTCCTGAATTGTTTAATATAAACTAACTTAAGTCAATTGACAGCTAACTTCTTTCTTGTAAACGGTTTCTATATATAGTATAACAAATTATTCTCAAAAATGACACAAAAAATTCATGATTTGTCCATTAGTTAGTCAAAAGTTTATCTTCATAAATTTTATTTTCCACATTCTACTAGTTCTTAAACATATTTAAAATGCATACCTATTGTAAAGAATGCATGTCTTGATCAATCGAAGGAGGTGAAATAATGAAGAAGATTGGATTACTTAGCCAGGTATTGATTGCTTTTGTAATCGCTATCATTGCTGGTATTATTTTTGGACCGAGCATAGACGTGGTACAGCCATTAGGTGATCTTTTTTTACGACTCATTCAATTTATTATTGTTCCGTTGATTACCTCTTCTCTCATTGTAGGTGTTGCTAGTACTGGTAACATGAAAACACTTGGAAGAATTGGTGGAAAGACAATCGTTTATTATTTAGTAACAACGTTCATAGCAGTTAGCATCGGTTTAATTGCTGCATTTGTATTCACTCCGGGAGCAGGTGTCGATATTTCTACTACTGGAGAAGTACCGCAAGCTACTGAAACCGGTGGTGTTATTAACGTTTTGTTAAATATTATTCCTACCAATCCTATTGAAAGTCTATCCACAGGAAATATTCTGCAAATCATTTTCTTTTCTCTTTTTCTTGGTGTAGGAATTACGATGGTAGGAGAAAAAGCACAACCCGTCTATCGCTTTTTTGATGGATTGGCTGAAGTCATGTATAAAATTACGTGGGTTATCATGAAGTTAATTCCAATTGGGGTCTTCGGTTTATTAGCACCAATTATTGGAGAGTATGGTGCGTCAGTATTACTTCCTTTGATTAAGCTTGTATCCGTAGTTGCCGTCGCCTGTATTTTCCATGCAATTATCACCTATTCTATTGCTGTAAAAACACTAGGAAATATGAATCCAATTCAATTTTTCAAAGGAATTGCTCCAGCAAGCCTCGTAGCATTTAGCACACAAAGTAGTTCAGGAACACTTCCTGTCACTATAAAATGTTCAGAGGATAACTTAGGTGTATCGAAACGAATTTCCAGCTTCGTTTTACCACTTGGTGCCACCATCAACATGGATGGTACGTCACTTTATTTAAGTGTCGCTACTATATTTACCGCTCAAGCATATGGAATTGATTTATCATTTACTCAAATCCTGTTGATTGTATTAATTGCAACGTTGGGTTCTATCGGTGCTGCCGGTGTACCAGGAGCAGGATTAGTTATGCTTACCCTGATCTTGACTACAATGAACCTGCCACTTGAAGCAATCGCATTAATTGCAGGTGTTGACCGTTTCATGGATATGTTCCGAACGTCTGTAAATATTACTGGTGACGCTTCAGGTGCTGTGATTATAAATAAATCTGAAGAAAATGATGGATCGAAACATGAACCTGTAGCCAACTAATGATTGTAGGCGCATTAACCAAGATGCGCCTTCATTTCATTTTATATCCCTCATGTACTCCTTTTTTTGCACACCTACCCCAAAACAATTCGACAAATTTTATAATGTTGCATCACAAAAATAGATAATATGCACTATAAAATACTTGACAACCTGTCTGAATTGATAGAATTTTGTCGAAACTTCAGGTATAAGTCCCTATTTGAATTGTTATTAATTGTGCTATTATGTAGAAAAGGTAAGGTTAGGAGCTAAAAGATGACTACTGACTCAGTTACAGAATCTGTACTTGACATCTCTCAAGATAATAATCTATCACTGAATCACGTTATTTCAATCTTATCGATGAAACACGATGAACCAATAGTGCTTGACTTAGTTCGACAATTTTGTTTACAAAGCAACAAAGATGAAATTATGAAAACGGGTATGGAATTTTTGTACATGAATGGTTGCTACGATGACCTGCAGCAACTGATCAACAAGAATGAAAAGTCAACTCGTACGAACGTTCAGTGGGCTGCCGTCTACCAGCTATTGTTAGATCGTAAATTTAACCGTTTTCCCCCACCAGTGCTCTTACGCAATGCAACTTCTCTTCCAGGTGACGAGCCAGAAATTAAATGTTTACTTGAATTTGTAAAAATTTCAATTCATTATGACATGCATAATTTTGGCGAATTAGGCGATTTCTTAGATACCCAACAACATCTATTCGCTGAAGTAACCGATCCTTTTCTTCTATCCTTTTTTAACATTCGACTATGCGAAATTTTATTTACTTATTACTGGGTGCGTAACGAGCTTATTATGGCTCGAAAATATGCTTTTCGTGTATTAAACCTAACGCAGAATCCACGAACAAAAGTAGCAATGAACGTTAATTTGGCATTAACCTATACATTTGACACCTATGAACAGGGAATGCACCACTTGCAAGAAGCTTTAGTAATTGCTAAAAAACATAGATTAGTCGAGATAATACAAATCATCCAGAACCTTAATATCCCATTCTTATCAGCTTTTCATCAAAGAATAGAAGGAATCACAACCTCAGACCCAAGCGAACAAGCCCATATTGAGATAGTTAAAGGCAATCTTAAAAAAGCAGAAGCTATCTTGCGAAAATTACCATTAAACTCGCCTTTTGAACTTTATTATTTAGGTCTTGCTACACATAATAAGGATTTATTACACCAATCGTATACATTTTTTGTATCCAAACGAAGTGATCACTTTTTTTGCAGATTACCTATGTTAGCTCTACAGAATATGGGTGCATAATAGCATTCATTTACATACTTGAAGGGAGGTGAGAACATGAAAAAGAAAATCGGAATGTTTTTCTCAGTACTAGCTATTGCAGCATTCTTTATTAGCGCTCCAGTAAGTGCATCAACACAAGGTCCAGACTTCTATAATGATCCTGGGTATGGTGATATCGATTAATATGCTAGGTTCGTTATATGAAAAAGCTTTCAATTAAGTACGTAAAAAAGAAGCCTACACAATCAGTGAGTAATACTGGTAAGAGCTGGTTGTGTAGGTTTCTTTTATTTTATACTATTTTCACTGTTTTGATAAGAAAAACATTTCGTCATATTTAGACAGAATATTTTTCTATGAATATTAACGGTTATACGTAATGCTTTTTTTGGAATATAATTACGTTTACTTTAATTTATTTAAGAAAATTGCCTTTTTTTCATCTCCCCACATTTCGATTAAAGCACCTTCCATTTTTTCACCCATTTTGCCGTAATGCTTCCAAACGTTTGGCCAACTATATTCACTTGGCTCAAATTTTACCCGTACAGTATAGTTTGATAAGTCTCCGTTTTCAGCAGGATTTTCTACTTTAAAATGATATGATCCGTCAGGGTTTACTTGTGCTTTATCACCAGAACCAGAAAGTCCTCCCTCTGGAGTAAGAATCGATAATGCTAATTCACTTCCTTCTATAAGATTACTTTTCCCTTCAATGTTTACAAATTCTTTATCGTACTTTACATCTGCTTCGATTCGAATATTCATATCGCCATAATCATCTGGTTTTTTCCAATCTGGGGAGGGAATTTCTTTTATCGTTGCTTCCCCTTCTTTTTTTGGTAGTAAAAACGTCACACTTGCCTCCTTGTTAACCTTTTCATCCGATATACTATATAAACGAACAAAAGGACCTATTAAGTTCTCTCCACCTTCCCCATACAGCTCTATTACCGATTCATTTGTTTGCTCCTCTGCACGGAATCGAATTTTTAATTCCAATCCACCAGCATATTCCTCTGGGATCCCGGTCTCAAACTTGAATGAACCATCATCTTGAACATCAGCTGTTCCTGATACACCGATAAACGAAGAATGACCAATTGGACGTGGTATGAAGGAAATATGTGACTTTTCTGGAGGTAAGCTAGTTTCTCCAGTGATCGTTAATTGATTATTTTCATAAACAGCTTTACCAGAGAACGTTACCTTTAACGGATCCTTCTTATCCTCATTTTCTTCGACATTTTCAGCTGTGTTGGTATCTTTTTCACCTTTGTCTGAACTAGAATCGCTCGTTGCCGACTTATCACTACAGCCGATTAATACAAAACCGAACAAAACTAACATTACAAATACTTTACGCATATTCTCTCTCCTCACTTACTTTCTCTCCGTTTAGATTGTAACATAAGACGGGAGATATATTCTGACAATAATGGAATTATTTTCTTATAAATACATAATAAAGACCATAACTGATTTAGCTATGGTCTGGAATACTTGTTTATTGTCGCTTCTTCGTCTTTCTGTTATTGAATTTTTCCTCTGGGGTAAGTGGTTCGTTGGCAAATTCATGGTCGTATTGCCTGGTTAATTTTTTCCGGACTGCCTGTTCATCGCTGAATCCATTTCTTGCTTTTTTCCTATCGTTTTTGCTCATTTATTACACCTCCATATATCTAGTTTGTCTGAACTATTTGTTAAATATGTAAAATGGTATTTCAATCAAAATAGATGAAGTTTCCCTTCTATTCACATTATAATTTACATAAGGAAATATACTCGGGAGTGAGTAAAATATGGAGCAATTAATTCGACCACTAACTAATAAAGACAGTTTGTATGTAAAAATAATGGATACAGGAATTGAGGATGACTACATTATTCGTATATTTGATCGCCTTGTAACAGGGAATAATCATATGTATGGTTTATTCCTCGATGATCAGTTAGTGAGTGTCGGTGGTATTTCCGTATTTGCAAACCAGTATGCGATGTTGGGGAGACTGCGCAGTGACAGAAGATTTAGTGGTAAATCACTTGCGACAACTCTAATGGCACATATGATGAAAGAAGCTTTTCATATAGATGGGGTAAGATGGGTTGGGGCTAACACACAAGAAAATAATCTAGCTGCTCGCCGGGTTATGGAAAAAATCGGTCTAACCTCATACATTCCATTATATGGCGCAATAACAAAGAATGTGGCTACGCTTGAATCAGGAGATAAGCCATGGAAACCAGTAGTTGATGTAGCGAAAAAAAGATATTGGTTAGATAAAATGTACGGTTCATTAACTTCGGTTTTCCCCTATGAATGCTATTATTCATTTCCAGTGTCTAGCGCATTATTCCAGAATCAAACGATACAGCAATGGGCATTTTATGAGAACGAAGACAAAACCCGTGCACTTATCACAAAATTGGATCATAAAAAGTATCACTATTTACATACGCTTTATCCTTGGAATGATTTCACATCACAAAAAGGGTTATGGGAGACGATAGCTAGAGAATTCAAGCATTTAAATAAACAAACTAAAGAAGAAACATACATTTGGATGGATTTATCACCACACCAAAAAGAACTGCTGCCTACTAATCATCAATTTCAATTATCTTCACCATGGATTTTATATGGCATAGAAAAAATAAAGTGGCAAGAGCAAAGTGCCATAGATCTATCCAAAAACATCAAATAAAGAAGCTGTAATTCGTTAGAACACGGATTACAGCTTCTCATTTTACTTAACGATTCCTACATCAACATTTTGTATGAGAGAATTAGTCTTCGTCCTCGTCATCATCTTCTTCATTGTCCTCATCATTTTCATCGTCTTCTTCGCTGTCTTCGTTGTCCTCTTCGTGATCATCCTCGGCATCCTCTTGAGAAATCTCAATACGTGCTGTGCTTTGATCTCTGCTTGTTTCAACTACTTCAAATTCCAATCCAAATTCAGGAACATTACGTCCAGCATCTAAAATTGGATCGTTACTATAATCGTTACTATCTTCAAATTCATCAATATTCCGAGTATGGTTATCTTTTAACGTTACTCCGAGTAAATCTCTATAATCTAGAAACATTTTTTCACTCTTCCCAACGTTAAATGCTGCATCATGAATTTGGTATCTAGTATCAGCGAGGGAACCATCGCTCCATTTCAATACCTTCTGATCCGCATCTACTACACCAAGGAACCCTTCGCCCGGATGAATGCCTGTCCAGTTATTGTCATAGGATTTATCAACATACCATACAACAAGGCCTTCTCCGTAAGACATTAAGCTATCTCCACGTCTAATGTGGGCAAGTCCCTTATCTACACCAGCATGGTTACGCCATTCTAATAGATAATAATGTTCTGTATAGTAAGTACCATCATCCTTTGTGAACCCTTTTAATTCAAATGCAGAAGTATCACCCTCAGCATCATCAAATAGAAGTTGTTGTCCGTCAGCCACAACTGCAATATTATCTACATAAAAGCCAGGCATTGTTGCAGCTACATCTGTCCAGTAATTAAACTTTAATTGTATTTGATTACCAGCATATTGGGAAAGGTCAAACGTTGCATCTACCCATCCATTTGAGTTTCCTGTAATACCATTACCAGGATTTTGACCATTTGGATTTTCCGTAGTAGTAATGTTACCTGGGATTGTAGTCCATTTGTCTGATCCTGCCTCTTTCACTTTAATTGAAGCATAATCCCAACCTAATTCTATGTCGTACCACGTTTTAAACGTAAGTTTTGCATCTTGCGCATTAGATAAGTCTACTGTGCGAACCATTGAATTATCAAGGTTGTCACCTTTACCACTGAAATATTCATACTTTCCACTGAATGGTGTATTTACCATATTTTTCTTGTTAGGTAGACTTACGTGAATGGCATCATTGTGGGTACCTTTTGTATTTGCTTGATCGAGAATAAATTCTTTTCCGTCTTCACTAATAGAATCTAAAGAAACTGTTTCACCTTTTAACCAATTACTTCCTTCCATACTTGCTTGTAAAAATTCTCTTGCATATGGACTGAATCCTGTTGGCTCCGTACCAGGAACTTTTCCTGCCCAGCTACCACTTGCCATTATTGACCAGTATGCAACTGCTTCCCCTGCACCCGAATATTGTGTATCATACTCATCTGGTAATCCTAAATCATGACCGTATTCGTGAGCAAATACTCCAGCAGCACCATCCTCAGGCTCAATTGTGTAGTCATATGCCGCATAATCTGATCCAGGTATTTGATAAAGCCCGCCAAGATTCCATCTGTGCGACCAAATAGCGTCACTACCTAATGATCCACCGCCGGCTTCCTCACCAACACCTGCGTGAATTACCATTAAATGGTCAATAATACCATCCGGTTCGCGTAAGTTACCATCACCATCAAGATCATAACGGTCTTCTTGGTCAAAGTTACTTAAATCAACATTTGGATCATTTGCTGCTTTTGCTAAAGCTTCTTTTACAAGTACTCTTGGACGAATATCACTCCCATCTGGAGCTGGATCATTTGCACCATAATATGCTGCTGGGTGATCAGCAGTATACCAACCAGCGATGTCCCCTCCGATGGTATAGCTTCCTCCAGATTGTTTTTCATAAAATTGCTTAACCGAAACCAAATTCTTCCCATTTGGACCAGTATAGCCATTTGATCCGAAGATCATTTTATTAAAATGTTCTGCCGGATAATCTTCGTAATACATATCGGTTTCTTCCGGTTGGATAGAACTGTTTTGATAGTTAGGGAAATCGATTAATATGGCAAGTACATTGTCTTTTCTTACATCACCGGTAAAGTCTTCCTCTACAACCGGATCAAGTCTATCATCATCGTCCTTCTCGTCGTCATCATCATCTTCCTCTAATCCTTCATGATCGTGTTTGTTCTTCATTTTCTTATGTTTCTCAACTTGTTCTTCAGCTAGTTCCCCTTCAGAACGTTCTTGTGCTTCTTCTTGACGATCCTCCAGATACTCATGTAATTGCTCTTGCGCCTCTTCGATTGTTGCATTTTTCTTTATTTTTCCTTCTTCTTTTAACATTTCAATAAGCTTTTCATCATTCGCTATGGACATGTCAAAAGGACCAGTATGTAAGGATACGTGTTTGTCGGATTCTGTCTGTCCTTTAACATTTGGTAGTGTTGTAGCTGCGACACCTGAACTAAATGTGCCAATGCTTAGTGTCATTGCCATTGCTACGGAAATAATCTTTTTCTTATTCAAAACATTCACCCCAAATCGTTTTTTTAACTATCATTAATCCTGTATTTACCCTTCACCTCCATATTGATTAAAACTAACAATTGTCAGAATTAATGTTATGTTGTCAAGATTACTATATATTTCAGAATGTATGTATCAGTCAAAATTCCTGATTTTTCTAGTTTTAGGTAATTGGAACCAATTTTGAGTATTCGACATTACCTGGACTATTTCCGTAATATATCGGGAACTATGTTAATCTAGGATATAAAAGAAATTGGAGGATAACTGATGATAAGACTTTTGATGTTAGCACTTTTATTAATCATTGGGATTGCAGCATGTGGGCAACAAGAGGAAACAAATAAACAAGAAAACACTACTAATGAAAAATCTAGTAATATAAATGAAGAAGACGACGGTTCCACAAATGAACCAGCTTCTACTGGTATCGTAGCTGGAAAACTGGAAGCTACAATTGAAGTTAGCGGTAGTTCCGCAGAATTTCAAATAAAGAATCAAACCGAAAAGGTTCAAGAACTAATTCTCTCAGGAAAAACTTCCTATCAATATGTAATTAAAGATGCAGACGGAAAAATAGTTTTTGAAAAAGCAAAGAGCAAACCTCAATATGAACAAAAGAAACCTATTACATTGAAACAGGCTGAATCCATCGTGTATTCATTGAAAATACCAAATGATTTAAAGCCAGGAGAATATCATATAACAGCAGTTTTACACAGTCATCCAAAAATAAAAGCAAGTACTTCGTTTACAATAGAATAATTAATTAGAAACTTGGCTTATCACCCAAGCCTTTGCACCAATAAAAACATATTCATCTAAAATCGATGAATATGTTTTTATTCTACAGATTGTATCTTTATCTATTTTTAATTGGACAGTTGGCACAATACCCTATTCCTTCCACATCTTCCTCAAGCTTGCAATACAAACAACAGGTTTTCCTTGTAGGTCGTAACTGTAACTCTTCCCCTATTTTCAAGTAGGTACTAATAGGATTTTTTGTTAATCCAAAAACTTCACCTGGTGCATTTTTCAAGTAATAAAAATCACTATGTAAGTTCTCATATTGCATAGGTGACAATTCTTTAACTGCCGTTTTTCGGTAAATCGAATTTATTCGAACAGCTACATTCTCCCATAAAACGGTTGTTGGTACTCTTGAAGACTGTTTCAAGGCCTGAATCAAAGGTGTTATGTGTAAAGAGAAAAGATTGGTTATTACTTTTTTTCGCCAATCATCCCTCAACGTACTCGTTCCTTCGCTCCAATCATAGCTAGTTAAAAATAATTTCCGTTCATTACTAAGAATACATGCCTCTATTGGCAAATGTATGGCGCGATTATACATAACCATCGTATATAGAGTAGATGAAACAGCTATAAATGCGTAACGTTTCATTAACATAGATGCCGCAACCGATTTATTTGGTGCGTTTATCGCTATCATTTGTTGATGTAAGAAGGGCCCGAGCGATTCTTTAGCAATTAAATCAGCGAGTGAGGTTCCTTCATAGTGAGACTGATCAATATGTATGGCAAAGGTTTTTAATTCATTAATCACATAAACACCTCATCACATATTCCGATTTTTGTACAACAAATAAATAAAGAACGGTGCTCCTATTCCAGATACGAACACACCAGCAGGAAGATCGAGCGGTAAAAAAGCGGTTCTTGCAACCACGTCAGCCAATATAACTACTAATCCACCAATTAATGCAGATATTGGCACTAAACCACCGAAGGAATTGCTTACAAGTTTTTTTGCAATATGCGGTGCTATTAATCCGACGAACCCTATTCCACCAGCAAATGCAACTGCAGAACCAGCTAACGCAACACTAATGAAAAGAAGTACAAATCGATTAAACTGTACTCTTGATCCAAGACTTGTGGCTACATGATCTCCTAATTCCTGGACGTTAACAGCATTTATGAATAAAAAACAAAGTGGGATAAAAATAACCACCCACGGTAACATAGAAAGTACTTGATTCCAATCTGCTCCGTATACACTCCCGGTTAACCAAATATACGCTTTACTCGTTGAATAGGTAGGATTTAAAACGATCATCATCGTGACTAATGCGCCCATCCCTGCTTCTATCCCTATACCAATAAGCACAATTCGAATTGGAGTAACACCTTTTTTCCAAGCTAAAACATAAATAAAAAGTGATACCACCCCTGCACCCACTATAGCAGCGAACGGAAGCCAAACAATACTAACAGCTGAAAATGCTGTAATAAATACAACAGCCGCAACAGATGCACCACCAGTAATTCCGATAATATCGGGTGAAGCAAGTGGATTCCGAATAATCCCTTGTAAAATAAGTCCAGATACACCTAATGCCATCCCAACAAGTAGTGCAAGAAGCATACGTGGTAGCCTTAAAACATCAATTACAAAGGCATGCTCCCCTGACCCTAATCCAAGAACATGTTTAACAACTTCTATCGGATTAATAATGGAGCTACCAATCGATAATCCTGATATAAATACAATAAATAGTATACAAACTAGTATAATTGACACGAGGAGGGATCTCTTTTCTATCTCAAAGGAAATCGAACCAGAACGGTTCCTTACAGTTATGTATTTGTTCATTCCTTGTCAAACCCCCTTCGTGCAATGTAAATAAAGAATGGCACACCCAATAGAGCAGTCATAACGCCAATTGGCATTTCTTCTGGCATAATCACAAACCGAGCAACCACGTCAGCAATCAATAAAAGACTAGAGCCATATAGCGCACAATACGGAATAACCCAGCGATAATCAAATCCGACAAGAGAACGGACGATATGTGGTACGATCAACCCGATAAAACCAATAGCTCCTCCTATTGCTACAGAGCCGCCAGCCAAAACAACGATCACAACACCCATTACTGCCTTTAGTATAACCGTTCGTTGCCCTAATCCTTTTGCTACATCTTCACCTGTAAGTAAAATGTTAATTGGATAGCCTAAAAACAAAGCAATAATACCTGCACCAATCATAAAAGGTAGAATTGGTAATAGCATCTCCATCGTTCTTCCTGATACTGAACCAGCCAACCAAAATAAAACACCCTCTAAATTTTGTTCATTTAAAACTAAAAACCCTTGTGTAAACGAACTAAAAAATGCTGTAATTGCTGCACCAGCTAGCACAATTTTAATTGGGGTCATTCCATTTCGACCCATCGAACCAAGAAAAAATACCATTACTCCAGCAATTGCCGCTCCTAAAAACGCAATCCACATAAAATGAATCAGTGATTGGACAGATAGAAATACCGATGCAAAAACAACAAAAAATAACGCACCAGCATTTACACCGAAAATACTCGGCGATGCTAACGGATTTCTCGTTAGTGCCTGCATTAATGCCCCTGCAACCGCAAGGGCAGTTCCAATAACCGTGGCAATCACAGCTCTTGATATTCTTGTAGTGGTAATAATAATATGTTCTGTTGAGTTTTTGTCGAAATGGAGAAAAGCATCGATTACTGTTCCGAAAGAAATTGGCGTCTGGCCAAATACTACACTTGCTACAAATGAGGAACAGAAGAGGATTATTCCTATAACAAAACCAACAATCTTCAGTGAGGTACTGGGAAATAAATGTGTCATCTACTCACACTTTCCATTCATTATGTAGGAAAAGGGGAAAGTCTGAACCTCCCCCTTTCATCTTGCCTATTTTTCTAATCCAAAATGATCATAAATTTGATCTAGCATATTATTGGCTGCGATGATTCCTCCACCCATATTCCAAGCAACATCATCCACAATATAGGCACGATCATTTTTTACAGCATCTAGGTTTTTCCATAGTGGATGATTCGTCCACTCTTGATAGTTCTTTTCGATTGCTTCTGCGTCCGTATCATCTGAATTGAAAATAAAGAATACATCTGCATTCATCGATGGAATGCTTTCTTTACTTGTAAGCTTTAACACAACATTTCCTTCTTCTGCTGCTTTTTGTTGTGACTCTGGACGTACAAAACCTAGTTCACTCAAGATATCACCAGCGAAACCAGTTATATAAATACGTGCGTGGTCAGCGCGGAAATTAAGAACCGATACTTCAATCGGCCATTCATCCCCTAACTTAGCTGTTATCTTTTCTTTGAAATCTGCTACTCTATTATCCCAGTCAGCAAGAAGTTGATCCGCCTTTTCTTCCTTGTTCATTGCTTTACCCATCAAATCAACGGTTTCTTTATACTTGAAAACTGTTTCATGCATAACCGTCGGAGCAATCTTCGATAATTTATCGTAGATCTTTTCGTGACGTAGTTTAGATCCAATGATCAGATCTGGCTTAAGCTTTGAAATTTCTTCTAAGTTTGGCTGCGTTTCCAATCCAACATGCTGAACATCTTTCAAATCATCACGAAGATACTTATACATCGGTTGTTCTACCCATGAATCGACTACTCCAACCGGTGTAACGCCGAAAGCTACTGCAACATCTGTGGCACCTTGGTATAACGTAACAATACGCTTAGGCGTTCCTTCAATTTCTGTAGTGCCCATTGCATGCTTAACTTCCCGTACATCACCAGATTCCGATGATTGATTACTAGATTTGCCCTCCGTGCTTTGATTTCCACAACCAGCTAAAACAAGAATTATAGAAACTAAGATAGCTAGAATATAATATGTACCTTTCTTCCCAACTGAATATGTGTTACCTAACATAATATCCCTCCTAATTGATAATATAATAATGATAATCATTATCAATTATGAAGTTTATCCTAAACTCAGATTAAAAGCAATAGTTTATTGAAATTATTTTGGAAACGTTTGCACTTATATCCTCAATAAACAAGCCTGTATTACGTCTATTCCACGCAATACAGGCTTTATACTAAGTTTAGATGTGTTAAATAAACATACTAATAATCAATGTCATACCGAATCCAACAAAAGCAATGATCGTTTCCATAACTGTCCATGATTTCAATGTATCTTTCTCAGACATTCCGAAGAATCGGTTTACCATCCAGAATCCGGAGTCATTAACATGAGATGCTATTGTAGCTCCAGATGCGATTGCAATAACGAGTAACGCAATCATCGGTCCTTCAATGCCAAGCGTACCGATAACTGGTGTAATCAAACTTGCTGCTGTGATCATAGCGACGGTTGCAGAACCTTGTGCAATACGAATTGCTGATGCTACAACGAATGCAAATACTAGAACTGGTATGTTCATGTTGGCCATTGACTCAGCAAGTACGTCACCAATACCTGTTTCAACTAATACTTGCCCGAAAATTCCACCTGCACCAGTAATCAAAATAATGATCCCAGCTGGTTCTAGGGACTTCGTTGCTATTTCTTGGATTTCAGAACGAGAGTAGCCACGTCGTGTTCCAAGTAAATAAAACGTTAATAATGCAGTGATGGTCAACGCTACTCCAGGATTACCAATGAACGATAAGACCGTACGCAAGGTACTCTCTTCCGCCAACGTTACACCAGCAAAAGTGTTTAATAGAATTAAAATAAGTGGTAAAAGAATAAGAACTGCAACCATACTAAAGCTTGGTAAATCCTTATCATATTCTTTACCTCTAGCTTCTTCGGCCATGTTTTGTAGCATTAATTTTGGTACTTCTACATGAATTTTTTTAGAAATATACGTACCGAAAATCGGACCTGCAATAATCGCAGCTGGTATACCAGCAATTAAACCAAATAAGATTACCCAGCCGATGTTAGCACCTAATAGAGATGCAACGGCAATTGGACCAGGTGTTGGTGGCACAAAGCTGTGTGTAACCGCCAAACCAGCTAATAATGGAATACCATAGAATAGTAATGATTTTCCTGTCTTCTTAGCTAAGCTATACAAAATAGGAACTAAAATTACAAAAGCAACATCTAGAAATACAGGAATCGAAATAATAAATCCTGTTAACATAAGTGCCCAATTTACTCGCTTCTCACCGAACTTATCCATCAATGTTAGTGCAAGTCGCTCTGCTCCTCCAGAAGCTTTTAGTATTTCACCGAACATTGCACCGACACCAATGATAACAGCGATTTCTCCAACTGTTCCACCCATACCAGCCTGAACAGCATCAAATATTTCTGATGGGCTCATACCAGCCATTAAACCTACTAAATAACTAACAACTATTAATGCTAAAAATGCTTGTAAAGTTACTTTAATAACTAAGAACAATAGTAACGCTACGCCAAATACAGCTAGCAATATTAAACCTAAAGCAGACATTTCAACTCTCCCCTTCTGTGTGTTTTAATTTGTTTGACTTTCCTACAAGACTTTACTTCCCTACCTGTTATCACCCCTTTACCATTCGGCTACAGTGCCATCTTTATGCCGCCATACTGGATTTTTCCAGCGATGACCTTCTTTTGCGGATTCGATGACTCGTTCTTCATTTATTTCAATTCCGAGCCCAGCACCATTTGGGATGGATACAACACCAGACTCGTATTTAAACACTGACGGATCAACTAAATAATCGAGCAAATCACTACCTTTATTGTAATGAATGCCAAGACTTTGCTCTTGAATAATACAATTCGGTGTACACGCATCAAGTTGTAAAGACGCAGCTAAATTAATTGGGCCAAGCGGTGCATGCGGAGCAACTGCTACGTCAAATGTTTCAGCCATAGCCGCTATTTTTTTCGCTTCCAAAATACCACCTGTATGGGACAAATCAGGCTGAATAATATCGACAACTCCATCAATCAGCATTTGTTTGAATCCCCAGCGGGAATAATTACGCTCGCCTGTTGCAATTGGGGTAGTTGTATGTTTAGCGATTTCCTTGAATGCTTCCAAATTCTCAACTAATACTGGTTCCTCGATAAACATTGGTCGATATGCCTCAAGTTCTTTAACAAGGATTTTTGCCATTGCTTTGTGAACACGACCATGAAAATCAATGCCAATACCAAAATCATTTCCAACAGCATCCCGAATAGCTGCCACCCTACTAACAGCTGCATCCACTTTCGAATAACTGTCAATGTAATTCATTTCCTCTGTTCCATTCATTTTGATCGCCGTAAATCCCGCATCGGCTTTTTCTTTTGCTGCGGCACCAACATCTTGCGGGCGATCACCACCAATCCAGGAATACACCTGAATATTTTCGCGTACAGCGCCACCAAGCATCTCATATACTGGCATATTGTAATACTTTCCTTTAATATCCCAGAGCGCTTGTTCAATTCCGGAAATGGCACTCATCAAAATAGGGCCACCACGATAAAATCCACCTCTGTATAAAACCTGAAAATGATCTTCTATGTGCCTTGGATCTTTACCGATTAAGTAATCCATTAATTCTCGAACAGCAGCCTCTACTGTATGCGAACGACCCTCGACAACTGGTTCACCCCAACCAACAATGCCTTCATCTGTCTCAATTTTTAAAAATAACCAACGTGGTGGAACTTGATAAAGTTTAAAATCTGTAATTTTCATTTTTTACACTTCCTTTATCGCTTCTACAAATTGTTGTGCATTCTTGGTTATCGTTCTTAACGCATTCGAATCAATTGATTGTTTTGTATTTACAAGAGCACTACCAAGTCCAGCAGCAACTGCACCATTTCTAAAGTACTGTTGAATATTGCTCAAATCTACGCCACCCGTAGGCATTAACGGAATATGAGGCAGTGGAGCTTGGATATCTTTGATATAACTTGGACCCATCACATTTGCTGGGAATATTTTTATCAAATCAGCACCATGCTCATAAGCAGTTAAAATTTCTGTTGGTGTCAATGCACCAGGAATACTTACAACCCCGTATCGTTTCGCCACTTTAATTGTTTCCACGTTGACAGTTGGCGAAAAAATAAAGCGGGCACCTGCCATAATTGCTGAACGAGCTGTTTCTGGATCAAGTACAGTCCCCGCACCAACAACCAGATGCTCACCAAATTCTTTATTAAGATTACTAATTAAAGTTGTCACATTTGGTGTGTCCGCAGTAATTTCTAAAATGTGGACACCACCTTCATGCAGTGCCCGTGCAATTTCTAAAACATCATTACCTTCAGCACCACGTATAACGGCAACTAATTTATGTTGCTGTATTCGATAGAACGTATCTGTCATCATTCAACCTCCTTATCGTTCAACATCGTCTCGTTCGGTTTGACTTATAAAATCAAGTAATCTATTTTTATCCGGTAAACCTTCCACATCACCTTCAGCCATCGTTACCATTGCTCCAACAGCATTACCTCGTTGAACCGCTTTCAGTACATTCAGTCCGTCAATTAACCCTGACAAACATCCAGCAGCAAAGCCATCACCGGCACCGACTGGATCTACCACGTTTTCAACTGGAAAACCTTCCACAAAACCTGATTCCTGATCAGTTAGCACATATGCACCTTTTTTACCGAGCTTTAGTATTACCGTCGTTGCACCGTTATCTTTAAATTTTTGCGCCAACATTTCAGCATCGAATTTTCCAAATAAAAATGTTCCCTCGTCCATGCCTGGTAACACAATATCAGCCATTCCAGAAAGCTCTAACAGAACTTTACGTGCTCTTTCTTCCTCCCAAAGTTTACGCCGTAGATTCGGATCAAACACTACGGTCACACCAGACTTTTTTGCGATGTCCACTGCCCTTAAAACGGTTTCATAACATGACTCACTAAGTGCAGGTGTGATGCCTGTTACATGCAAAAATTTAGCATTAGCGATGTATGTCTCATCTAAATATCGGGATGACAGTTTACTGGCAGCTGAACCTCTACGGTAATAATTCACCCGTACCTCCTTAGGTGTTAACTTTTCCTTAAAAAATAATCCAGTTGGTGCTGTATCATCAAAGGTTACCTGATCAACATCTACTCCCTCACCTCGGATAAAGGATTGGATACGTATTCCTAACTCATCATTACCAAGACGACTAATCCATCCCGCTTTTGCTCCAAGTCTCGTTAAGCCAATTGCGACATTCGATTCCGCACCAGCTACTCTAGATGAAAACTCACCCGCATAACGCATGAGTCCTGAAGATTTCGGTATAAACTGTATCATCGTTTCGCCTATCGTGACGACATCCATTTCGCTACCTCCTACCGCCCATTAAAACGTTTTCATTCCTGTCGAAAAAATTTTCATTATAACCTTTTTAACGAAATAGCCCGCCGCATATTTTGCAATGCATCGCGCCCTGATTCTTTTTTGGCAATCATCACATTCGTATAGAGTGCATCAATTAGACTAAGCTGAGCAATTCGTGATGACATTGCTTCTGAACGAAAATCGATTTCTTCCGCCACTGTATAAAGAGAAATATCCACTTCTTTCGTTAATGGAGACTTAGCAAAGTTTGTGATGCTAATTGTTTTAACACCTTTTTCTTTTAGCACTTCTAAAACATCTAACATATCCTTTGTCGAGCCAGAATGCGATACCAATACAGCAACATCATTCTCCGTTAATTGAGAGGCAGACATCAATTGCATATGTGACTCCAGGTTCGAACTTACGTTTAATCCTGCGCGAATAAATTTATGGTAGGCATCAAATGCAACTAAAGCAGATCCACCACTTCCGAAAAATTCAATTCGGTTAGCATGAAGAATTGTTTGTACTGCTTGCTCAATAATACTCCCGTCTAATATGTGCATCGTATCTTCAAGCGTTTTTATATTAGAACGAAATACTTTTTCAGAAACAGTACCAACCGTATCATCTTCACTAATCTTTTCATGTATATCCTTCATCGGCGTGACAATTTCTGCAGCTAGCGCAATTTTCAGCGCCTGAAATCCTTTAAAACCAATCCGCTGACAAAAACGAAATACTGTAGATTCCGCTACTTCCAACTCATCCGAAACCTGATTAATCGTATGATGAATAATTTTTTGGGGATTCTGTAGAATATAATCTGCAATTTTCTTTTCTTTGTCACTAAACTTTCCGTAATTACCACGGATACTCGCCAGACCGTGATTTTGCACGATTTCCATTAACTTTCTCCTTTTTTCTTTGTTTAGCTAAGGCTTCTAGCGCCTTCGCTTTTCTTTGTCTAGCTACGGCTCCTAGAAGCTGCCGTCATAAACAATGAACACTACAAACTCGAAAGACCACGTGTTTTACGGTTCCTTGCTTATGCGTCCGCTCCTGAACAGTCGCCTTCGCTTTTCTTTTTCTGAATTTATAAAAATGATTATACAAGAAAAAAATTCTTTTTTCAAATTTGATTACGGAAAAATTTTTGATATACTTGCAGTAAGAAGAAATTTACAACGAGGTGGACTTGATGAAATTAGGAATTATTGGCCTAGGTAAAATGGGTCTAAATCTAGCATTAAACTTATCCGATCACAACCATGAAGTTGTTGGGTATGATAATCAAACAATTGATAATAAAGACATTGAGACAGCTACATCAATTGCAAATCTTGTGAAGGTACTACCTACACCAAGAAAAATTTGGTTGATGGTACCAGCTGGAGATATAACTGAATCAGTACTTAATGAACTTTCTCCTCTTCTTGTTGAGGGGGACATTGTTATTGATGGTGGTAACTCCAATTACAAAGATACGTTAAGACGTGCTGAAGCTCTTTCGGAAAAAGGAATTTATTTCTTTGACTGTGGTACAAGTGGTGGAGTGGACGGTGCACGTAATGGTGCATGTACAATGGTTGGTGGCGATCCAGAAAAATTTGCTGAAATCGAATCATTATTTAATGATCTCTCTGTTGAAAACGGCTACCTTTATACCGGAAAATCTGGTAGTGGCCATTTCTTAAAAATGGTTCATAATGGCGTGGAATATGGCATGATGCAGTCTATTGCAGAAGGATTCGATATATTAAACAAAAGTGAATTTGATTATGATTACGAGAAAGTCGCTAAGGTATGGAACAATGGATCTGTAATCCGCTCGTGGTTAATGGAGTTAGTGGAAAATGCTTTCTCAAAGGATGCAAACTTAGATCAATTGCGCGGCGTAATGAACTCATCTGGTGAAGGGAAATGGACTGTTGAGTCTGCACTTGATTTTCAAGTAGCGGCCCCAGTAATCGCGTTATCATTAATGATGCGTTATCGTTCACAAGAAGATGATACATTTTCTGGCAAAGTGGTTGCAGCCCTTCGAAATGAATTTGGTGGGCATGACGTTGTAAATAAATAAGTTGAAAAAGAAAAAGGAAACGCACATCCTTTTTCTTTTTCTAATTTAGGAGGTTCGATGATGAAACGATTATATATTGGAGTAGATATTGGAACAACAAGTACAAAAGCTATTCTATATACAAAACAAGGTGAGGTAGTTGCATCAAGCACAAACAATTATCCTCTACATACACCAAATCCACTTGTCGCTGAACAAGATCCGAATGAAATTGTTGATGCGGTAGTTGGCGCAATAAGAGATATCATTCGAAAAAGCAATACCACTAAAGATCAACTTGCTTTCGTTTCATTCAGTTCTGCGATGCACAGTTTAATTGCAGTTGATCCACATGGGGAATTATTGACAAATAGTATTACATGGGCTGACACGCGAAGTGCAGAGTACGCAAAAAAAATAAAAAATGAACACAATGGACATGAAATTTACTTGCGTACTGGAACTCCTATCCATGCAATGTCACCACTTGCAAAACTTGTTTGGCTAAAAGCAGAAAAACCACAAATTTTTAAAAAAGCTTCCAAATTTATTTCTATAAAGGAATATGTATTTCATAAATTATTTGGTGAATATGTCATTGATTATTCCATTGCATCTGCAACAGGTTTATTTAATTTACGGGAACTTGATTGGGATGAAGACGCGTTAAAGCTAGCAGGAGTAACTAGAGAGCAATTGTCGAAAATTGTCCCTACTACTTATCAAATGACAGGACTAAAACAGGAATTTCAATCGTTTATGGAAATAGACGATGTTCCGTTTATTGTCGGTGCAAGTGATGGTGTGCTATCCAATCTAGGTGTTAATGCTATTGAACCTGGTGTTGTGGCTGTAACAATCGGAACGAGTGGCGCTATTCGCACCGTATACAATGAACCAAAAACAGATCCAAAAGGACGAATTTTTTGTTATGCCTTAACCGAGAATCATTGGGTAATAGGCGGACCGGTAAACAATGGTGGCATTATTCTACGCTGGTTACGTGATGAATTTGCCGCTGCGGAGGTCGAAACAGCAAAACGATTGGATATTGATCCATATGATGTGCTAACAAAAATTGCCTCCGGTGTTAATGCGGGGTCAGATGGGCTGATTTTTCATCCATATATGACTGGGGAACGCGCACCATTATGGAATGCGAATGCACGTGGTTCGTTCTTCGGACTAAGCATACATCATAAAAAACAACACATGATTCGTGCTGTGTTAGAGGGAACAATCTATAATCTATATACCGTATTACTTGCACTGGAAGAGTTAACCGGAGAACCTAAACGCATCCAAGCAACAGGTGGATTTGCTCGTTCTGAAATGTGGCGACAGCTAATGGCCGATATTTTTGACAAACCCGTTATCGTACCAGAAAGCTTTGAAAGTTCCTGTCTTGGGGCCATTGTTTTAGGCATGTACGCAACTGGAGAGATAGAAGACTTTAACATCGTTTCAGAAATGGTAGGGAACACCAATACACACGAACCTGTCGAAGAAACTACTGCAATTTACCGTGAACTGTTACCAATTTTCATTAGATTGTCACGGATGCTTCATGACGAATATAATCAAATTGCAGCATTTCAGCGTAAATACTTAAGTGAATGAAAGTTTGGATTGGCTATATTAGCTCACGTTTCATATAAAGCAATTATAAAAGCATGGATTAACTCGGCATCCATGCTTTTTTCTTTACTGTCATTTCATTTATAAATAGTCTTACATCTAGTTTTATGTATTTTCCCTACCGAACCAACTTTTGCTAGAAGCAAACTATTTTATTTCATATTTTGTATTTAGCATGGTGTTTCCAACCAAATCATTATTCTTCCACCATTGAAATTCAATTGCGTACTGTTCAGAATTTTTTTCTCCCGTTACAGGTAGATTCAAATGATTTTGTTTAACATCGATTTGTTTCATTTCACCTGTTGTTAGATTGTGTAATAAAATTTCTGTCGGCTTTGGTTCCATATCAAGCCAAGAAACTTTAATAATGTCACCATCTTTCACAATACCGCTATGTATATCTGGATAATTGTAACTTAAAGTTTTTGAACAATTATTCCAGCAAATATATTCATAAGAATGATCAAATCCGAATCCGTTAAATACCACAGATGGTTTTGGGATATCGTCTATAGGAAGTTTGTTTCTATCATTCGAATTTTCTTTAGGCTCTATACTACTACTCTTTTTTTCTGAATTAGAGACAATATAAGCAGTTTCTTGTTCACTCCCTTCACTATTATTCGTGCATCCAGTTATAGTTAAAGTTAGTATTGAACAAAAAAGTATTACTTTCTTCATCATTATCCTCCGTAAAAACCAATTATCTTTAATAAAGTTGTTCCAATAAACGTAACTGCAACTCCAGTAACAATGACAATCATCAACGTTCTAATTCGTTTTGTATCAAACCAGACGAATATTGCCATTAAGAGAGTGAAAATTATACCAAAAAATATAGAAGCATATGGATTTGTTGGCACAATCCAATCATTCCAATTTAGAAAGTCCATAACGTTGTCCCCCTAGCCTTAGCATAATCTAATAATAGGTCACTTCACTCGTCAGGATTACAGTAAAATGAGAGTGACTAACTGGAATTACGTTGTGAACAAAAACATTATACGATCCAGTTTCTTCTCTTTTTTTGTCAATTAAATTCCGTAGCATTTCAGCTAAAGAATCCCCTTCGGTTAACTCTATATCTACAAACTCTTGTTCTTTCACTATTATCCTCCTTCGAACTATATTAATTTTACAAAGGAAACAAGATCACCATTATCACAGGACGAGAAGCCATGTTTTTCATAAAAGCTTCTTACATCAATTGCATCATTCGTTAGTAAAACTTTTTGGCGAACATCATCGTATTCATGTAAAATCCTTTGTAAAAGGTGCGACCCTATTCCCTTGCCTTGATAACATTCTAATACAAGAATATCTTGAATATAAATGATTGTCAGGCCGTCCCCCACTACCCTAATTAGACCTACCAACTTATCATCATCCCAAGCTGTAATAACTTTTAATGAATTCTTTACTGCCGCAACAAGTATTGGCATATTTTTGGTGTAAGAGGTCCATCGAACGTCATCATAAAGATTTTTTAGGTTGTTTTTGTCACATACCAAGTCTTCTTTGTAATCGATAGTCACATAATAACCTCCTTCAACATTTCATCGACTATTTAAACTGCATAATTCATCTTTATTCCTCTCCTATATACAATCCAGGGTTGACTATAGTCTTACTCTCACCATCAAAAATATAAGCAGGGTTCATTCCAATAACCTTTAGTCCATTTTCACTAACAAATACCGCTGTTCCTTCCGGCAACGCTATCACCGGATGTTTGTACAATTGAATATATTCTTTTATTAACGAATGGTTATCTTCTTCGTAATGGCACTCTATTGAAAAGTTAACAAGATTTAAACCATCCACATCTATTAAGTTAATGTCGTTACTATCCGAATGAGCACAAGTCATAATATCAATTCCTTGAATTATCGCACCGGCACTACCTCCGTAAACCACTCCACCAAGCTTTACAAATTCTGTTAAAATACGATCAAATCCAGACTTCTTAAAATCATTTAGTAACTTAAACGTATTTCCACCACCAATGTATACTGCTGAAAACTTTTCCATGTCCTTGATTGTTCGATCGTTTAGATCAGACCACATTTCAATATTTTCGATTCCAAGCGGATTAAGTACACTACATATCCATTTGAAGCAGGAATCGTATGAATTTAATTCAGGTTCTCTTGCAATAGGTATGTATAGCACCCACTTGTTCTTGTCGACCTCCCCAGCAAAAACCTTATCTACTAATACTGTCTGATGGCCATCGCCACCACCAGATAAAAATAACTTTCCCATAATATCATCCTATCTCTTTTTACACTTTATAATCAAAGTAGTAGGTACAGATTTTGCCTTCTCATAAGAATACCAACGATTTGCATGCCGATGGACGTCTTCCTCAGTTAAACGAACTTCCTCAATGATTCTTTCAATCTGAAAACCACTCGCTATTAATGTATTAATATACGTGCTGAGTTTATACTGTTGCATGATTGCCGGGTGTTCCCAAGCTTCGTGATCATACGGTCCTTCTTCGTGGTAGGATTTTTCAAACGTCAAAATATCATCTGTTTTTCGTACCCGACTATGTAAGGGGTGTTCCCAACTGAATATAAAAATGCCGCCTGTTTTCAAGTATGAATTCACGTTCTTCAATGTTTTTTCCAAGTTCGTCGTCCATCCGAGAGCAAATATAGAATAAACGATATCAAAATAGTTATGCGTTAATCCTGGATCATGTTCCATGGGTGATTCAAATAACCTTACTTTTGAGTTGCTGTCCTTTAATAGTTTTCTAGCCGCTTCAATCTGCTTACTAGACAAATCTATTCCCCATAGTTCACTAGCATTTCGTTCACTCATGTATTGAAGCGAATGGCCACTACCACACCCAATATCTAATACTTTTGCATTCGTTACATTTTCAAAAAGATTCAATTCATCTTCACTTGGTGCAAGTGGCCCGTATTCAGGAAGTGGATTTCTCCCATAAAATCGATGTGCTACTTCATCCCAGCTTTGTTTATTTAATGTAAGTGACTCCGTGTTCATGATAATTCCTCCTAGTTATTTTGCAAATGTGTTGAGTTAAATACTGCAGAGAGACTACGAATAATTTTTTCTAACGACATAAGTTATTGCATTAGTTTTTAGTAAAACTGATTTTTCCATTCTGGTAATTTTATATGTCAACGGCTTAACTATTTCATATAAAACATTCCAACCTCTATACGTACTTCTAAGTTTATGCAACATTTTATCTGTTGAAATGTTTACCTCAACAAGTGCTTCAAGCTGTTCTTTTGTTTCCATATTAATCTCTTCAACTTCTGAATTAACTATAATGCAATTAATTCCATTATGTTTCGTACCTTCAGCAATCTTTTGAATAACTCTATCGAAAATCTCCTCAGAGCGAACATGCTCTAAACTTGAAACCGCAACGATAAAATCATAATAGTTAGGAGTTACTTCAAAACATTCTATATCTGCTTTTATAGTTTGAATTACTGTGTCAACCATGTATTCCTTACTGTAATGATTTAATTTTTGTAAGGCTGAATCTAATAAATCAACACAAATAACCTGAGCATTTTTATCTTTTGTTGCTTCTGCTATTGGAATACTATTTCTGCCCACTCCACACCCTAAATCAAGAACTTTTAAATCTTTATGATCTTCAAGCAAGGGAAGGAATCTCATCACTGTGTCTACAGGTTTATGTAACCATGATCCTTTTTCAAACAGTTTGTAATTGTCATAGCAAAGATCATGATATTTCTTTTCTTCATTCCGTATATAATCAATCCTATTCAATTTTTATCCCCTTTTTTCTACATAATTAAAATACTTTTATCATTCTTCCTCGCACCCTCTATTGATTAATCCACTTATCGAATTCAACACTTATCTTCCCTTTAGCTAACAATTCCAGCACCTCAGATTCAGACATCTTCTTCATTAGATCAACAACAAACTCTGTTCCGAGAAAATAACCAAGTCTACTATACCCAAATCGCTTACCACCTGATAGTTTAAGCCACTCACGTTCTTTATTTTTTGTGCTATCCTTTAAATCATTTCTAAAGGCGTCAGCTATTTCTCTATGATTACTCCTACAAAAAGAATACCATTCCTCGCCGTCATCATCATATGCAAAATAAACACTCTGTGGAAGACCAGGTACAAGTTTTTGAGATAGGTACGTCGCAACTCCTTCCAAGTACAATGAATTACGTACGTCTTTCCAATCAACGGTTATCCAATCAATTCCAGCATCATCTAATATATGATAATGATAACTATGTATTATTTCGTGTGCTACTAATACTTCCAATAACCTTGGATCATTCGGTAACATTTCAATTGATAAATAGATTTCAGCTCGATGATCTACGAATGCATTAGAAGCGTACAAACCAATAAAAAGATGTATAGGGACATTGAGAGAAAACCCAAAGTATACTTTTGCCTTCCTATCTATTTTTTCTAACACGGCAGGAAGCAACCTGTAAGTATTTTTCAATTTAGAATAGTCATCGGAAAATTGTTTAATGGCACTTTGCATCTTTGCGTCCGTTTTTTTACAATATCCATTGAAATAGGTCTTAAAAATTCCAGGATATCTTTGGTAGTATTCATTCAAATCAATAGGTGTTGTTGAATCATAAAGTTGGAAAAAGAAAAATGTACTATCATTAACTTTCAAGATAATTCTCCCCTTAAGTAATCAAGAAAATTATAGTTTCTTAAACACAAACTCCCGTTGTTTAATAAACCCCTGTCTTTCATAAAATTCTTTCGCAAGGGTATTGTCTATCCAATAATCCAGTTCGACCAGATCAATTTCATACTGTCTTGCTATCTCATAAATTCGATTCATTAAAACTGTTCCATAACCTTTATTACTTTTCGTTCCATCTATACAAATTTGATGAATATACACTGACTTATATGGAACTTTGAATGCATGTCCTTGAAAATCTCGAATTTCAATCCAAGCATAACCAATTGCTTCATTGTCGTGTTCTAGTAAAAGAAAAATGGCATCTTTATCATTTATCAGTACTCTAAAAGCTTCTTTCACTTTTTCGTAGTTATATTCATAAAAGTGTTCTGGAGACAAGGCATAATGTAAATCCTGAACCGTTTTATTTAATCGTGCAATCACTTCATAATCTTTTGTTTGACTAATCTTCATAAAAATTCTCCATTCACCAGAAACATTTATAGTCTACAAAACCATCGCTATAATACGCTTACACCATTCTTCTTTTTCTTCCAACCCTGTTTTCAAAGATAACTCTTTATTCAGCCTCATGAATTCAGGAACAATTTTGGCTAATGTTTTCATAATTTCCATCGAATCTCTACTACAATCCCAGCTCTCCAACAAAGACAATTGCCAGTCTTTCAAGTGACTTCTTTTACCTTCTAGCTTTGACCAGCCCCCGTAAGAACTGTCTATCCGTTGGTCCATTTCCATGTACCATCCCAAAACTAAATGCCACCTTACCTTATCCAAGTTGGCCAAGGCATAAAATTTTTCATCCCTCATAACTGATCGGTATGTTTCATGAAAGAAGGCAAACATTTTCCCACGCCAAAATTCAACATCCTTGGAGGAAGCCTGATAAGTGAGTTTTGAGGACTCCTCTAATACGTTTTCCACTATTCCATTTGGGTCATATAGAGCCTTTAACCCGCGCAGCCATAAAGATGGCTCAAGTTCGCCTGGCTCTTTATAAAACGTATCGACCTTAACAAAACAATCGAAGTGGGTTACCACAACTGGTGAGTTTTCTACACCTTCGTAAAACAAAACATTTCCCCATCTTTGAGATCGATTCCTCTTTTCACGAATAAAACGATCCTTCTTCACAGGTTTAACGATAATATGTAAATCAATATCCGAGTAATTGTCGAAATTACCTTTAGCTAACGATCCACCTTGATAGATAGCTAAAACATCTGGATCGCTTGTTAAGTCTATTAATGCATTGTCGAGTAATTTTTCACGATGTTTTGGTAACAACAAATCTCTTTCTTTATGTCTACTTTCAAATCCCACACATGTTGAAACAACTCCTTTGTATTTTATTATCGATTCCGATAGAATCCCTTCTTAACATGGATTGCAATTATAAAAACAATTATTCCTTACCTTCTCAACCTTTTTTTAAATAAGTAAATAACTAAGGAAAAGATCAAAATTAAAATTAAAAAAATAACGACTTTTGCCAATATGCTAGAGAAATTATATTTCCCTTCCGCATACTGTCCTCTTCTAATTGCTTTTTTATATTGACCGTCTTTCAACTGAACTGCAATTGCTTCACCTGTACTAATACCATGTATTGAATAATATTTTGTACCTTCTTTAAATGCATTTGAGAAATTACCTGCATAAGATTCCATATCTGAGTATCTTGTTACTTGACCAATCTCATTATCAATCTCAGTTACAAACTCATCCACTACTTCATATATATAACCTTCCCAAACTACAAATGGATAAGCCCAAGAAGTTGCTAATGAGTTACTTGGAAATAAAAACAAAATAAATATTACAGAAAAAGAAAGTAAGTGTTTATTTCTCACACAATACACCCTCCTGCATAATACGTATTAAACACCATATTTATTAGAGTTTACCCAGTAAATCTATTATGATATCTGGCCTATCTTTATGTGTTTCATGATCACTTTGTCTAGCAATGATTAATTTACCATTGCTAGATAACTGCGATAATTCATTCTGTAACTCTCGCCAAACTTCCTCGTATAAAACAGCTTCTTTTTCGGGAATCCCGTGCTGCATGAAGGCTTTAGTTGATACTACTTTATCCCTCGCAATAACGAATAAGGGGATGTTAGGAATTTCATCCATTCTTTTAATGCTTTCACCACTATTACCCCAATTACTAAATTCCTCAGCAATGGTTTTGAATAATAAGGGACTAGAAACGAACTCTTTAACCCCCTCTAACATATCTTGAGGCAGTCTTTTCTCCTGTTCCTTCACTATATTTTGATTTGATAGTAAAAGTTCTTCCTTTGATTTTTTTGAAAAAATTATATTACTATTAATCATTTTTTCTAGTGAAATAAGTGAGTACATTACCGGTAAATCCAGATCATATAACCGTTTGTAATCAGGGGAAGTAGAGTCAATTAAAACTAGTCTTTTTATTTGGTAAGGATACATTTTTGCATATTGCTGTGCACATAATCCCCCGAAAGAATGCCCTATTAGTATAACTTCTTCAGTAACTCCAATTTGCTTCAACAAATAATTAAGTTCTTTGGCAATATTTTTCGTTGTTCTAGCGTTAGTTGGTTTAGCGCTTTTTCCGTATCCCGCTCGATGATACAGGATTACCCTAAAGTTCTTCTTGATATTTTGAACTAATGGATACCAATCATATAATGAACAACCTATTCCCAGTTCTATAACTACTGTAGAATTACCTTCCCCATAAACTTTATATTCTAGATTCAATTCCTTCATGAAATCCCCCTTACCAACACTTCCAATTCATTCAAATCATGAATAACCATTACATCTGAATGTGTTTCTTTATTTTTTCGATTTAGCCAAATCCCTTTCGTTCCAGCCTTTGTACTCGCTATTGCATCCGTATCAACCCGGTCTCCAATATAATAGCAGTCAGTAATTTCGACTTCCGCTTGTCTACAAGCAGCTTCAAAGATTTCTGTATTCGGTTTAGCTATTCCGGCTTTACTTGAAGTAACGACACAGTCAAAATACTGACGAATGCCAATGTAATTTAGTTTTTCTATCTGCTGGTCATAATCGCCATTAGTTATTATTCCTAATGAGTGACCTTGTTTTTTCAATGTAGTTAAACATGAAATTACATCATTATAAACCATCCAATTTTTTTGATACAGGTCTAAGTACTCATCAAAAATACAATCTGCCTGATAATTACTTAATCCTAGTCCAAGAAAATGCTTAATACGCATTCTTCTTTGTTCTTGAAAGGACAATTCTTTTGCAAGAAACTTGGTAAAATACGAACCCGATAAACGATTCCACTCCAATATAAATTCGTTCTTCGTATAATTTAAATCTTTGTTATGTAACTCAAAAAAATCTTTAGCAGCCATTCTTTCTGCTCGATTATGATCTAGTAAAGTTGCATCAATATCAAAGAAAATCATTCTTTTACCTTCCTAAAATTAAATCCAATAGATCGTCTGGGACTAGCCTTAATTTTCCATTTTGAAATTCATTTAATGGTTTCCACATGGCCTTATACGAAATGCCATTATCTTCTAAGCCTACTAAAACGTCTTTCTCATATAGCTCTTGTTCAACGAATTTGGCGTCGTATACCTGAACTAATTCATGACCTACTTCACCATTAAATGTAAAAATGTTTTCTACCGTTCCTAAGTATTGAATGTCTTGAATGGAGGTCTCTAATTCTTCCTCAATTTCCCGAATTAGTGCATTCGAACTGGATTCACCATACTCAATACCTCCACCAATCGGTCGATAAAAATAATCATCTCTGCTTGGATCGTAGCCTTCTGCAACAAGAATGGTATCATCTTTTTGAAATAGACAAATAACTAACGGTCGAATAACTCCTTTTCGCACGAAAAAACCCCCGATTTTATAATGTATTCATAACCTTTTCGACTTTTTAACCAAAAATTCCTGCTTGAAATAAAAACGGGATGCGATTCCTATGAACCACATCCCTAATATTTTTTTAAACCTTACTATGATTCAATCTCTTCAGGTAAATTTCATTAGAAAACCATGTCTGGATTATCAGAAATAATCCACCCACTGCCCAGTATAACGGTAAAGCTGCTGGCACAGTAAGTGAAATCACCAGTATCATGATTGGTGAAATTAGTCCCATCCAACGCATCATTGGATTAGCTTGTTGTTCCATCGACATCGTTCTATGCTGAATTTTAGCTTGTATATAATAAATAACCCCCGCAATCACTGCAAGTAGAATGTTTGGTTCACCTAAGTTGAACCACAAAAAATTGTGTGTTGCGATTTCTGTTGAACGTTGAATGGCATAATAAAACCCCATTAGAATTGGAGCTTGTATTAGCATTGGCAAACATCCAACCGATAGTGGGTTAACCCCATGTTTCGTGTAAAGGTTCATCATATCCTTTTGGAGTTCATTCTTTTTCTCCTGATCATTTGTTTTCTTAATTTCACCTTGAATGCGCTCCATTTCTGGTTTTATAACAACCATCTTATCCTTCATATGTTGTTGATTTTTATATTGTTTCAACATAAACGGCATTAATATAAGGCGAATTAATAAGGTAATTAAAACTATTGAAATACCATAACTTCCATCAAAAAATGTGGCCGTTGATTTTATTAAAAACGTGAAGGGATCTACAAAAATTTGTATCAAGATGTTATTATCCGTACCATCACCGCTTGTGCAACCGCTTAATAGTAAAAAAGAAAAAATACTTAACGCAACTAATCGTTTCAAATTACTCCTCCTTACAAATTATAAATCTATGGTGTAAGAAGGAGGTGATGATCATCTTTATGATCATTTGGTGAATCTTTTAGCCTAATACAAAAAACGATAAAATTTACTACCGTTTCAATATGAATATCAATTGGGTAATGAAGACTTTTTTTGATGTATGTATCATAGGTGGATCTTATATTGGCAAAAATACTTGTGTCACAAGCCTTACCAAAATAGTGATGAACTACAAAGAGGGAAACAGGTAGCATAGCTGACATAAACAATAAATAAAACTGTAAATCCATAGGTAATTCAAAAAGAAATTCGATCATCATGTTTCCCTTCTTTCACTAAAAATTTTTCTTTTTTAGTTATACGGAACTGACTATTAAAAGGTTTCACCTAAAAGAATTAGGTAAATTGATACCTATAATTCAAAGTGCTTTATATTTATGTAGAAACAAGAAATATTTAAAAGAAAAAGCGCACACAAAACATCGAACCAAATAAAAAGATTACGATCCCGATTGCATACCTTGAACTTACATTCCACGTCGTCTTGGAAAGCAAATTGTTGTGCTTCAACTTCTTATAAGCAATAACTGTGTAAGGTAACACAATTAATATTGCTGTAACAACCCCAGGTGTGTACATTCTTAATGCAATACTTTGGCCGACATGTGTAAATACATTTATAAATAGAATAATCAATGTAGCAACATATAGGTTCATACTAATGCTTGCTTTCAAATGTTTAGAGGCATAATAAGCAAGTATACCGTACAAAATGGTAAACAACGCAACTACAATACCAAATTCGTATGGTTTATACCCCATGTTGTCTACAATTACCTCAATAAACGTTCCTTTATATAAATTACTATTATGTTCTAACCATTGATGTGTCCAGATAACTTCCTCTAAATCATGGAATAAAAAGATGAATGGTCCTAACCAAATGATCTTTCTCATCGTTACTAGTTAACCACCTTATATCTTATCTCTATATTTTTATTTTGATTATAAGATTGGAGGTGCTTGTTGTAAATAACATTTTGTTTCAAATAGATAAATGAAACTGCCAAAAATAATATACCATCTCCATTTGTTTAATAACGGATTTTGTAACAAAAACAAAACGAATACTAGATAGCTTTTGTGATATTATAAAATATACGCATCTAATAATGAGGGGGTTTGATATGAAAAAGGTTACAAGTGTTTTTTACATCACAATGGCTTTAGTTCTTATATTTGTTATCCTCGGTGCAGCCACACCTACGCAATTCGAACAAATTACTACAAACATCAATGCCTATCTTTCTACAAAATTTGGTTGGTACTACATGCTACTGATGACCGCTCTAGTCATTACTACTGTCTTCATAGCCGTTAGTCCATACGGGAAAATTCGTTTAGGTAAAGATAAGGAAGAACCTGATTTTTCTACACCATCTTGGATTGCAATGCTTTTCTCGGCAGGTTTAGGAATTGGTTTAGTCTTTTATGGTGCAGCAGAACCATTATTCCATGCGTTTTCGGATGCTCCTTTTGGAGAAGAAGGAACCGAACAAGCATTTAAAAATGGACTAGCCGTGACATTTTTTCATTGGGGAATTCATGGATGGTCGATGTACGGTCTTTTTGCTTTAGCACTTGCATTTTTTCAATTTCGAAAAGACGAACCTGGATTGGTTTCCGCTACATTAAAACCACTGTTCGGTGATAAAATGAAAGGTCCTTTCGGAAAAATAATTGACATATTGGCAACGTTTGCAACTATTTTTGGTGTTGCAACCTCACTTGGCTTCGGCGCAGTCCAAATTAATGGCGGATTAAATCACCTTTTTGGAATTGAAGTTGGATTCACCTCACAATTTATCATCGTTTTTATCGTCACTGTCTTATTTCTAATGTCAGCATGGTCTGGACTGAACAAAGGAATTAAATATTTATCCAATGCTAATATGGTTATTGCAATTGTATTATTTTTTGCCGTATTATTTGTTGGTCCAACTTTGCTCGTTTTAAATATGTTCTCAGAAACACTCGGAATATACCTTCAAAACATTGTTCAATGGAGTTTCCGAACTGCCCCTCTTTCTGGTGATAACCGGGGATGGTTTGATGCGTGGACACTTTTCTATTGGGCCTGGTGGATTTCTTGGGCACCGTTTGTAGGAATGTTCATTGCCCGCGTTTCCCGCGGAAGAACAATTCGACAGTTTATGGTTGGCGTTATTATCATTCCAACACTAATTGTTTCCTTATGGTTCGGAACCTTTGGAACTACTGCAGGTTATGTACAAAATAGCGGTGTTGACCTAACACAATATGCAACTGAGTTAGTTTTGTTTAACATGTTTGATCAATTACCACTTTCATTCTTCTTATCATTACTTGCAATCTTGCTGATCATGACTTTTTTCGTAACATCAGCAGATTCGGCGACCTTTGTATTAGGAATGCAATCGACAAATGGATCGTTAACACCACCAAATAGCGTTAAAATAGCACTTGGTCTTGCACAATCATCTGTAGCACTGATTTTACTCTATGTTGGTGGATTAACTGCTTTACAAAATACGATTATAGCGGCCGCCTTTCCATTCTCTTTTGTCATGATTTTAATGATGATTTCATTGATGAAAGCGTTGAATCAAGAAGTGAAATTGATCGATAGGAAAAAGTCAGGGAAAATGAATTAATTAAAACCACTCTATAGCTTCCTTACTGTAGAGTGGTTTCTTCATTTAAGTTTAACTTAGACTCAACAGATCTACTTTTCATCCTGAACAAATCCCAATTCATTTCCATCTAAATCAAGAATGCTAAATTTCCTACTTCCATATGCTGTATCAAACAGGTTTTCTATAATTTCAACTTCATGTTTTATCTTATTCCACAATTCATCAACATCATCCACATAAAAGTTAAACCTTCCTTGCGATGGTGCTTTTTCATCTTCCATCAACCCAAATATAGCTCCACCTTCACTTTTGAAATGAACGTAATTCGGCTTTTCAGGTGGCCAAGTCGCTTCAACTGTAAATCCGAGTATTTCTTTATACCAATCAGTTGCTTTTTCTAAATCCGTAACATTAACTCGAACATGTTTTAATTTCATCCGTCTTACACTCTCCCATTCTAAAAGGATAACATCGCACCTCGTTCATCAAAGGTTGAATCTGGATTCCATGCGACTTCCCACAAATTGTTTTCGATGTCAGCAAAATAGGAAGTCCTCCCTCCCCAAAATGCATCACTCGGCTCACGCAATATTTTGCCACCTGCCTTTTTGACTTTTTCAGTTACTGTATCTACATCTTCAGGTCGATCCACATTAATTGCTAGGGTAACCGGATTATACGCACTAGCTGATGTATTCAACTCCACACCAGCATCCATTGCCAGATCCTCGATTGGAAATAATGTCAGCATCACTCCAGCTGTTTTAAATACAGCATACTTATCCGAACTAATTTCGGTTTCTTCCCAACCAAATTTTTGATAAAAAGCTCGTAATGCCGGTAAGTTTTTTGCTCCTAACGTTACTAATGTTACACGTTGCGGTATCATGTCTTCACTCCTCTATATTATTTACACACTATTGTACGGGACTTTTATAAACGTGTATTGTAAAAATCGGACATTTTCAGTTGGGACGGTGTTTTTCCAACTCGCTTTTTAAAGTCTTTAATAAAATGTGATTGGTCATAATAACTAGGGTTGTTTGTTAATTGAGGATTTGAAGTACTTGCTTCCTTCATCCACGTAGAAAGAGTTGACTGAAACCGAATAACCTGACTAAATTTTTTGGGGCTTAATCCGATCCTATGTTCGAATAATCGTTGTAGTCGTCTACTGTCAACTACTTCCGCTTCACATATTTCTTGTACCGTAACCATTCCTTGATTACAAAGAATGGTTTCGAGGACATTATTTAAAAGCGCATCATTTTTAGATGATCGAGTTGTTAGACTAAATGAAAGTACGCGATTACATGCTGCTATCATATCGTTCACACTATGTAAATGATGGCTCATATCTTGAAGACCTTTAAATAACCCAGATGCTAGTTCGTTTAGCCCTACTATTTGTTGGCTAGTTTCCATTGCTTTGTGTTGAAAAAAATGCCTTGCCCCTCCAGGAAAAAATCTAATCCCAAAGGTTCTTTTATCAACTGAAATGCTTTCATCTACTTCAAAATAATATCCAAAGATTCCACAGTAACGTATATTGCAAAAATTCATTTCATCGTCATACTCAAAAAGTATATCGGTGCAACCATCGGGTATTACAGTAAATGAATAGGACTTTTTCCCGTGAATGTGTTTTTTCGGAATTGAGCTCCAATAACAGCAAACATAAGGCAATAGTTGTTGCGCTGGTCGGTATTCACTGTAATGCGTAAATGGACTCGTCATTATTTTGGGTTTATACAATTCGATTAGTTTGGTCATGACAATCTCCTGCATATTGATCGTTTCCATTATTTCTACTACTTAATAAAATTCTATATTCACGATAATTCACGATACCAAATAGTCTACTTCCAATGATTAGGCATTCTAATTGTAGTTGGTAACTTAGTATGGATATCACCTTTAGCAGCATTCACTTGCGCTTGTGTAAGAAAAATACTTCCTGTGAGATCTGCTCCACTTAAATCAGCATCTCTAAAATCCGCACCAATCACATCTGCTCCTCTAATGCCAGCATTTCTTAGATCTGCTGCAATAAATAAGGCACCTCTTAGGTTTGATCCATTAAAATTTGCATTTTTTAATGTTGCACCAATGAAATCTCTATTTTTATTTTCTTTATCTTTTCTTGAGATTTTTGCACGTACAAGTTCACTGGTTTGAAGAAGTACCTCGTTTACCTTCTCTCTATGCGATGGTATATCAAGTTCAAGTATTAGCTTTGGCCCAAGATTTGTTAGCTTTTCCGTCTCTTGTAATACAACTTTTATTTCCGCATGAATCGGCAAGGTTTCTTTTAATTGAATTGCTTCATATAAATAATAGAGCATTTCATGTAGCTGTTGTATGACTGGAAAAACATTGTACATCTCTTCTGCCAGATCAGGGTTTTTGCGCCAGTCTTTTCCTTCATATGTGAATTGAGATACTTTTTGACCAGCACCAAAGCATTCATAAACGGAACAACCTTTAAACCCCTCTCCCCTCAAGTTTTTATGAATTCCACATCGATAATCTGATTGCAAATTAGGACAAGGTGTTCCTCCCCCTTTATCGAAAGCAAAATCAGCAGACTTTGCGTACGGCAATGCTACACAACACAGACCGAAACAACTTTCGCAATCTGAATGTATGTCACTATGTATTAATTGATTAGACATGGCATACACTTCCTTAAGTTTCATAGATTGATTTATAAAAAAATAGGTAATACTGTCAAATTCATGCTAAAATAAGTTTATCATAATTTCGTCCTCGGGGAGAGATACTTCATGTTTAGTAATATTGGCATTATGGAACTTGTAGTTCTTTTTATCATTGCTCTATTTGTCTTTGGTCCTTCCAAGCTACCAGAAATGGGTAAGGCAGTTGGTAGCGCATTGAAAGAATTCAAAAATGCTGCGAGTGGTATTATGGACGATGAAAAGAATTCAAACAGGAAAAAATAGTAGTTTATCAAATTGCCCAAAATCGGGCGAATAAGAACTCAGAAACTACCTCTTCTATTAGAAGTCGCTGTCTCATTTTTTTCCAGATTGGGTGCATTTCATTCAACTATATTTTATTGTTTGGCCAGAAGTCTAGAATTCCTTGCATATTGAATTTCAGTTACTTTCATTCCAACCTTTACCTGCTATGTTAAAAAATTTCTTGTAGTTCATTAACACTAGTAACCATCCTAGAAGGTTTTGATTTAATTAATTCTTCATATGAACCATATCCATATGTAACTCCGATCGAATCAATACCGTTCTCGCTTGCCCCGATGATATCGTGCTTCCTATCACCAACCATTACCATTTCCTCAGGTACAAATCTTTTATTCTGTTCCATTACGTAGTGAATGATTTCAGTTTTAGAGATTCTAGTACCATCCAAATTGCTCCCAACGATTACATCGAAATAATAATCTATATTAAAATGTTGTAATATTTTCTCGGCATATACAGTAGGTTTAGAGGTAGCTACGGCTAACTTATACGATTGTTTCTTCAACACGTCTAGAAGGCTGGGGATACCCGGATATAATTTGTTCTCATACATCCCTAATTCCGTAAATCTTTTTCTATAGAATGTGATTACTTTCTGTACACTGTCCACATCAAAATCATAGAGTTCTGCAAATGTAACTTGTAACGGTGGACCGATAAAACACTCAAGTTTTTGCCTATCATTTTCTACAATTCCCATTTCACTCAGTGCATATTGGATAGATTTAGTTATCCCTTCTCTCGGATCAGAAAGAGTCCCATCTAAATCAAATAATATAAATTTATACTTTTCCATTCATTTCTCCTTAATTACCATTTTATTTTAATGTTATTTCTACATTGAGTTAGAATGGTATTTTTACTGCTCTGCTTGATGTTTTTTCAACATATGTTGTAGGAATTCTTCTGACTTTCCCTTAGGTATACTTAGACTTTCCCAATTATCACCTTTTAGTTGTTTGCCAACAAAGACAATTTGTCCAATGTGATAAGCATAATGTGCTAATTGTCTTTCTATAGCGTCAAGCACTGTATGTTCCTCTCCACGAATATAAATATACGTTAATAAGTCTTCTTGAGTTAATTTGTTTAAGGAATCAAAAGTAATTTCCCAACCTTTTTCCCAGACAATTATCATCTCGTCTTTTGACTTTACACTGTTCTCAAATTCCTGGTCTCTTTTTCTGTTAGGTTTTTCTCCATCTGATGTTAGGAAATCAGTCCATCTTGATACCATGTTTCCGCTTAGGTGTTTAACTATTACAGCGACACTGTTCGAAGCATCATTTATAACCCAGTGAATATCATCCTCTGACAATTGATTAATAGCTCTTTCTCCTAAACTTTTTACTGCTTGGTATCTCTCTTTCGCTACTTCTAAATATTCTTTACCTATGTCCACTAGCATTCCTCCTTTAAATCGATTGATTATCTAATTCATACTAAGTAACGCACCAACAGCTCCGCTAAACTCTCCGTTTTCTATAAACAAAGGTCTCTTCTCACGTGAAATTGTATACTCCTTTATAATAGTTGATAAAACGTGATTTGAACGGAAAGTTGATCCTATGTAAACGATGGAATCTGTATTAAATCGGTCAGCCGCCTGACAGCAGATAGTGACTACTGTCTCTCCAATTAATCCATTTATGGCTGCTAACAAATCTGCTTTAGATGGTTCGTTATGTGTTAATTCGTTTATTTTCCCGAAATTGCTAGCTGTCAGATCTCCAGATATTGGAGGAACCGTACCTTCAAAAATGTCTTTTACCTTGAGATCGACGGTTTCTCTATTACCTATCTCCAATTCTTGAACAATCTCAATATAGCTTTTTTTATTCGATAGTAGATAGGAAAGCCCAAGAAGCGTACCTCCGCCAACTCCTGTACCACCTATCCGCTGTTGTTCACCTTTTTGTATGTAATGAATAGAGGTTCCAGTTCCGATGTTTGCTAATATATAATGATTGTTTTTCATTGATTGTTGATAGTTGTCAACAAAGTATTCTACCCCTTTACATGTTGCATCAAATTCAATTACCGATTTCACTTGAAAATCTAACATGCTAGAAAAGGCTTGGCTTTTCCCTCCTGTTACACAAATCATTGGATTGCTAAAGTTTTCATAAAGCCATGAACATACTTCAGGCAAATTATTGGATTTAAAAGTAGTAAAATTTATCTTGTCTTCTGCCAAATAGGCAACCTTCACAAGGGTGCCACCTGCATCAATGCCAATTTTAGTTTGAGTCATTTTGTTCTATCCTTTTTCCATTCATTTAATAAGTAACTAACTATACCTTAAAATCTTAAGCGCTTTCTGAGGGGGTGAGTTGTGCATCATATATTAGCTCCCCTCTTCTATTCATAATCCAAACCTATCCTTAATTAACTTCGCCACTTCATCAGCACCCAGATTAGTATTATTTATTCTAATATAATTCTTTTGATTGATTTCACCATTTATTGAATTTAATCTGGCTGTTTCGGCAGATGTTTTTAATCGCATTTCCGATTCTTCAACATTTCTTTTTGATGGTTTTTGCTCTAATCTCAAAGGAGTTTTATTTCGTTTAACTCTTTCTCCCAAATCAGCTTCTAACTCGACAAAATACACTTCCCCACCCTTTGATTCAAAAATATCACAGATTTTATCAAGCCATTCTTTTCCTTCAGGCTTATCGAAATTCCATACGAAGGTGAAAATTATTCCATACTGATCAGTCATTGAAAAAGATTCAAAAATCTCCTCGCGAAACAGGCTAGATAATCTCCACATCTCAGCAGTAAACCCGAAAAATGGTTGCAATAATTCAATTGTCATATGGTTGTGCAAAAGCTTTAAATCCGTTATTTTCGTTAGTTCCTGTCCCACCGTCATTTTACCAACTGCTTGTGGTCCAAACAATAACACTAACTTCATCAGGATCACCCCTTCCATTCATGCTCAAGTATGCTATATAAAAAAGAATCTCGCCAACCATTTTTTAACATAATATGTTCGCGAATTTCCCCTTCCTTTGTCATGCCTATTTTTTCTAGTACTTTCGCAGAACCAACGTTTCTTGGGTCACACGTAGCGAATATACGATGAAAATTAAATTCTCTGAATCCAAATTCTATCAATAATTTAGCTACTTCTGTTCCGTAGCCCTTCCCCCAGTAATCCGGGTTTACTACATACCCAATTTCTCCAACTTTATTAATGAAGTCCGTAATAGTAAACTCTCCAGCTCCAATTAACTTTTGAACCTTCTTATCTATTATCACAAAAACAAATCTACTCCTTGGGTTTTCAGAGGCATCATTAATAGACTGTTTTATATATGTTTTCGTGTCTTTCTCCGTGTTTGGTCCCCACGGTTGGTATTGACTAACCTTTTCCTGAGAAGCATATGTATGTATATCTTTCCAATCACTTTCTTTTATTTCTCTTAAATAGACTCTATCGTTTGCTAGGTTCATAGTAAATATCCTTTTCCATTATATTAGGTACCTCATCATTATAACTTCCAAAACCTATTTATTAACTATCCAATTATCATAAACTTCTACATCTAATCCTAGCTCACCACTTTTTAACCAATCAAATGCTTTCAATACCAAGGGCGAGGAATTATTAATTGAAACATCCTGTTCTGAAACCCAAAGTGCACCTAACGAATCCTGCCCTTCAAATTGATCTGGTTCCTTTATCTCTCCACCTATTTTTTTAACTGTGTAAAAAACTGCTATATGATGCACATGTGTGAAATCTTTCCAATGCCACGGTAACATGAAGTCAGCTATGCCCAGATTCTTTTTTATTTCAATTTCTACACCTGTTTCTTCTAAAAACTCACGCTTCATTGCTTTATTTAAACTTTCTCCTTCCTCCAAGCTTCCGCCTGGGAGATCATATCTATTAATGTACGGACCACCATTTTTTCTAATTACCAATAATTTGTTATCCTCAAAATATAAACCATATACCCCAAAAGCGCGGTGGTACTTTTTATCAATGTTCATCCAGTTTCCCCTTGTTGTCATAATGTACTTTTTTCATATAACTTAATAGATTCACCACTAACTCCGTACACTTTACCAACATGATTCCACCCGTATTTCTCATAGTATCCTTCAAGATCGGTTGTTAGATAAAGCTTTGAATAACCTTTCTTAGCTGCTTCACGCAATCCGTGTTCTAGAAGTGTAGAGTCTATCTGCTGACCTCGATATGTTTCATCTACAAACAAACATCCTAGCCACGGACATAAATCTTGTCGACTATTTATATCATTTCTTAACAATGCATACGTTCCAATAACCTTTTCGTTATCTAAAGCAACATAAAAGCTTGGTACGTCTTTTGAATTGATAGAATGAATCATACTATCTTCGTAAAAAGGGTAATTACTCTCGCTTCCCCATTCCTTCCAAAATACATGTATTGCTTTATCGAATAGGTCGGTCCTATCACGTAATTCGATTATCTCCAAATTTTACTCCTCCATAAGAAAAATTTATTAATTCGATACATTACTTTTAGCCGAAAATCATTAACACAACTAAATCAAATATTTATATACCTTCTCTTTTTACAAAGTTATAAACAGCCAAGAGCAAACAAACTATGCTGATCGCCCAGACCACCCCAGCTATTCCAATTTGAAATGATATTTCTTCCGATGCCATAGGGTGATTATAATCAATAGACACAGCTTTCAGGAAAAAATAAATTGCAACTGAAAATAAAATGAAATGTAATAACGTCCATAAAAAACCATAGTGATTACTCTTGCATCTGATCCAAAGTAATATTGTTAGGATAACTGCGACTCCCATAACTATACAAAAACCACCAACCAACATACCATATATTCCTTGCTCGAGAGGCATCTAATTCCCGCCTTTCTTTTTGATACTTGTTTATCATGGTTTATTTCCAATGAAAAATGATAATACATACTTTATTTTTAATAATTAAATTTTAACACAAATATTCTGATTTTTATTAACATCTTGTGAAATAGTAATTCCAATTCGAAACAACTGCAATATGTTAAAATATATTCAAAGAACACGAACATGTGGAGGAAGCAAATGCCTATAATAAAGCATAATCAATTTATAGATGCGCCAATCGAAATATGCTTTGATCTTGCAAGAGATGTAAAAACACATACTAAAACAACTTCAAACACGAAAGAGAAAGCTGTAACCGGTGTAACGGAGGGATTGTTAGTAAAAGGCGATACTGTGACTTGGGAAGCTGTTCATTTCGGCATTAAACAAAGGTTGACTGCCAAGATAACGTACATGAAAATACCTTATCAATTTGAAGACACTATGCTAAAAGGAATCTTCCATTCGTTTTATCATACTCATCAATTTGAAGAGAAAAACGGCGGAACCATTATGATAGATACATTCGAATATCGCTCTCCATTTGGTCTAATCGGAAGGATGGCTGACAGATTGTTCCTTGAGGAATATATGCGAAAGTTCATCATTTCTCGTTCAAAAGCGTTAAAAAAAATAGCTGAGAAAATCAATACGTAAGAGGAGGATTAAAATGTCTAAAATTATTTTATTTGATGGAGATTGCAATTTTTGTGATCGAAGTGTTCAATTCATTATTAAACGTGATCCTCATGCAACTTTTAAATTTGCATCATTACAAAGTGATGTTGGAATAAACTTGCTGAAGCAATTTGATGCTCCAGAAGATATAGATAGCTTTGTATTAGTAGATGGTAATACATGTAATTTCAAATCTACTGCTGCCCTTAAAGTTTGCAAGGATTTGAAAGGTTTGTGGAAACTAGCTTATCTTCTACTAATCGTTCCAAAACCTATACGTGACTTCTTTTATGGAATACTCGCTAAGAATCGATATAAATGGTTCGGAAAGAAAGAGAGCTGTATGTTACCTTCTCCTGAAGAAAGGGAGCGATTTTTATAGCCACATTAAATTTCCTATTTTAATGTGTCATTGCTATTAGATGTTCTTAAAACAAATCCAAAACAGAATAGAATTGTCCCAATGGCAGATATAGCAATTATATACAGCCCATTCCAATTGTTTGAACTCCCTGTCATTTTCCAAATCGAATAGGGTATGAGTATAATTATTACTACGAGCATGATACCCCAAAAAAGATTGTTTATATTTGACTTTACTTCCTGTAACTTGGAATTACTCTGTTTATAGTCTACTATTTTGTTAAGCACAAATAATAATGCTAGAAAAGATATGATGAGAAGTAAACTGAATTCCACTTTCAAAGTCTCCTTTTAATTATTTTATGAACTTCTTCCCCTATTAGATAAGGATATGCCTGTAATGTTAATGTTTAGCTTAAGCCTTGCTATTTTTTGAGATTGAGGGCTTTTCGTTCAAGGTTTGTAATTGTTTCTTCAAATGTCTTTATTGGATTATAACCTAATTCTTTAATCTTATCATTCGAATATATTGGTCGTTCATTTTCACGATTCGGCAATTCCATCTCTTTCCCTAATGCGGAAATTAACTTTACTCGGAATTCTTTTTCAGGATAATTCCCATCAATAGCGTTGTATACTTCACCCGACTTGCCCTTTAATAAAACTAAATGAATCATCTCTACTAAGTTATCAGCATGTATCCAAGCTATAACATCTTCCGGGTTTACCCAATCAATTGAATCCGCAGATATCATCCGATTAATTTGTCTGTCTCCCCAATAAGAATTTTCCTCCGCGCATATAGCTCCTGGTCTTAAGGTTATAACATCCAATCCCTTTTTTGCATATTTGTTTAATATCCGCTCTGATTGAGCTTTAGTATGAATATATACCTCTTCATGCTGTTGAACTATAGGGGTTTTCTCGTCTAAACATCCTTCAATTGGTTCACCATAAACGGAAATACTTGAAATATGTATAAATCTTTTCAATTTCAATTTAAGAGCAATATCCGCCAAATTTTCTACACCTGTAACATTAGAATCTATTGCTAAATTTAGGTCATGGCCTAAGTATGCAGCGCAATGTACGATTATATCAATGTTAGTTATTGCTTTTAGTAATGAGTCTTTGTCTGACAGTTCACCTACTACAGGTTTCATACCTAATTTAAGAAACTTATTAGCATACCTTTCATCTCTAATAAGAACCCTTACCTCTTTGCATTAATGCAATAAAATTGTTGCAACTCTTTCACCTACGGTTCCTGTAACGCCAGTAACTAATATTTTTTTGTTTGTTATTTTCATTTTGATTCCTCTTTCCGAGGTATTGGTTTATTCTTCTTTTTTACAACTATTGCAACACACAAGCCAGCAGTTAAAATTAGTAAAATCAATGGTTTATATAATTCATTTTTAACATAAGTAAAGTTGAGATGGTTTTCTTTATAGGGATCTATATTCCAAGTTATCGTATCTCCTTCATATATCCCGTTATGGTTTTTCACTGTAAATGGTAAAGTAAGATGTACTTGAATTTCCACATTTTCTCCAATATCACCTTGGTTAATAAAACCTTCATTTGAAACTTTAGGAACCGCCATGACTGCATTAAATGATCTCTTTTTATAGAAAGGTAAACTTGTTCCATTTCCACTAGAATTCCCAGGGAGTTGAAACTCACTAAAATGTAATAAGCCTAATCGCATGGTTTCTGGATATCGTGCAATTACTTCAAAAACTGTGTATTTTTCAGTTTCATTTGTATTATAAGTATAATCATAGTGGGTATATGATTTTAAATTCTTTGGGAAATTTTTCATAATGTATTTCTCAACCTCTGTCTTATTGTATTTGTCATCGACTTTCACAATAAGTTTCACTTCGGCAATTTCCTCTTCGTTTACGTTAATAGAATAATCAGCCTTGACAAATCCTGTTAAGGCGAACACTGAAAACAAAATAATAAATAATAGTATAACTTTTTTCATATCTTGGTTACCTTTCCTATATATTTCCCTCAGCGGTCACCGTTTTCCTGGAATCCACTTATGTATTATCGTTCCTAAAGTGAGTTTAGTATGTATATTTTGTAGTAGAGATAATTTCCTGGGGAATAAAGGAATTAACATTTTGAAAAATTGATATGAAGAATCTATTGATACCTCATTGTCTATACCTTACTCTCCCCCTTCTCTTGGTGCCAGCGAATAATTCGCCATTTTTCATCCGTATCTTTTCGCCATACTTCTAAATTTAAGGCACGTACCATTCGTTCATTATCTCGATAGGTAATCTCGTATGATACCGCAGCTTGGTTTTTGTGCTGGGGAACGATTTGCAACCCTGAAAAAACAAATTCTATTTTTTTACCTTTAAAATGTTCTGCTGCTCCCTTGTTTCCTTCTCTAATGTCGTCGACAGTAAAACTTTCTATTTCCCCTACTCTTGGCATGTATTGCGTTCCTAAGAAATCATCTGCATAAAGTGTATTCATTTCCTCATATTCACCGTTCGCGAAATTCTGATGTAGTTCCATCAACTGATAAACTTGTTTAGATAACTCTGTTTCAATAGTCATTAGAACCCCTCCTTCCTTTAGGTATTCGCCATGAGGTGCAAAATCCCTTCCAAAATTTTCAATCTTACATCAGCAAAAAATCACAACTATTAGAAACTACTAAAAAACCAAAATGAACGGTTTGAATTAAACCTAGAATTCATTTTGGTTGTTCTCACTATATATAGTATTAGTTTAATTCACTTTCTTCATTTCGTAACTTGTTCAACAATACATCTAGTTCCTGGGATATTGATAATAATCTTGGGTCAGTTGGATTAGTCGTATAAACTTCATACATTTCTTTACGCATTTCTTCAATTCTTTCTTCCATATTATTCACAATACTATTTCCTTTCTGTCAAGTGTACATTTATACATCATACACTAAAATAGTCCTAATTTCGTTCATTATTGTGCTAAAATAGGTGAAATTTCTCATAAAAATGTGTCAGTTTTGTGACAAATTATGCTTTTTTTTACCTCTTTTTGCGGTAAAATAGATTATATGGAATATATCGGTAGGGGGGAACTATTATCAATACTGAATTTAAGCACCATTACCAAAAAGATATCAGAACAATTGAGGATTTAGACCTTGCCCAAAAAATAACCGTACATGATGAACGTTTAATCCATTTTATAAAAATAAAGGATTTAAAAAATGCTGAGAAGGAATTGATTAACATATACTTCTGCTTTTTAAGTGTACCGGAAAAGGATCAAGTGGATACCTTAAAATTTTATACGAGTAGTATTGTGACGGGTCTAACCCGTTCATTAATGAGGGAAAATAAACTTACTGCGCATCACCTGTCAAATACAACTGCCCTTTTAGCGGTAATTAATAATTGGAAAGTTGTGTGTGATTTTTTTACATGGGTATCATGGTTTATCAACATAATATGCTCCAAATTAGACGCAGAAGTAATCGAGGATTCAAATTCACATGTTCAGGCGGTTATACGCTTAATAGAAAATAACCTTCAAGATACACTAACGATAAATTGGATTGCTGAGCAAGTAGATCTTTCGTCATCTTATATATCTAGGGTTTTCAAAGAACGAATGGATATATCCATTGTAAAATTCATTAATCGCAAAAAATGCATTGCGGCAGCTTATGAAATGAAACACTCCACTGAATCAATTGGAGCGATATGTGATAGATACCATTTTAAAAATCACAGCTACTTTACTAGAGTATTCAAGCAAAACTACGGCGTAACACCGCTTCAATATAGAAAGGGTAATCGACAAGAAATTTAACAGCAAAATATCAATTACAAGTATAGCTTAAGGATTAAAACCAACTAAAAAGGTTACATCCTTTTGATATTTCAAGAAAAAAATACAAAAGTCACTCTATGCTTTCACCCATACTCGAAGTGGTCCAATGGATTTCCAGCCAGCAGTTATTGCTGCTTTGAGATCCATATCTTGTTCATACCCTACCATTAGTTGTCCTGGAAATTCTTTTGCGACTACTTCCGGTATCTCGTTCCATACTGTTTTATCTTCACTGTCGATAGAAAAAACATTCGTTATACCTACTACTCCTTCATCTAGATTAGCAATAAAACCTGCAGATTCTTTCTTATGAATAAAAATTTTTACATTATTTATATGTAATAGTTTTTTATTCATTATATCGTTTAACCCACTTCTCTCCGTCCATAAATTCAAATCCTCTTCAGACCTAATTAACCGCCAGTTTGAGTTTGGTCTAGTTACAGTCACTGAATTGTGATAAATCCACTCCGCTTCAAATAGAATTTCAAAACCAATCGATTTTAGATCAACACTTGCATAGCTATCTTTAACACTAGTTACATCCCCATTTTCGATAAAATAGTTTAATTCTTCTAGCTTTACGTCAGTTTTTTTCGCTATAACAATTTCAGGATAATAAGGTGGAGCCTTCGATAATAGTCCCCACGTATTCTCTGTTGTAGCATCCTTCATCCCATGTGTATCACTTACTGTCTTACACCATAAAATATTGTTTCGAACTGCTTTGCTTTGAATATCGTTCATTTTTGTTCCTCCATAATAAGCTTATATAGTTAGTATATCATTTTTAAACTTTGACATATGGATAAAAATACTGTAAATTAACTAATAGACGAACATTAATATTTAAAATCAAATTAACATTCGTATTTAGGAGTGTATTCTATGGAAAATGTATTCGATTACGAAGATATTCAATTAATTCCTGCAAAATGTGTGGTAAATAGCCGTTCTGAATGTGATACAACTGTTAGTCTTGGTGGACATACATTTAAATTGCCTGTTGTTCCTGCAAACATGCAAACTATTATAGATGAAAAAATCGCAGTTTTCTTAGCTGAAAACGGTTATTTTTACATCATGCATCGTTTTGAACCAAATAAACGCATTGCTTTTGTAAAAGATATGCAATCACGTGATTTGATTTCATCGATCAGTGTTGGAGTCAAAAGTGAAGAGTATACGTTCATTGACCAGCTAGCTGAAGAAAAACTTACACCAGATTTTGTAACGATTGATATAGCGCATGGTCATTCCAATGCTGTAATTAACATGATTCAATATATTAAGAAACATCTTCCACAGACATTTGTGATTGCTGGAAACGTGGGGACCCCTGAAGCTGTAAGAGAATTAGAGCATGCGGGTGCAGATGCTACGAAAGTTGGTATCGGTCCAGGTAAAGTATGTATTACGAAAATCAAAACTGGATTTGGAACTGGTGGCTGGCAATTAGCTGCGCTACGCTGGTGTGCCAAGGCGGCTAGCAAACCAATCATTGCTGATGGCGGTATTCGTACACATGGTGACATTGCTAAATCTATACGTTTTGGTGCAACGATGGTTATGATCGGATCACTATTTGCAGGACACGAGGAATCACCTGGAGAAACATTTGAAAAAGAAGGAAAGCTCTATAAAGAATATTTTGGTTCAGCTTCTGAATTTCAGAAGGGTGAAAAGAAAAATGTTGAAGGTAAGAAAATGTATGTGGAACACAAGGGCTCATTACAGGATACCTTAACGGAAATGGAACAAGATCTTCAATCTTCCATTTCATACGCTGGTGGAGAAAAATTGGAAGCTATTCGTACTGTGGATTACGTAGTAGTAAAGAATTCTATTTTCAATGGAGATAAGGTTTATTAATTTGCAAGCTGAGCGAAAAAATCGCTCAGCTTTTTTATCTCGTATTAACGAGCAGCACCCATCCTTTGGAGGATAACTGAAGCTTCACTTTATGAGATAAATAATTTTATGGCCATAATTACTACAGCAACTATCAAAAACCGTTGGACCCATTTCTCTCCATGCTTAACTGCAAATTTGGTTCCGAGAAACGCTCCAATACTAGTTCCAATTGCCAAGGTAATCCCGTAACCCCAGTTTACCTGATCGTTGATAATAAATACGGCCAATGCTGATGTCGTATAGATAGCTACTACAAACAATTTAATACTATTAATTTTTACTAAAGATAATCCAGAAACTAGCGTTAAGGCGGCAATAATTAGGAAACCTACACCTGCCTGAATAAACCCACCATATACCCCAACGAAGAAAAATATAACGATGAGTCCTATTTTTCTCAGAAGAGTCTGAGGAACTGATTCGCCTGTCAGTTGTTTATGCGGTTTCCAAACGATAACCACGAGCACTAAAATCATAACCACAGATAATATTTGATTAAATACATCATCAGGAATTGAAATAGCTAGCTTAGCACCAACAATTGATCCGATAAAAGCCGGTATCGCTAAGAGTGTACTAAATTTCCAGTCAAAGTAACCACTTTTTTTATAGGTTGTGATACCAACAATATTTTGAGCCATTAAGGCTATTCGATTCGTACCATTAGCAACAGATGCTGGTAATCCAAAAAATATTAACATAGGTAGGGTAAGCAATGATCCACCACCAGCGATAACATTAATGAAACCAGCTACTACGCCTACTAGTAGTATTGCTATGAAAGAAAGTATTGTCATGTAGTTCATTCCTTTTGCAATCGTGTGTATGCAGAATTCACTTGAATTAATTTTTTAAACGCTTAGCATGAATGAAACTTCATTAGCTTTTTCTAGTTTAGCAAGTTATTCTAGATAATGTAATAGAAAAAGATCGACAATCGTCATGTTTGATCTTTTTCTAAACAAGCTATCTATCATATGATTATGAGGTGTTACTTGATGCAAAAGCTTATTTTTCACCCCGCGTGGGATAAAACAATTGCTGAACAAGATCGTGAATATATACAGAAAAAATTTGAAACAACACATATAGTTCCAGAAGCAGACATTCAGTTCACTTCCCTTAAGCAGGCAAAAAATCACCGTAGAGAATTATTGGTCACTGTTTTAATCCATAACACAAGTCAACGGGAATTCAACTTCCACAATCAAAAAATGACATATTCCATAAATAAAAGCGTCATGGCCAAACATACCTTTACTCTTCCTGTCGGGGTTGAACAGAAAACCAGTATGCCTTGGACATTTATTTTCCCAAGCGATAGTTTTGATGATGCCGAGTCATTTCAAAATGGTGTATTAGAAATAACTATTTAGTCTTTTTACGTATTTTCACCAAAATAATAATTATTACCTTCATGCTATTACTTACTTTTTACACATTTTTAACATAATCATTCCAAGTTCTATCTTTATTATAGTGCATGATCGTAATAATAAATGATTTGCTAGCAGTGACTAGAAAGACGGTGAAAAACAATGGAACTATTAAGTATAACTAGCTTATGCCATATTGTAGGTGTTCCACAAAACACTGTAGAGAACTGGATTGAGGATTATAATTGTTACATTCCGGAAACTGATCAATGGGGTGTTACTTATTATCATTTAGAAGCTATTAATGTGTTGAATTTCATCAAAAACTGCAAGGAACAAAACTATCACAAGTCACAAATTATGAGCATGTTAGCAAGCAAAAATTTTACCATCGCTGTAGAGAATTCAACAGAAGAGATACAAATGTCTCTAGATCAAGGAAATTACGATGAAAACATACTAGCAGTTATGCAAACGATTGGAAAAACTGTAGAAAAAGTCACTTCTCAAGATGAATCTATAAAAAATTTATTAGAAGAGCTAAGTAAACTAAAACAACGGATTAAAAACATTGAAAAACAACTGACCGAGGAACACAACTTAAAATTGGAAAACCAAACACTAAAGCAAGAGCTTGCCTCGAAAAAAGAATACGAAACAAAAAAGATATCTTTTGCTAAGATGTTTCAAAGTTAGTAAACGAGACTGTCTATAAATTAGGCAGTCTCGTTTTGTTACAAAAATTCCATTCAATTATTGTACGTGTATTATCTTTAAAGTTCTACACAAACTATTCAAAAATGAAAGGAGGATTAAAATGGATAAGAGTAATATTAAATTAACAACTGCAGAAATCTCTATTCTTTGGAGAACCTATATTCAGTGTACCGCCATGCAATGTTTTTACAAATACTTCCTTCATACTACTGAAGATAAGGAAATTAAATCCATCACACGTGAAGTTGTTAATAATGTAGATTCAGTTATAAACAAAATAGAATCAATATACAAAAAAGAACATCTGCCAATACCAAAAGGATTTTCAGATGAGGATATTAATTTTAAGGCACCTGCTTTGTTTACAGATCTATTTGCGTTGAGTTTTGTTTATCGTGGTGGACAAATGATAATACCGTATTATGCAATTACTCTGACTAAAATAAGTCGACTCGATATTTATGAATTATTTTCAAGCCTGTTAACAAAGGAATCGAATTTACATAAGAAAGCACTCAGCATTATGCTTTCTAAAGGATTATACGATAGACCACCAAAAATGGAATATCCAAATGATGTTGAATTCATTCAACAACATCCGTCCTTAATTGCTACGTGGGCTGGTGAAAAGAGACCATTAAATACGCTTGAAATAACGGAACTTTTCAAAGGAATTGAAAGAAATGCGATTGGTATGAACCTGTTGATGGGTCTAATACAGGTTACCACAGATAAGCAAATTAAAAATTACTTACTAAAAGGAAAGAAACTTGCTGAAAAACAAATCAATAAATTTGATACGTACTTAAAAGAAAATGATCATTTTGCTGGGTTCCCAACTACGATGGAAGTGAAGAATTCAACAGTTTCTCCATTCTCTGATAAATTAATTTTGTTCATTATAAGCACATCTAATCAGATAGCAGTTTCTGCACTAGGAGATGCTTTATCTGTTTCAATGCGGAAAGATGTAGGGGTCACCTTAACTTTATTTATTGCAGAAATACTGAAGTATGGTGAAGATGGGTTGGAGTTATTGATTGAACGAGGTTGGATGGAGCAACCTCCACAGCCAATTGATAGAAATCAATTTTATAAAACTTGATACCAATGTACTCGATAGAGACTGTTCGCATAATACTCTACATTTGCGGACAGTCTCGTGACGCAGTAAATGTTCGTTTAAAATCACCAAATTCTTTTTGCTTTTTCTAGATTTTCTAAGGAAATGAGTTCCTTTTGCATTGGTGTAGGACAAATTTTATTATGCTTTTTAACCTTTTTATTGATTTCATTAATATCCTTATCTGATTTAGCTTTTTGCAATAAATCAGCTATTTCCTTCTGCAATTTTAACCATGGTGGTAAAAATCCAGAATCCTTTGCGATTTTTTGAAAATGTTGAAAGGTGTCCATCTTCATATAATCTTTGGATAACGGTTTGCCCTTCCCGGACAGATTTTTTTCATAATCATAATTATTTTCTTTGATCATATCACCAATTAGATCATTGTACTTCTCATCCATTTCCCAACCTCCAATGGTTACCTTTTGGTTTAATGAAAAAATTAATTCAACGTTATCATAATTAATTAAATTTTATACGAACACAATTATTTAGGCAATGACATTGTATTTAGTATCACTTATATTGATATCCATAAAATATAAATTTTACTATCAATGATATAAAAAATCCTACTGGCAAAAACCAGTAGGATTCCTCTTATAAATAGATTGATAGATTAATTGACTGTTGGGAAACCAAAACCAGATGCATAGTCATCACCTGAAGCTGCTCCGTATCCACCCAATATATCATTGGTTGTTGCACGATTTTGTAACTCTTCGCGTAGTTGTGCTGCTGATAAACTTGGATTTTCTGCCCAAATTTTAGCTGCTAAACCTGATACATGAGGAGTAGCCATGGAAGTCCCGCTTATTGTATGATATGTTCCGTCGTTCCAAGTAGATTCGATAGCTCGTCCAGGTGCTGACAACTCTACATCAAGCGCACCAATTAAGTAATCACCATCTGTCTCTGGGTTACCGCGAGAAGAAAAATCTGCTACTCGGTACGTTCCATTTTCTTGAACATCCTCAAGAGCCGCTACGGCAATTGCATCAGGATGTGCTCCAGGATATCCAATTGTGTTAGCTGATGGACCAGAGTTTCCTGCCGCTGCAACTACTAAAACACCTTGATCATAAGCGTATGATACAGCGTCTGCCATTAGAGAAGACGAAGAACTTGCTCCTAATGACATGGAAATAACCGCATTCACATTTAAACGATTCGCTTCATCAGCTGCATGACGAATCGCTGCTGCAATATCATCAATATATCCTGATCCTCGTCTGTTTAATACTTTATAAGACCATAACTTAGCGTCAGGTGCTACTCCATAAATTCCATCACCTGACCCACCATCTGCAAGAACGGTTCCGGAAACGTGTGTACCGTGACCATTGTCATCTTCACACGAACCGACCACAAGATTCGCTCTCCTTCGGGTAAAGTCTTTACATTGTTCTATGTTGTTTTGTAGATCCTCATGGTTGATAACACCAGTATCAAGAACCGCTACCCTTACTCCCTCTCCACCAGAAGTAGTAAGAAGAGTCTCATTTTGATAGATTGCCTCCATACCCCAAGGCGTTTGATCATTTGGTACGACAGTAGAATTTGAGCCAGGCTTGGCATTAAGCGTTACCTTTTCTACAAGCTCTACCTTTAAATTCTTATTTTTTTGAAGGGCTTGGAACTGTGCTTTTGTAACGTCTGTAGTGAATCCTTGTTGATTAAAATCCCACCGCACACCATAATTCTTCTTGGCATGGCTTTTTGCATGCTTATTGACTGATGTAATCAAAACGCGGAGCTTTTCTGACTTCTCCGCCGCATCAGCCGCTGTTGCATTGAACGCTGGCGCGATAAGAATTACTGCCATCAAAAGAATTCCGAACAACTTTAAACTTTTCATCTGCAAATCCTCTCCCTTTAAAATTTTTTCTACTGAATTAGTAGATGTAGAAAATTCACGAAACATGACTTGTTTGAATTTTCTATATCTACCATATCACAGGATATTCATGTCGAGTATTGAGAAAATTAGTTGGAATAACCGGTCTTACAGCGTGGTTTTTGTCAGGTTTTCTAAACCAAGACAATAGTAATGGTCTGAATTATCTATTTATTAATTATCTAAAAAGTATTAATATATAAACAATAATTTCTTACCTGCCAACTGTATCATTCTTACTGATTTTCATAGGTCTTTTTCATGTAGAAAGAGAGGGATTTTATTGACAATAGTAGAGAGTTATCCCGAAATCGACTATGGAAAACTGATTTATCACTACCGAACAAAAACGGGAGTAACCCAGAACGAACTCGCATTAGGGATTTGTTCCATTCCTTATTTAAGCAAATTAGAAAACGGTAAGCTAGAGAGTACAAACAATGAAACCGTTCAACTGCTGATGAAGCGACTTAACGTTGATCTTACCTCCTTCGAAAAAGAAAAAAATGAAATACAGGAAATGTTGGAGGATTGGTATAAGTTCATCAAGTTTAAAAATATACAAAAAGCGAAAGAAGCCTACTTACAGTTGGAGGATTATTTTTCAGATGACGACTTATTCTTACACTTAACATACTGGTTTAAGTTATTTGAAATTAGATACTTTTTGTTACTAAATGAATTGGAAACTGCAAATGAATTGACTGTAAAAATGAGTAGATATGAAAAAAATCTCAGTGAGATGCAATACTGTTACTTCATCTATTTTACTGGAATCCTACGGTGTATAGAGAAAGAGTACAGTCAAGGGTTAACACTACTAAGTGAGGCTGAAGCAAAGTTTATCGAATTAAAGATAGCAAATGAAGAATTGTTCTATCATTTAGCCTTGACGCATAGTTATTTAAATAATATTACGCTAGCCATTTATTATGGAGAAAAGGCGTTAAAGTTATTTAACAAACTGGCTTTTTATCCACGAAGTATTGATTGTCAGTTAATACTTGCTATCAATTATACGAGGGTCCAAAAGTTTGAAGAGGCGAAAAAATATTATTCAAATCTACTAGAAATTGCAAAGTCATCTGGAGATGACACACTCACTGGAAAAATATTAAATAACCTAGGATATTTATATGCACAGGCGGATGATAGCGAGAAAGCAATAAATTATTTCGTAGAGAGTTTAAACTTCAAACATCCAGAAGGTGCTAATTATGGTAATACAATTTATGGACTAGTCGAAGTGTATTTGAACAGAAATGATGTTGATAATGCTGTCAAGACGCTAAATGATGGGCTTGAAAAGTTGCATCCAAATGACATCACCAATAAGCTTCATCTTACTATGAAAAGACTAGAAATCAATAAAGATAGCAAACTCAAAGACTATTTAGAAGATACGGTCATACCTTTCTTCCAGTCTAAAGATGATCATGTTCAATTGTGTAAGGCTTATGAAAAGTTGGCTCATTTATACGCTACTAATTTTTATTATAAAAAATCTAGCTACTACTATTCGCTAGCAATAAAACTTCATAATAAGCTTACTACCTTGAAAGGGGGGAAATTATAATGAAAAAAATGATTAAAGTACTTATGGTTACTGCGCTATTATTTGGAGGATATGTTTTCGTTGGTCATGCAAACAGCAGTGTGTCTGCAGCAGGTGACATTCAATATGGGGAGGATCATCCTGAGTATGGTGAAGATCACCCAGAGTACGGCGAAGATCATCCTGAGTGGTAAGAAATGAAATTAAAGAGACCTGGCACCTGTTACACTGTGTAACGAAGTGCCAGGTCTCTTCACGTAGTTCTAGTTTTTTATACATGAACAAGAATGTTAATCAGTTTGCCGAACGGATCACGTACGTAAAATCGACGAACTCCCCACGGTTCTTCAGTCGGTCCGTACTCAATCGGGATGTCTGCTTTCTGTATACGAGTTAATACTTCGTCAAGGTCATCAACTTCGATTGACAAATCAGGTGTGGGTGTTCCTGATCCCCCTTCTGAAGCGAAATTGATTTGAACTTTCATTTCCTCTTGGGAACCATACGTCGCTAACCAACCATGATCCATTAATTGATCAAGCTCGAGAATCTCATAATAAAAATATTCTCCTTTAGCAATGTTCTGGGTATCAATATTTGCAACGATTCGCTTAACCTTCAACTATACCCCTCCTATATTCAACTAGCCAACAATCGCGCATCTCACCTTCATGTAATTCATGTTTTGGCAAAAACCTTACCTTACGAAAATCACATTTCTCATAACAAGAAATGGCACGTTCATTCCATGCTTGTGGATCCATCACAACGCGATCTGCACCTTTTTCATCAACTAGATAAGCAATCATAGAACGGACAAGATGGGTTCCAACACCTTTATCCCAATAGTCAACTTCTCCGATAAATTGATCGGTTCCATAAATTGTTTCCGATAAACCAGTATATCCGTACTCGTCTTTTTCCGAATCATCTAGTTTATAGAACTGAATATAACCTATTGGACTATCATCGTATTCTACAATACAGCCAGTTACTCTATCATCACCTTGATTATAAAAATGTTCCGTGACAAGTTTTCTATCGTGAGGTCTATCGCGTCCTTCATAATACTGTAGAACAGTCGGACTTGATAACCACCTAACCAACAACGTTTTGTCAGTTTCGCTAAGCTCCCGAACAACCAATTTATCATTCTTGAATATCATGTATAATCTCCTTACTTTTTCAGCGGGCTAAATTTTTTATAAAGCATAAGTTCAATTCATCATCCAATCGAACCATTTCTCCAGGTTCGACTTCCTTATAAGCGTAAAGTGAAACTTCATTCAGTGGGGGGCCATTCCACTGAATGTTAGTTGAACAGAATCGGACCTTTACGGGCAGTTGAGCCCCTCTTAACTTACCCTAATTTTCTTTGTAATCTTGAAGAGGGGATTCTACTGCCCGTTAAGGCGGGATAAAATACGCCGCAGTGATCCGGGGTATATCCCCTTTTTACATATAAGCGCTGCGCACTACTGTAATCTTTATAAAGACCTACACCAAGACCAATTCGCTTATAATTTTCCGATTGAGCAAAAACCTCTAATGTTTCCAATAACTTGTCCCCAACACTGTTTCTTCTCCAAGAAGGAATAACCACAAGATCATTTATCTCCGGAATGTCCATTGATTTAAACTGCGGGTAGTTGGAATGGTACAAAAAGTGGGCCGTACCCACAAAATGGTTATCCACGCAAGCTACAAATGTCACTCGCACTCCATTTTTCATTTCATCTAGACAGAATTGAAAGTATTCCTTATTCCGATCCACACCTTCATTATTAAAATCATTAACAAGTTCTTCAACATCATTTTCTTGTAAAACTCTAATTTCTATATGACTCATCTGAAACCTCCGCTTACGTTTTCTTACTTTGTTTTATGTACGAATTTATATAATTACGGTATTCCTCCGATAAACTATCTGGTAGATTATCAAATTCAAAATACTGTAAATCAATTGATTCAGATCTATCCATTTTGATATTGCCCTTTATCTCGTGAGTTACATAAACAGCAGTTACAGAATACAATTCATCACCATTTGATACCTTGAAATAATAATCCGGACCTGAAAAAATATTTATTAATGCTATCTCCCCAATATCAAGACCAGTTTCTTTCTTCACTTCTCTTCTAGCAGTTTCCTCAAGGCTTTCACCTAATTCCATCAGACCACCAGGAAGTCCCCAATCGCCATCTGTTCTCAGTTGAAGTAACAATTCATTGTTCTCATTTACTATCAAGACAACAGAACCAGGAAGTATTAAAGGTCTGTGACCAACTACATTACGTAAATCTCTAACATAATCCATTATTAACTCTCCTTAAACGTACTTACTTCACACAAGAAAACGCTAAAACAATCGGTATTCTTTTTCTTCTTTCATATTCTTCATCACTACTAAAATGCTCCCGAACCGGTTTGCCTTCTCGCAAATCTTTAACCAAAAAGCCCGCTTCCGTTAGCGTTCTGAAGTATTGTTCAATTGTTCGATGATATTTCACAATTACTTCGTCAATCCATGGTTCCTTTCTTTCTCCTTCATGAAAGTAATCATCCACTATCCAATTTTCACGCTTATCTCCTGATTTTTTACTTATGAATGAAGAAGTAGTTAGAGGATGTTGAACACTGAAAATGAACTTACCCTTTTGCTTTAAAGATTTATATACATTCCTAAATAGATTATTTATATCTGAAACATAATGAATGGCAAAACGGGAAGTGACAATATCAAATTCTTCAGTTGGAAATTGAAAGGACTCCATAGTAGCATGGTGAACCAATCCATTTAGCCCACTTAAAGTAGTTTTTGCAAGTGTGATCATTTGTTCAGAGCCTTCCACCCCTTTATAATACTTCGCGCCTTTGCTAAGTAATTTTTTGCCAAAAAATGCATCTCCACATCCTAAGTCCACTATACATTTGCCTTCAACATCCCCAAACAATTCATTAATAATTGGACCTTCAATAGCATTATTTGGACTATCTTTTCTCTCTCTTCTTTTCATATAATTGGATAAAAAATTCTTTTCATCGTAAGCACTTGATCCTCTGAACTCCATCAGAAAACACCTCTCTAAAAGTTAATTACAATACCAGCTTTATCATCTGATTTTTTAAATCTCGGATATTCTATACATTCAGGGTCCGTTTCCTCAACACTTATTAAATTCTCTGTATAACGTTGTAATCCTTTATCTAGTATGGAGGAAGTAATGTAATCCCAGAAGTTTTCCCCTTCTGGTATCATTTTTTGTGGCAAAAACATTCCATCTGTCATTATAATGATATGTGTTAAGCCATTCCTATTGATTGTCCCTGATTCTATGTATTCCAATGCTGCGGCCTCACCGTTTAGAACACCATATCCGTTTACTGAATTACTCTTCTGACGATTAGCTAGTAAGATAGGTTTTACCTGCTTTATTAATTCATTTCTTGTCTTTACCCCACGGGATATATTTTCTTCCCAGTTTTGTAGTGCTATATTTTCTAAATGCTCTACTTGTAACCTAGTTAATACCCTTACCTTTTTATTGTCGTATACGGCAATACACATACAATCTCCAGTCTGTATATAGTGAAGTTGCTTATTTGTAATTTTAACAATAGCTAATGCTGTTCCCCATAATTGTTCCTTTTTATTAGTATCTATCTGATTTTCTTTCATTTTTTCTTGGATTGAATGATTGACTTTTGATAATCCGTGATAAAATTTTTCGCTACTTTTAATAGATTCAAAGTAACGCTTCACTTCATGAGAAGCCAAATATCCTCCAGTTAGATCTTCTTCATTTTTAAAGGAAACCAGCGAAGAAACACCATCAGCAACACCGTAAATCTGTAGTTCATTATTTATAATTAATGCATCCTCATTAAGTTGGTTAACACCCCTAGCAATATAGGATTGTATTTGCATTTATTCATCCTCATTTCATGAAAAAACTTTTCCACAAGCTTCTTCCCAAGCTTGGAAAAAATCCTCAATTGTTGTGAATCTATCATTTTTATCTTTTTCTATTGCTTTTAATGCAATCTGATATAGTTCTTTGCTTGTATCCCACTTTGAAAATGAACGATCAAGCTCTCCACCCAACAATACAAAAGCGGTTGCACCCATATTGAACACATTGGTTTTTTCATCAATTTCAGTACCCTGTTCAAATTCTTCAGGAGACATAAAGCGTGACGATCCCCACATTCTTCCCATTGTATTGATAAACGGCTTATTACTGTACAAGTCAATGTCACAAATTGTGGTAGTATCACGTTCAAAATCATAAATTATACTACCATCATAAAAGTCGACTGCAACATAGTTTTGCTTCGCTACATTTTGATGAAACGCATAAATACAATTTAAGGATTTTAAACGAAGTTCTACTGGCAGTTGTTTAAACCGATAAAATGGTGAATCTGGATGTGTATATTTAAGAGGTGGAGGAAACGACCAGTGAGGATGAAGACACTCACCATCGACCCATTCAAACACTAAAGCATACCCATTATCCACTTCAAAATGATTCAACAAGGTCACCGAGTTGGGGTGATTTAGTTCTTCATAATTAAGGACAGAGCGTCTTAAGTTTACTACTGCGTCTTCCGGATTTCCTTTATATTCTGTTGTTCTAGCACCAGCATACTTCACAAATTTTTTCCGTCCATTTTTGAGAATACCAAAGCAAATGTTTCCCGAATCTTGTTCAGGAAAGACGGAGAAAACTTCACCTAGTGTTTTTAACCATGTGAAATCGTGGTGTTCATTAAGATGAAATGAAACACCATCAATTTGAATCGTTTGTAACCCCTTCAACTGACCACCCCTTTTTCTTCACTTGATTCATCATACCATTTTTTAAAACCTTCTGAATACAAAAATAAGGAGCTATTTAGAAAAACTCGGCATTCGCCTTGTCCTTAATTGGGAATGCCGAAGTTTTTCTTATTTTATTATAAATGTCTATCATAATTTATATTTTCTGACGTTAGAAGATACGCTTCTTCGTATTTCTATTCGCTGAATTGTTGATTTTTCTTTTTAACTTCTTCTGTATCTGTACCACTATAAACTTTCGTGCCATGACCTCCAGTTGTTTTAGCAATCCATTCTTTCGCTTCATTATACGAAAGTCCTGAATTACTATTTTTCTGTTTAACAGCTTCAATATCTGTCCCTGCAGCTGTATATTTTCCGTAATGCTCATAATTATTGTCCATGTTTTTACCTCCTAAAACTTAATTCCTTTTCACCTTATAGTATTACCCTCATCATTGTTTCCATGTAATTTCAATTGGCTATACCAAACATAGGTATAATTCCTTCAGAACAACGAAAACTAAACTAACTTTATCAGTGAAGGTGATGAATAAAGAATGTCGGAAGAACAGCGAAAACGCTTGGCCGAAATCTCAAACCAAGAGGAACAAATTACACAGGAATGGTTTGAGTACTGGAAAACTTTCTCGACCTGGGATGATTGGCACTTTTGGGCAATTGCCATCATGTTAGTTATTCCACTTATTGTTGTGTTTTTTGCTATTGATAAACGTAAGGTGTTTCAAATTGGATTTTACGGATTCAATATTCATGTCTGGTTTGCATATTCTGATGCACTAGCGATGGTTACAGGACATGTAGCATATCCATTCCAAGTAATCCCCGTTATGCCTGTGAATTTTGCATTAGATGTTTCATTAGTTCCGGTCTCATTTATGCTGTTATATCAGTGGTGCTTAAACCATAATAAAAACGTATTCTTGTATGGCGCATTATTAAGTGCAATTTTTTCTTTTTTATTTAAGCCTCTATTAGTGGTATTAGATTTAATTCAACTTCATAAAGGGATGGGATATATTGATCTATTTTGGAATTATCTCTTAATTGTAGTACTGGCAATGTTCGTTACGCGAGTTTTTCTTTATTTGCAACAGAAAGGAATGGAGGAATAATTCAACAAAGTGGTAACATGAGTCAAAAATCAACTTTTCACAATACTTAACTAAAAGATAAGAAATATATGTTATGATAAATTAAATAGTTAAAAAAGAAAGTTGATTGGAGAATAGTTAATGGAAGCAACTTCTAAACAAAAAACAAATAAAGGCGTCTGGGGATGGATTGCTGTAATTGGTCTCTTTTTACTAACGAAAGCCAAATGGCTCTTGGTAGTCTTAAAGATTGGAAAGTTTGCTACATTGATTTCCATGTTCGTATCACTTTGGGCATATGCCTTAATTTACGGATGGAAATTTGCTTTTGCAATTATATACCTAATTTTTATACATGAAATGGGTCACTTGGCAGCAGCTAAAATTAAAAAAATCCCGACGAGTCCCGCAGTTTTTATTCCATTTTTAGGTGCTGCAATTGGAATTGATCCGAAAAAAATTAAAGATGCGAAAACAGAATTCTTTATTGCCTATGGAGGGCCCTTAGCAGGTTTACTTTCAATCATTCCAGCACTTCTACTTTACATGGCAACAAGTGATCCTTATTGGGTACTTGTTATCCATTTAGGGGCACTGATAAATTTATTTAATTTATTTCCTGTCTCTCCACTTGATGGCGGAAGAATTGTAAGTGTACTATCCACGAAAATCTGGTTCGTGGGACTGCTTATAATGATCCCGGTTATATTCATCTCACCGGATCCAATTCTTTTCTTAATCTTTATTTTTGGTTTTATTACCTGGTGGGGACAATATAAAGAGAGCAAGAACTTAGCAGTTAGAGAACACGAAACAAAGATTATATCGGATATTAATGACGATCTAAATCGATTTTTGCAAGCGTACGATGATGAATATGATGAGGAACGTAATTACAATGAATACAATGACTTAATCAAAAAGCTAAATACTCATAAAAATAATGCGAAACGTTACCTTGTAAACAATTCAAATTTTAAAATGCCTCTTTTACAAGGCAAGAAACGATTGGATATCAAGAAATACAAAGCAGAAGAAAAAATATTGATTAATACGTTAAATGATATTAGTCGAAAAAAATATGAGATGGGAGAAAACCCTTCTTTAGATAAAAATATTGAGTATGCTTTAGTAAAAAACCAATCTAGGCTAACAGAAATTAAAGAAGAAATAAATCGCACTAAGACATATTATAAAACCTCATTAGGTACAAAAATAATATCGCTCTTTCTCTATTTAGGTTTAGCGATCTTACTCGCAGTAATACTTGTTTACGCTATGAATCTATTGGATGCAAGTCCATTAGCAAATTATTAAAAAATGCATTCCTGCTTTGGTCAGGAATGCATTTTTTTACGTGTTTTTCTTTTCATAAACATGAAAATAATAGTCATATGGATTCTGGTCATTCTTTATTCCTTTTTCAACTGAAGTTTCTTTCCATTCATCATAATCAACCTCTGGAAAGAATGAATCACCATCGAATTCATGGCGTACCTTGGTAATGTACATCTTTTCCACGTAAGGCAAAAATAACGTATAAATGTGTTCTCCACCGAAAATGAAAATCTCACCTTCATCTTTACATAAAGATAGAGCTTCTTCGACTGAATGTGCAACTTCACAATTAGCACATTTAAAACGCTTATTTCGTGTCACTACAATATTTCTTCTATCTGGTAGGGCTCCATCAAGTGAATCAAGCGTTTTTCTGCCTAATATAATCGCATGTCCTTTTGTTGTATTTTTTACATACTGCCAATCGTTCGGAATGCTCCATGGGATGTCATTATCTTTTCCAATTACTCTATTTTTGTCTATAGCAACAATTAAAGAAACCTTCACTTATAACACATCCTTTTGGGTTAGGATATTTTCAAACACATTTGTACCATTTTTGTAATATGACCGTATAGGTTATCATCAAACTCTGATACTGTTTCAAACCCCTTTGCTTTATAAAAATTTTTACCCGTTATATTCTCTTTTTCCACATTAATATATATTTCCTTAATACCGTCTATATTCTTAACTCCTTCATTTAATAAAGCAGTACCTATTCCTCTACCTTGGGACTCTGGTAACAAATATATTGCCCCTAGCTCCGTTTCTCCTCCCTCTTTTACAGGAGAAAAATTAGCATATCCTAAAACTTTCTCGTTTTCTTCTGCAACAAATATGTACGATCGTTCTAACCGATTCCTCAACATTTCTTCGTTATAGGCTGATTTCAAAAAGTTTTCTTGTATTGTCAGTGGTATAATTCCATCATAAGTAACGTTCCAAGTAGTCGTTGCCACTTGTTGAACTTGTGGAATGTCATCTTGAATCATTTTTCTTATACTAAACGTCATTTGTAACTACCTCTCAATCTAGAATATTGTCAGGATTTAAAACTTCCAATTTTGACTGGACAAAACGGCAAAATTTCAATCAATAAATTCATTATAAACTAAATACTATATTTTCTGTATCTTCATTTTATAAAAATTCATAAGTCAGTAATAGGACCTAACCCATAGGATTAGAAATGAAGTGGTGGGAGTATTCATACTTCTTTTTGAAGCATCTTATCTTTTTTCTTTTTTCGTATTCGGTAAAATATATAAACGGCCGCTACTACTATTAAAACAAGAATAGCGTAAAACTGGAATTCTTCCATAAATGTTTTCACCGATTTTAGGTGACCGACACTTCCTAACCAAAGTACGCCCACTGTCCAAGGGAGAATTCCTAATAGTGTTAACGATAAAAAAGTCCATTTATTGACTTTGAAGGTTCCAGAAACATAAGAAATATAATTTCCAAGTCCTAGTGGTCTGGAAAATGCGATACTCCAAATACCGAACTTTTTAAACCAGCGCTCTGCCTTTTCTATTTTTTTGCGGCTCGTTTTTTCTTTCAACTTTTCCTCAAATTTATAACCGATGAGATATGGGACCAGGCTGAAAACTCTATACACCGTACTTGCTAGTAGACCATACAAAACAATTTCAATAAACGAAAGCTTTAAAACATACCCAAAAACCAACGTAACCAATCCACCTGGAAACGGGACGGCAGAGGCTTCAACTGCCAGACTAACCAATAATCCCCATATTCCATACTCTTGTATAACGTCTACTACAACCTGCAGCATTTCAAGAAGCCTCCTCTCTAAACGTATCATGTTAGTTAAATGTATTTCACTGTGTTATAAGGGTCTCTTCCCTAATGCTTGTAACCCAAACCATCCATTTATTGGTCTATTTTTGCGATTTAAGAAAAGTTGGTCTGTACTACAAAATTGCCACCAAACCAAATTTGATTATTCAGGAAACTTATATTTGTTTTGTTCATTAACTGCACTTAGTTCAACAACAAGTTTCTCATTTCTCCTGTAAAATGATCGTAAAAATAATATGGATTTATTTATCGTTTTCCTATATTTTGAAGTTAGAACAAAATTATGATCACGAGGAGAATTTGTTGATATGAATCAGACAAAAAATTTACTTAGGAGTATAAATTCCTTGAAAGGTCCATTTCCGAAATTTAATACATCTGATGTACCTGATGAACCGACTGACCTGTTTGTGAACTGGTTGACTATCGCGATTGATAAAGGTGTGCCCGAAGCTCATGCTATGACTCTGTCTACAGTTGATAAAGATGGAAAGCCTGATGCTAGGGTTTTGATTCTAAAAAACGTCACACCTAATAATTGGTATTTTGCAACTTCAGCAACAAGTAGAAAGGGTGAACAATTAGAGGACAATCCAAATGTATCCTTAACATTTTATTGGAAGGAACTCGGGCGACAGGTTCGAATACGAGGTATTGCCTCCAACATGGGTTTTAAAGAAAGTTCGAAAGATTTTCTAGAACGATCAAGCGCTTCACGTGCTTCTGCCTTAATTGGAAAGCCAAGTAAAGAAATGAACTCACGAGATGAATTAGAAAAATCATTAGCGGAAGCCAAAAGATTAGTCAAACTAGATCCTCAAGTTATTAATCCTAATTGGAAATTGTATGCTGTATACGCTGACGAAGTTGAGTTTTGGCAGGGGGATCCAGAGCGGAAACATACTAGGTTACAATACCAAAGAGATGGTCATAGTTGGAAAAGACGGTTGTTGTGGCCATAAATTTTAATGGCCACAACAACCGTCTTTTTCTTTCATTTCCTACAATTCATATTCCCACTCTTCCTTTAAGAGTAAGTAAAGAACCAAGAGTTCATTTTCTAATTCATGAATCGTTTTGTTGCCAACTTCTAATCCTATTTTCGGTAATAGAATCATTGCTATTTCTCTAGTTAACACCTTCCGTTCGATTTCAGGCAACTGCAAAAAGCGATTGCTATACGTTTTCATTATATTCCATTCTTTCGTTCCAAGGGATCTTAACGTCCACTCGTCGACTGAAATATACGTTTTTGAAAGTCCTCTTGATTCCATTTCTCGTTCAATTGCAGATGCTTTTTTCCTCTTCCCTTTTATTTCATGAACTACAATCGTACCTGCAACAAGGTCACCTAATCGTTTATGTTTCGAATGAAAAAAAACCATGAGCATTCCTATTAAATACGCGGTTGGTAAGGAATCTATAATACGCAGAAGATTACGTAGGAGACTTGATAGTAACGTTAAGCTATGTCCATTTTCTTGTATAACTCTTACACCCAATAATTTTTTTCCAATCGTTCTTCCACCTGAAAAGAATTCAACGATAAAATAATAGCCCCAATTAATCAAAAATAAAAGGATAATCGTAATTGCAATTGCTAAGGATGACGTATCTGGCATATACATCATTGATAACTGTCCGAATTCCATAAAAACCAATCCAAGAACCACCAAAATACTGACAATCGTTAAGATGATTTGATCAATAATGAGTGCCGCTGCCCTACTTCCTAATCCAGCTAATGGGAACTGGAGGGAAACATATTCAGGTGTTTTAATTTCGACTTGTTCATGAGTCATTTCAAAAACCTACCTTCTAATATCCGAATAACTGTTTTAATTTTTCAACAAATTATTTATAATGAGAACAGCCATACTAAAGAGGTGTCCAAATGAATGTAAGACAATTTATAAAGCAACACCGAGATGACTGGAAACAATTAGAACAATTGATTACACATATACATAAGAACAAAAGGAATCTTTCAACTGCTGACATGACACAATTTGACCGGCTCTATCAAAAAGCAGCCCACCACCTATCCTATAGTCAAACCTATTTTCCAAACGAGGAAGTGACAGCTTACTTAAATGGCATTGTATCAAAATCACATAATCTACTATATAAAGATCAAGTTTCAAGCGCTAAACAATTACACTATTTTTTCAGAACAAAATTTATTAGTCTGCTAATAGACCAATGGAGGTTTGTCGTCGTTGCTATGGTATTATTTGTTGCAGGTGGATTAGCAAGCTTTTTCGCTGTGCTAGACGATCCGAACCATATCTATTCCGTGATCCCAACTGAGCTGGCGCAAGGTGTTGACCCTGACAATCTTGGTAAAAACAATGGATCGGTTGATTCCGCTTCGATGTCAGCACAGATTATGACGAATAATATTCAGGTCGCCATCCTAGCATTTGCGGGTGGCATCACGTTTGGGATTCTCACTGTTTATATATTGATTACCAACGGCATTTTGATTGGCGCGCTTGCAGCCCTGTTTTGGTTAGACGGGAAATCGTATGAATTTTGGGCGTACATCGTTCCTCATGGGATGATTGAGCTTACAGCCATATTTATTGCAGGTGGTGCTGGATTACTAATGGGCTATAAACTATTTGTTCCAGGACAATTTTCACGCGGATATCAATTAAAGGTTCAAGCCGTGCGTTCCGTTCAACTATTACTCGGTACAATTCCTTTGTTCGTCTTGGCAGGTGTGATTGAAGGATTCATCACCCCGGCGTCACTTAGTTTAGAAACGAAGTATGTTGTGGCATTTGTCACGGTAATTGGCTTGATTCTATATGTTGCTTTCGGCCATTTTAGTAAAAGTAAATCTAAAGTAAGCCCCGGTTCATAACGTCAATGTAATGGGAAACGGCTGCAGTTGCCAGTCGTTCCTCTCTTACCTCAACAAGTTGTAATCCCTGTCGTTCCCAATTCCATTTCGCCTTTTTTCTTGAGTGAATTTGTAGCTGAGCCATACTTTTTTCCATCGCCTTATGTAATGTACTCGGCTCTGCTTTTGCTGTTAAAAATAACGCCGAATCTTCTATACCAATTGTTAAGAACAAATGCTTTTGCCTTAATCTTTTCACTTGAATAAGTGCACTTTCTTCGTTTAGAAGTGTTCCTACATCGCTAAATAATAATAGTAGACTTCGTTTCTTTTGTACCGTTTGAAGATAATTGAAAACTACAGCATAATTAGGCTCACTTGCTTCCACTTGTAAATCATAAATAGATTGTAAAATCGTCTGTAAATGACTGAGTCCTTTAGCAGGTGGTATATACACCTTAATATCTTTTGAAAAGGCAATGACAGAAACATAATCGCCTTTCTTTAATGCTGCAGCAGCAACAATAATCGCTGCTTCTAGCACTTTATCAAGACGATTACCTTTTGCCAATTCCTGCCCCATCATCCTACCGCAATCAATTAAAATCGTAATATATTTTCCATGCTCGGGTTCGTATTCATTTGTCATAACCTCTTGCAATTTAGCTGTTTGACGCCAGTTGATTGTCCGCGGGTCATCACCAACTACATAGTTTCGAACCTTATTGAACTCTCCTGCGCCACTTTGACGTTTGCGAAGCTTTTCTCCATCTGCCGTAAGAAACTGTTGTGCATTTGCTAAATAATGCTTCGTTTCGGTTAGATCTGGAATTACTTTGACAATATCCCCCAACTCAACAGTCGTTTGTTTTTCCCATAGTCCTATCACACTACGGTAACGGACATAAAGTTTTTCTAGTTGATATTTTCCACGCACAGTTGCCTTTGTCTGATACGTAATTGTTGATGTTGCCTGCCTTTCCATACGTCCACGAACAGGGAAAATTGTATGAAAGGACTGTGGCAAATCATCAGCAATGAGTAGTTTACCTGTATGTTCTGAAGCATTTTTCACTTCAATGGTGACGTGATAGGAAATACCTCTTTCGAACTCCTCAGAAATATTGCGAGTGAAAGCCAATTGCTTTTTTCTAGGTATTTGGAATAAATCTAGTAAACTGACTACCAAAAATGCACCATTGATGATAATGATATTTTCCCATGATAATTCTATGAAAGTAAGTAAGGTTACACAACTTGAAATTATAAGGAAAATTACAAGTAGTCGTTTCGTTGGTAGTATACCCCTACCGTGGAACAGGAATCGACCCCACAAGCTCTTGAATAATTTGGTCAACAGTCGCTCCCTCCAATTCCATATGCGGTGATAGTTGCATACGATGTCTAAGACCAGGTCGTGCAACCATTTTAACGTCATCTGGCGTTACATAGTCACGATCCGCAATATATGCCCACGCCCTTGCAGAACGTCCAATAGCTATTGCTGCTCTCGTACTCGCACCAAAGCGAATAGCTTCTGACTCACGCGTTTTTCGAACAATTTTCATGATGTAGTCCATTATGTCATCACTTAATGTAACACCTTCCATTTCTTTTCGAATTGTAAGAAATTGTTCGACAGTCAACACTTGCTCCTGCTCGACGCCTTCGTCACCCTGAATCAATTCATTTTTCAACACCGTGATTTCCTCTTCTAATGTCGGAAAATCGATTAATAGCTTAAATAAAAATCTGTCCTGTTGCGCTTCTGGCAACGGATATGTACCTTCAAACTCAATCGGGTTTTGTGTTGCTACTACAAAGAAGGCTTCTGGTAACTGATATGTCTCCCCTTGGATCGTTACTTGCTTCTCTTCCATTGCTTCAAGAAGTGCAGCTTGTGTCTTTGCAGGTGTCCTATTAATTTCATCTGCCAGCAAGATATTGGTGAAAATTGGCCCTTTGATCATTTGAAAATTACTTTCTTTCATGTTAAAAATCGTACTACCAGTGATGTCACTTGGCAGTAAATCAGGTGTAAATTGAATCCGATTAAATGATCCGCCAATTAATGTTGCAAGTGTCCGTACCATTTTCGTTTTCCCAGTACCTGGTACCCCTTCGATAATCACGTGTCCTCCAGCTAAAACAGCCGATAACAAGAGTTTAAGATTTGTACGTTGGCCAATTATCGTCTTTTCATACTTTGTCAGTAAGGATGTTAGCTCGTTCCTCATCCCCATCCACCTCTTTCCGTATTCTATCTATTTTTTTCGATCCTAATAGGTATTCTTGTTTCGTTATTTTTTCTTTATTCAATAATACTGTAAGTTCTGTGACGAAGGTTTTAATGTCTGAGTTTGGTAGTTTCTTTTCCAATTGACCCATTATGTCATGCCAATCTTTCTGATAGGGAAATCCGAATTTCTCCTGTAACCGTTGCTTTAAATAACTCGCTTGAATTTCAATAGAATCGCTATAATTTCGGCCGCGAAGATTCCATGCAGCTAAAGCTTTGATTCGTTCATCACTAAATCGTACTGTTTCTTCTCTAGCAATCATAATCGGTCCAAAGCGTTTTCCACGATACCATAACCAGAGGATGGTAAAAAGAATGGCTTGAAACGCGATAACTACCATCCATTTAGGATAGACGGCGAAAAGACTCGCAGCGTTTTCTGCACCATGACTATATTCATCAAACAATATAGTCGTACCTGGCCTGCTTCCTTCTTCCATTAACAATAAAATTAACGATAAATGGTCTTTTTCGAGAATTGCCCCATTTGTTATCCACTCCGGCGAATTCACTACAATTAAATGCCCGTCCCCAAATGAACGTTTGAAAGCAATTGTTCCGAGATCATCGTAAAGTAACACTTCATCTTGTTCATTCGTTTTCAGCCTAGCTGGAGACAATATTTCGGCCATATACTTTTTGTCTTTCTGATTAAACAGCTTTCCTGATGCCTCATCTTCTATGTAGGTTGTTTGCACACCAAACATCCCACTCGGATTAGACTGCAACAAAAGAATGGTATTCCCTGATTCCATAAATTCTGTATAAGCTTCCATTTCACTTGAATTTGGTATAAAGGAAGGCTCCACCATCACCAATATATTTTTCTCGTTTTCGTCTGGTAAAAGCTCAGGTCGATGTGACCATCTTTTTGCACCATCTAAATATGTATAAAAACCTTTTACACCTGTAGGGGAAGGCGAGTTGGAAACATAGCCTGGATAATTCTTTGGATCAGGTGAAGAGACGAAATAGCTAATGCTAATAAACAGTACAAGAATACATACAAGCCACAGCCATGTTCGTTTATTTGTTTTTGATTTCTGCACTACTTGCTCACTCCACCTTTCCACCCAACTGAAGGTTATTTTCTAAACTGTTCATGATTTTATCTTTGTATTCTAAAAATGCATCTTGTGTTATGTCTCGCTCACCATAAGCAATTTCATCAAAAACTTGTGCTAGGTTAAAAAATTGATCAGCTCTATTTTTGCTATCTTTTCGAAGTTCCTCATAATATTCCCAGTTCGTTTTCCACAACCTTGCTTCTAGCCACTCTTTATCATCAAAATAGAGTAATAATGCTAAAAAAAGATGACGCGAAGCAATGGAATATTGGTTCTTACTCTCTTGTTTTTGCGCCTCTGACAAATGGTTATGATACGACCAATTAACCTCACTTGTAGATTGAAGCGGTTTGGTATCACGAAATTTTCGCTTGCGATGGTAGTTACGTCCAACTAAAAAAACAAGTAATACGACTGCCGCAACAATACCGATTAATAGAACAATTCCTCCAAATCCACTGCCTGAAGGTTCAATTGAGTCAAATAGGTTCTTAAGGAAATCTCCTACCCAGCTTTTTACGTTATCCCACCAGATTTCTAGAAAATTTCGGTTGTCTTCATAATAGATTTGATATTCTTTTTGATTCAAAATATCTTTCAGCTCTTCTTTGGCTTGGTTCTTATCGTACATGTTTTCCCCCATCTATTCTTTAGAAGGTATTCTCCTATTTATTCCTTTGGCTCATTGTAATCTTCAATCATTTCCTTTAAATCGTCGGCGTTAACACGTAATCGCAAATCGAAGAACATAATCGCGTATCCAGTTGAGAAAATGACTGTTGTTACAACCGAAATTAGATTGATAATAATCCCATATAAAATACCATTACCTAGCAGTGCAACTACTGGAAGTTCTATTGCCAAGGAAATAATACCAGTAATAATACCAAAGATTAAATAAAGTCCTAATAGTTTCCACGTCCGACCATGTGTAAGACTCCAGCTTGGTGATAGGGCTGGAGCCGGTTCGTTAAACGCGATTAACCCTAAATAAAAACTCCATCGGATCACTAACAGTGCAACACCTAATCCGACACCTAGTAATATAAGCACAGCAAATAGAAAACCGCCAAATGGGTCTACCACTGCTCCTGCTATCCCTATAAACGTCACAAAAATAATTGGTACTACAATTAATCCAAACGTGATTACCGCCATTAACAATGTGCTTCCAGTAATCGGCCAAAATTTAGAAAAGGCTTGTTTAATTAGAGAGCCAACCGTATACGATTCTCCCTTTCGAATATGGTTCACCAGATATAAAATTGCCACCTGGGCAACTGCTAATAATACAATGTGCGGTATGCCAAGTAAAAAATATCCGATATCCGCCCCTACATTAACGCTAGGCTCGGTTTGTGTGTACGTAGTTTGTAATTGTTCTAAGAAATTATCACCTGAGCCCATTCCACCGATAAAGCTCATTCCGGCTAGCAATTCAATTAATGCCTGTAATACATAAATCGGCCCTAAGAGAAGAAGTAAAATTAGAAAAATATCCGAAAAATGATTTTTAACTACTCGAAAGGTATGATCGAGTATCTCCCCAAACCCTTTAGGTTTACTAAATTGTTCATTCATGCTAAAACCCCCTGTATCATTGTTATTGCTTTAACAGCACTCCGAAAGAAGTCTCCCACCTCAAGGAATGCGAAGGGCGACAGCCCAAAGAGTAGGTGGGAGATGAATTTCGGTTGGCGTTAGCCAAATGCTTTGTATGCCAATTGCCAATTGTTATGATGGCTGATTTGTGTTAGCTTCCTAAGGCTTACTTGTTTATAGGTTTTATTTGGTACGGTAATATAATCACCGTCAATCGTTTTGACATAAGCCCCACTTGTTCCTGTAAAGCCCGTAATATAGCCTGTTTTTCCATCTAATCTTACTTTATCATTCAGATAGAAACCACCCAACGATTTCTTGTTCTTCTCATTTCGCTTGCTGGTAACATTTTTCGTTTTCCGTCCTTTTCTCGCAGTTGCTTCATGCAATGACCGTTTCTTTTTGCGGAACTGCTTGATTTGGAAAACAGTTTGAACATCCTCTTTGATGATAGAAATACCACTAATAGCCACTGCATCATTCGCATGGGTCTTTTCCAATCCCAACTCTTTTCGTCTTGGTGTAGTTACAGATCCATACGTTATTTTTGCGTCGGGGTATTTGGCAAACACCCGCCTGCGAAACGTATTCATAAATGGTCCTTCTTTATATCGGGACAGCTTCTTTCCTTCTACCATCCAATTCCAAAGAATCTTACCCTTTTGATGATTGTCATGGGTATGGCAATCTGTGCAAACGGAAATGAGATTGTCTGCCCGGTTGGAACCGCCATGTGAACGGTATATAACGTGATGGGTGTTCAACATTTTGTTCTTTTTTTTGCATACCTGGCATGTATACTGATCCCTTGCCAATACAAAGTAACGGACATCATGGTAACCATACGTTTGGCCTTGCTGGTAGGCTACACCTTGTATATCCGGGTCGATCATTTTTTGCACGTTAAATTTGCCCACTTCCAGGCTTAACGCAGGGTCTGGTACACGTGCACAATAGTTATCAATCCAAAAGAAGGTGTTATCGATGCGACTCTGGATACTTGGCGGCAGCCATCCTTCTGGTCGCCTCCGATTTCGAAATTTGGGCTTGCGATAACGTGTTTTTCGGTTTCTTCTGGAACGCCTGTAGGTTTTTCTTGTATCCAAATTGTTTTTGACATCCTGGCGAAGTTCTATTTCCCCTTTGGCAAGCAGCTTATTTTCACTTGTAATGGCAATACCAACATGTTTTGCCCCCAAGTCCACGCCGATTTTCACCTTTTGGGTATAGCTGTTTGTTTCATACAATAATTGAATCTGAAATGGATCACGGGAAACAATTTTTGCTTTCTTATCTTGGAGCAGCAATCTTGCTTTTCTTGGTTTGCATGGCATCAAAGGTTGTCCATGCTTGTTAATAACGAACACTACCATCGTGTTCCTCCTCTCTGGGAGTGGTTACCCTTCGCCAATGTTGGTAAGACTTTGCGGTAATCCGCCAAATTCAGGTTGACCGTTCCTACCCAATCAGAACTGTTACAGCGCCTGCACAGAGCAACGGACTAGGGTATCATCCGAGGGTGTGATAACCAAACCAACGTAGTCAATCAAGACTTAGGCTAGACAACAAAGGCTTTTTCAAGCCCCCACTTCAATCAGACCGAAAGGTTGATAAGTGGTGGGTTGTTGACTGGTGTATTCATTCGCTATTTGTGTACTTATATTCTATCAGATAATTAGTAGAAATATGGGAATAATTGTTGAAAAGTCTAACTATTTCTCAGAATAATTTTTATTTCTTTAGTTACGGTTATTTTGTTTTATAATTACAAATAAATATATTTCCAAACAGTGAATTTTCTGATAAAATTGTAATGACGAATAGTAGAAGCTAGCTTTTACAAGGTGGTGATGGTCTTTGAAGGAACTCATCATAATTTTTATTAGCATCTTTATATCTGAAATTGTCTCTGATTGGATACATTCCCTTATCGGTCTTGATTATAATTGGTTTGCAGATAAATTTGATTTACTATTGCTATTGGCTGATTTCAGCATTTTCTTGGTAGTCTTCTTGCCTGTTTATGCAGTTTTAAAGAAGTTAATCATAAGAGATGGAAAATGAGAGTCGGATATTAGTATTTAAGAATGGTGTGAAAAAACGCTCCGGAAATTTTCTTCGCGCTTAGGGCTTCTAGTGAACATCGTCGTACTTTGTTTATCTGGAGCTCCTAGAAGCTTCCTTGAAAAAGCATCGCGCGCAAGAAGTAGTTTTTATCTTTTTCAAGGAGCCCTACGTGTATTTCCGGAGCTAAAATTGACCTTTGTTCGCCACTAATAAAATTAACCTTTCTTCGTCAGTGGAAAAAAGACACAATCTTTGATAGTATCGCTATCTGTCAGTACCATCAGCAACCGTTCAATTCCAAATCCCCACCCTGAAATCGGCGGCATTCCATATTCCATAGCGATTAAATAATCTTCATCCATTTCCATTGCTTCTACATCTCCGTTATTTCTGAGTAACGCCTGATTCTCCAACCTTCTTCTTTGCTCAAGCGGATCGACTAATTCAGAATAGGCGTTTATTACCTCTGCACCATTTATTATCAATTGAAAGCGATCTGTCAAATTTGGATGGTCATCATTTGCTCTTGCTAGAGGTGACAAATCAATTGGATGCTCGACTAAAAAAGTCGGTTTTACTAAATAAGGTCTACACATTTTTTTGTACAGAAGATCAATAAGATTTCCCCTTCCAAGAGTCTGGATATCCGTATGTTCAAGTTCAATATTTTTTCGTTTGGTCTCCTCATACAAATCGTTCACGTCTGGAAAATGATCAATGTCAATACCTGTATCCTTTAAAATTAAATCCCTAAACGAAACAATATCCCATTCTAACGAAAAATCAATTGTTTCATCATTGATTTTTATCGTAGTTTCACCAAAGATCTCGTTAAGAACATATAGCACCATCTCACGCATTAATTTCATAGTGTCCTTAAAGTTCCAGTAAGCAGCATATCCCTCGACCATTGTAAATTCTTGAAGATGCTGAGGACTGATCCCTTCATTCCGAAAGCATTTAGCAAACTCGAATACCTTTGTAAATCCACCAACAATTAATCGTTTTAAATAGGTTTCTGGAGCAATTCTCAAATAAAAATCAGAATCTAAAGCATTATGATGCGTCTTAAATGGCTTAGCAAGTGCACCAGATGAAGTTTGTTGTAAAATCGGTGTATCTACTTCTAAGAATCGTTGCTCTTCAAGAAACTTGCGAATGGAGCGAACCATCTTTGTTCTGGCTATAATACGATTTTTCGTTTCTTCCGTCATGATAAAATCTAAATAACGTTTTCTATAGCGTGTTTCAATATCTGTTAACCCATGCCATTTTTCAGGAAGCGGACGCAACGCTTTACCGAGAAATTGGTAATCTTGAATCCGAAGCGTTTTTTCATTGGTTTTTGTACTGTACATGTGACCTTCCACGCCAATAAAATCACCAATGTCGATTAATTCATGGAAATTAGTAAAAGACTGTTCATCAATCTCCCCTTTTTTCAATAAGAGTTGTAAGCTTTCATTGATCGTTGAAATAGTTATAAAACTTAGCTTACTAAACCTTCTAATTCCCGTTATTCTTCCAGCCACGCGAACACTTGTAACACCATCCTCTAACAGCGCCGCTTCATTCAATTCATAATTTGTTGAAAACTTATCTGGATAAGCGAAAATTCCACGTGCCGTTATACCATCTAACTTTTCTTTTCTACGCATTGTTTGCTCATTATTCATCTTTTCACTCCTTTTCTAGAATTCATTTCTGAGACATCTATTATTAAGCAACAAAAAACTCCCACCCCCAAGATTTATCATCTTAAGGACGAGAGTTGTTAACTTTCGTGGTACCACCTTAGTTTATTGATACGTTACCATATCAACCTCTTCGGGTACGTCAATAAAAATTGGTTATACCCTATCTCGTTAACGGGAGAGCCCGTCGCATTATCATTAAGAATTATCTTAAATCGATGCGAAGTTCCAAGTCTTTTTTCATCAAGTTCATTATTACCCCATTTCAGCTACAGGGGCTCTCTGAAAATAACTACACTTAACTACTCGTCTCTTCATCACTGTTATAACTGTTAATAAATATTAGATGTTATTATATGCAACGACCTTGTTAAAGTCAATACCTTCATGTTTGGTATCCTTTTTAAATTCGTTGAATGTGTCTCCTTAGTTTGATAGAGTAAATAAAACTATAAGAAAATGGGGCGATCGCATGCAAAGTAATGTTGCACTAGTAACTGGTGCGAATTCCGGTATGGGACTGGCAACAACCATTGAATTAGCTATCCAAGGCTATCAGGTAATCATGGCTTGTCGAAGTGCTGAGCGAGGAAACCAAGCATTGAAGCAAGCTAAACAAGAAAGTGGTTCTGAATTAATTGATTTAATGCTTTGTGATCTTGGTTCTTTAGAAAGCATCCGTTCCTTTGTAGCAGACGTTAAAGCTACATATAACAGCTTAGATGTTTTGATTTTGAATGCTGGTGTCGTATCGGTAAAAAGAGAAACAACAAGTGATGGATTCGAAAGCATGATTGGCGTAAATCATCTTGGGCACTTTCTTTTGACGAATCTATTACTCGATTCTTTAAAGACAGCTGAGCAAGGTAGAATAGTCGTATTATCTTCTGGTGCTCATAAGGCTGGCCATATCGATTTTCAAGATCCGTATCTTTTAAATGGGTTTAATGTTTGGAAGGGATATGCTCAATCAAAACATGCGAATGTGTTGTTCACTAAAGAACTTGCTGATCGTCTACAGGGAACAAATGTTACCGTAAACGCTGTCCACCCTGGAGCAGTCAGTACAAGTCTTGGTGTAAGTAGAAAAACAGGGTTCGGGAAAAGTGTCCATGCTGCGCTAAGACCATTTTTCCAAACTCCAAAACAAGGGGCAGAAACTGCTCTTTACTTAGCAACTAGTCCTGAAGTCGAGCATATTAGTGGCGAATATTTCTACAAAAAGAAGGTTGCTCATCTATCCTCCAAAGCAAAAGATATGGAGTTAGCAAGAAAATTGTGGGAGTGGAGTGAACGAGAGATTGGTTTAAGCTCGCATTTGTCTAGAGGCATACTTAGGGGCTGAAATTTTTTCAAAAAGCTATCACGTAACAACCAATTACGCGATAGCTTTCCTATTATCCTTCCTGTTCCTCTAACCTCACACCAATAAATTTCATTTCGGTCATATCCTCGATAGCGTATTTGACACCTTCTTTACCCATTCCGCTCTGTTTCACACCGCCGTATGGGTGATTATCCTGTCTATACGTGGATATTTCGTTAATCCAAACTCCGCCCATCTCGAGTTTATCAGCCACGCGTAATGCTCGATTAATATCTTTTGTGAAGACTCCTGCTTGGAGACCATAAATGGAATCATTCGAATAACCCACAACCTCTTCTTCCGTTTCAAATGGAATGACTGAAACAATTGGTGCAAAAACTTCTTGTGCAATAACTTTCATGTTAGCATCAACATCAGTCAAAATCGTTGGAGATAGCATGGTACCATTTCGTTCTCCACCGGTTTCGATTTTTGCTCCATTATTTGCTGCATCATCAATCCACTCTTTTGACCGTTTGGCTGCCTCTTCATCAATCATTGGGCCAATATCAGTCGCTTCATCAGCCGGATCACCTAGCTTTAATGCTTCTGTATTTTTAACGTATTTTTCTAGGAATGAATCGTAAATATCCTTTTGAACGTATACACGTTGTGCTGAGATACATACCTGACCAGAAAAAGCGAAAGCACCTTTGACCAAAGCTTTTGCAGCATAGTCGATATCCGCATCGTTAAATAAAATGTTTGGGGAATTGGAACCAAGTTCAAGTGTTACTTTTTTAAAACCAGCATTTTTCGCGATGCTTTCCCCGACCTTTAAGCTTCCGGTAAAACTTATTTTGTGGACTTTCTCATGGGTTACAAGTGGGGATCCAACATCCTCCCCTGTACCGATAAGTAAATTCAACGCACCTTTTGGCATGCCTGCCTCGTGAAATAATTGCACGAGTTTGTAGCCTGTGACTGGTGTATTTTCCGCCGGTTTAAAAACAATCGTGTTTCCGGCTGCAATGGCTGGTGCAAGCTTGTGCAGTGCCAAATTTAATGGAAAGTTGAATGGTGTAATCGCACCGACAACACCAAGTGGAATTCGTTTCACAAAGCCTAACCGATTTTCTCCACCAATTGCCGCATCCATCGGGATAACCTCACCTGAGATGTTTTTCGCAAGCTCAGCTGCAAAACGGAGTACCTGGATGGATCGTCTAATCTCACCACGACTCCCTTTAATTGGCTTTCCTGCTTCTTGGCAGATTGTTTGGGCAAAATCCTCCCTTTTTTCCTCCAAAAGATCTGCTGCCTTTTGTAAAATGGCTGTTCGTTCATGTGCTGGCATGGTTTTCATTGTTGAATGGAAAGCATTAAAACTTGAATCCACCGCATCATCTAAATCTTTTTTTGTAGCCAATTTTAGTTCTGCGACGTTCTCTTGATTGTATGGGTTTTTTACCATTAACGATTCCCGCGAATCTTCTTTTCGTTCCTTACCGTCTATTATGGAACCTATTATCATGGCTTCTACCTCCTTTTAGCATGTGATATTATCAAGTTTTTCTGTGAGCTTCATGTTCTCGTCATAATCGACAGGGCAATCGATTAGTACTGGTTTATTTAAGTTAATAGCTTTCTGTAATGTATCTTTAAGTTTCTCTGTTTTATCAACTTTTAATGCTTCAAAACCATACGACTTGGCAAGTTGAATAAAATCAGGATTTCCAAATTTGATATGGGAAGCACGTTTAAATGCTTTCAATTGATGCCATTCGATTAAGCCGTATCCTTCATCTCTCCACAACAGGATTACAATAGGGACTTGCAAACGCATGGCCGTTTCAAGCTCAGCTCCCGTCATTTGAAACCCACCATCCCCACACACGGCAACAACATTTCGTTCTGGGTGAACCATTTTGGCAGCAATTGCTCCAGGTACAGCTACACCCATGGATGCTAGTCCATTTGATATCAAGCATGTATTCGGTTCATGGCAATGAAACATTCTTCCAACCCACATTTTGTGAGCACCTACGTCTGAAATTACAATACTTTTTTCATCTAAAATAGCACGTAAATCCGAAACAATTTTTTGCGGTTTAATAGGAAAAGCATTGTCATGTTGAAAGCTTTCCAACTCATCTAAAGCTTGTTTTCGTACGTTTTGAATCCAATCAAGTGTACGTTCCTTCTTTGGTATGAAATGTTTAACCTTCTTAATATTTTCTTTTATATCACCGATAACATTTATAGCAACAGGATAGTTAGCATCCGTTTCCGCTTCCTGTGTATCAATATGAACGATCTGCGTATCGGCATTTGGATTCCAATTTCGTGGTGGGTATTCGGCTATATCGAAGCCAATCGCAATGATTAAATCTGCATCCTTGAACCCGCATGTAATATAGTCCTTGCCCCCCATTCCGGCAGTAAGCATACTGCGTTCATCTGTCCACGGTAATGCACCTTTTCCCATGAATGTATGGACGACTGGAATATTCGTTTGTTCGACTAACGAACGGAGATGATCAGTGGCATAATCACGCGTGATTCCATTTCCAGCTAAAATTAGCGGTCGCTCAGCCTGATCGATTAGTTTGACGGCTTTTTCAACTACCGGATCATCCGCTTCGTTCATCGTGTGAGTCACAATAGGGAGTGGTGATTCTTCCACTTCTAGTCCAGCTACATCCTCTGGTAAATCAATGTGTGTTGCCCCAGGTTTATCATGCGTTGCAACGTGAAACGCCTTACGAACCACCTCTGGGACTATTTCTCCTTTTTTAATTTGGGTGTTCCATTTTGTTACAGGCTTAAAAACGTCGACCATATCGTAATACTGGTGCGAAATTTTGTGTTGTCGTTCTAGTCCTGCCTGCCCCGTTATAGCAACAATCGGGCACAAATCCATATTCGAGTTTGCAACTCCAGTTAACAGATTGGTTGCACCTGGCCCAAGCGTTGCTAAACATACCCCTGGTTTGCCAGTAAGCCTGCCGTATGTACCAGCCATAAAAGCAGCACTTGTTTCATGTCTCGTCACGATAAATTCAATACTCGAGTCAAGAAGCGCATCCATGACATCAATATTTTCTTCTCCCGGTACCCCGAAAATATATTCAACCCCTTCATTTTCCAAACATTTCACAAGTAATTCAGCAACTTTCATCTAAACCCATCCTTCACAAAAGTTAGTTCTTTGTATTTTTTGTAGAAAGTGCTAATTTTATTTACTTATTGGCAAAGTTTTTTCGTTTGTTGAATTTGTTGTTTATAACAGTTGTCAATAAAGTGGCATTTGGTTTTAAAAAATAGCAGTAAGGGAAACCATCAAACCAAAGGGGGTAATAAATTATGATTTATCTTTTAGCTCTCCTACTCCCACCAGTTGCAGTATTGATGACTGGAAGACCAGTGCAAGTTGTAATCAATGTACTATTAACAATCATTGGATGGGTACCTGGTGTGATACATGCTATATTTGTGATTAAAGGATCGAGATAATTGAAATGTGGAATCTGCCTACTTTTGCTAGCAAAGTAAAAAGACGTTCTGGAGATTTATAACTTCTCCCGAGCGTCTTTTTTTCTATCTATAAAAATCTGCAATAAAACAGCAAATAATTCTCCGAATATTGCTAGACAATGAAAAAATATAATCATTGGACTGATCACTCCAGTGATTATGTTTCTAATAACCTCTACAACATGACCCTTTAACGATAATTGTTATTATTGAACCGCCTAAAAATGCAACTGAACTTAATTATCATTCTCAATTAAAATAAAACATTATCAATTGATGCTTGATTTATTTATTGATAAGTAGTATTATTATTACATTATAATAATTATAATTAAAGAGGTGATGTAATGAATACTACGGAAGAACACAAAACTACAAAGAAAAATAAAAAGTTATTTATTTGGGCTGCTTCCCTAACCCTTATTTTTGCGGCACTTGAAATCGTATATGGGTATATATCTGGTTCACTCATGATTATCGGTGACGGATTCCATATGGGTTCGGATGCAATGTCGTTAATTCTTTCTTTAGTCGCGACAATCATGGCAGCAAAGGCGGTTACTTCAAAGCGGACCTTTGGATATAAACGATTTGAACCAATTGCGGCTTTCATTAACGGACTCATGCTTATCATTATTCCGCTTTATATCGTCTATGAGGCAATTACACGGATGATAGATCCAGTTGAGATAATACCTAACCAGATGATTGTTGTAGGTATCATCGGTTTAATCATAAATGCTCTAGTAGGATATATTTTATCCAAAGGAAATGCGAACCTTAATATGCGGAGTGCATTATTACATGTATTTGCAGACATGATTACAAGCTTGAGCGCAGTAATCGTCGCACTTGCCATTTTATTTTTTGATCTTGTATGGTTAGACCCAACAGCAAGTATTATTACGTCAATCATTATTATTCGTGGCGGTGTTTTAATAACGAAGGAATCGTTCAATATTTTGATGGAAGGTACGCCAAATGGCTATTCTGTTGATGGAATAAAAGATGTCATATTAGGAATGAACTCGGAATTGTCCATTGAAGACGTAAAAGTATGGTGTGTGAATGAAGATGAAGTATACACATTGATTCGGGTCAGATCTTCAAAAGTGGTTACAAATATGCAAAATGGAATTAAGGATTTAGTTGCAAAAACAATGAAGATCCCATCTGAGCATGTGTATGTGGATGTGAGTTGAGGTTTAGGTACCGAGCACCTACACCTCAACCAACTTTAGAAATTCTCTGACTGTATTCATAAATTTCTTCTCTTCTTCTATATGTGCATAATGCGAGGAATTTTTAAGCTCTATGTGGCTACTATTTCTAATACCATCATTAAACAGTCCTGATTGACCAACTGATATGCCATCATATTTACCACTTATAACAAGTGTATGACATTTTATTTCACGTAATCTATAACAAATATTATAATCAGCCATTTCTCTATTAATTTCTGGATTCCAAATTAAGTTATTCGTTTTTGAATCTTTATCATTCAATGCTTTCGTTAAGTAATTTGGATAATTGCTTCTACAATAAAAGAGGCTATTAAACATTCTCTTATAATTCTCTAGTTCATTTTTCGTAAAATTTCCTTCATTTATCTTCTTATAAAGCAGTTTTAAATCATCAGTAAAGTGTTCTATTTGAAATTGTTTTCTTGCCAGAAGACATTCTTTCCAGTCAGCAATACCACTATGTAAAATTAAACTTTGTACATTCTCTGGATATTTCAATGCAATGTTTACGCCTAATACTGTACCCCATGAATGCCCCAGAAGATGATAATTTGAAATTCCGAGATGTGTCATCAGACTATTAAATTGAACTATAAAATCTTTTACACTTAACGAATTAAACTGTTCCGATCTAGTTGAATTTCCACTACCGAACTGATCATAAGCAATAACTGATCTTCTATCAGATAAATTTAATAAAGGAGTTAGAGTTGTATAGGATAATCCGGGTCCCCCCGCCAATAATATAATAGGTTTCGAATTTCCATTAAGTAAATCAGGATTATGTATCTCATAATAAGTTTTATACTGATTATTTCTTAAGTAACCATGCTTTGTTCTTATTGAAGCTTTTTCCTCCTCAGTTTTCAAACTTACCCCCCCTTTACTAATTACCTTATATGATTCTTGTTTACTGCAATTAAATAATGTTATTTATTTTTTGTTTTTGATGGAGTCAATTTTTTCTTCCATCCTATTAAGTTGGCTCTGCAGATTTTTTCTACCATGAAAGAAAGAACGAATAAACCTAACGATTAAAACAGTGATTAGTAATAAAACTAGCAAAAATATTATTTGAACAATAACATCACCGACGTGAATACCACCAATAGCTGTAGACACTCTCATCTATTCCCCCTAAATATATCAACATATTTTTACTATATTGTATCAAATATCATATCAAATACTATGAGAAACGGTAAAAAATGCCACCATCCAATAGTTATGAATGGTGGTTTATTAAAGTTTACTAATTAGCCTCTAAAGGAGTAAAGTAAGCTACATTATCCGATTCAAATACTTTAAAATGCTGCTGTCCAACCTGCATCTGCTGTAATCACAGTACCGTTAACAAAACTTGAATCATCAGAAGCTAAAAATAGTGCTACTTGAGCTATTTCCTCTGGTTTACCTGTACGTGGCATTACGGCCTGTGCTTTTTGCGTTCGGCTGTAACCGAATTCATTAATGTTTTTCATAGTAGACGCAATATTTGTTTCCACACCACCTGGTGCAATCGCATTGCAACGAATTCCATTATTCGCATACATGTATCCAGTGTTTTTGGTGAAACCAACTACTGCATGTTTAGAAGCTGCGTAAGTTGCCCCGGCGTGAGCTCCGTTTAATCCACCAGTTGAAGCTGTATTAATGATAACACCTTTTTCCTTCTCTAGAAAAATTGGCAATACTTTACGTGTAGCACGCATGACAGCCTTCGTATTGATATCAAAAAGTAGATCCCACTTTTCATCATCGATATCCCCTGCAGGTTCCATGCTGTCCATAATTCCTGCATTATTTACTAGAATGTCTAATGTTCCATACTCATTCACAGCAGTATCGATCATATTCTCAATGTCTTTCAAATCTGCAACATTCGCTTTTACCGCCTTGGCCGAACCACCATTAGTTGTGATTCCATCTACTACATTTTCTGCACCTTCTAAATTTAGGTCAGCTACAATGACTTTAGCGCCTTCTTTTGCATACAGTTCTGCAATAGCTTTTCCCATTCCAGATGCTCCACCTGTTACTACTGCTACTTTATCTCGAAGTTTCATCAATATGCCTCCTCTTTTTTTGAATGCATCTACTATAGAGATAATGAACAGATGTCCATTAACCTACATCTATAGTATAATGGACATATTGTGCTTGAACAATAAACAACACGATGGCCGTCTGTTGTTTACCAGACACCATTAATAATTTTGTTTATTTATTTGGAAATAATCAACACAGGGGGATTGAAATGTCTATGAAAAATGTTGGAGTCGATAAACGTGTTAAAAGAACAAAAAAAGCATTACACAAATCGTTATTAACCTTGATGCAACAAAAGGACCTTAAGGATATTACGATTACAAATATAGTTGAACTTGCAGACTACAATCGCGGAACATTTTATAAACATTATAAGTATAAAGAAGATCTGCTCGATGAAATAACAGAGGATATCATTTCGGATTTGGTTGAATCATACAGAGAACCGTATCATAATGTAGAAACGTTTGAAGTTAGTAAGTTAACTACTTCCGCAATTAAAATATTTGAGCATGTAGCTATGCATTCAGATTTTTATCAAATCATTATTCAATCGAATGCTCTTCCTGGATTTCAAAAAATAATCACAAATGAATTGAAAAGATTATCTTTAGAGGATCTTTCAGTTATTGAACCAAAACATGAGATAGCCTCCGATTTGTATGCAAGTTATCATGCTTATGCAATACTCGGGATGATTATCGAATGGGTTGATGGTGGTTTTAAACTAACCCCTGATTACATGGCACAACAATTACTTGAAATACTTAAAGTTAGTCCACTAACTACAAAGTTCACAACAAGAAAACATAGATGAGAACTAACTATGTTTTACTGTTCTCCAATGCTGAAATTCTTTTATCTAGCTTTTCCAAGTGCTTACTAGTGGGTTGGTTAATACGCTGTGTAATCCTCATTGACAATAGCAACAATCAAGATAATTATGCCCACAAAAAAAGAAGCATTATTTCCAATGATAAAAACTCCACTACAATTTATATTAATTAAAAAACACAATCTCCGCTCGAACTTCATCCCCAATTTCAAGTACACCGTACGAGTGATAAGGAAGTTTTCTTTTATACGTTGGAGAACCCGGATTAATTAACATTGTTTGTTTGAAATATCGCACAAGCGGTATATGCGAGTGACCAAAAATAATGATATCTACTTCCTTATCTTGAAATGCCGCTAATGCCCTTTTTTCAGTTGTTTTCTTTTCACCGTCTCCATGGACAATACCAATTTTATAACCCAAGACCTCTACAATTTGTTCAGCAGGAAAATTTTTTCTAATATCATCCGAATCAACATTACCAAAAACACCTTTTACCTCAGCTAATTTCGATAATTCACTATACACGTCCATTGAATTCCAATCTCCAGCATGGATAATGAGGTCAGCTGTTTTACATGCCTCCATCAAACGTGCTGGTAATGCTTTACCTTTTTCCGTAACATGTGTGTCAGCCGTTATGATGATTTTCATTTTGCGTTGCTCCTTTTAAAAAACTCTCTTTCTAGCCTACATAAACATGAATTAAAAAAAGTACTTTATTGTACTTTACCCATATGTAAATAAAAATGATGCTTAATTTTAAGCACCATTTTTATTATATCTTTCTCTATTACTCACCAACCATGGAATCGACCAATGTTTTAGCTAGAACTTTATTTGACAATACTCCACCAAAAACAGGTGTATCTCCTGGGATTTGATGGGTATTACCTGCCTTTACAAAACTTAACTCTTCCCAAATTGGGTTGCCTTTAAGTTGATTTTCGAAAACATTATCATTTTCTTGAACGATATACAAGAATTGTAGATTTTCTTTTTGGAAGTTTTGAAGTGCTTCAATTCCTGCTTCAGTAAATCCATACGGTTCGACCTTATCCGATTCATACGCATTTTCAAAGCCCAGCTTCCCCATCACATTTGCCACGATAGAATTATCTGTATAGAGACGTAATGTTGGTGTGTTTTGTGTAGAGAATGCGAGTGTCGCGATATATTCTGATCCCTTTAATCCTGCTTCTGCAACGCGTTTCTTTTGATCCTCATAAAAAGTATTCAATTCAGCAATCCTTTTTTCAGCCTTTTTCTCTTTATCTACTATTTTTGCAACCGTCTTAAACTCATTCATCATGGAGCTATAAAGATTTTTCGATGCTTCTTCACTGTACGGTGCAAATGTTACCGTTGGTGCGATATCCTTTAATTGCTCAAGAATACTTTCGTGTCTGAACTTTGCAGCAATAATCAGGTCAGGATTTAAACGTGAGATTGCTTCTAAATTCGGTTCCTGACGCGTTCCAACGTCTTCCACACTATCTGCTAGATCTTTTTCAATATTAATCCAGCTATTATATCCTTCAATATCTGGTACTCCTGCTGGTTGAATTCCTAGTGCGAGTAAATGTTCAGCAAACCACCATTCCAGTACAACAATTTTTTTAGGTGTTCCTTTAATGGTTTGTTCTCCATAAGCATCCTCAATTGTTACGGTACGGTTTTCATCTGTAGAAGTATCGTCATTAGAAGTACTCGTTTTCTCACTACTATCCGCGCATGCTACTAGTAAAGATAAAGTAAGGATCCCTACTATTAGTACCCACTTCTTCATAAATTTCTCCTCCTTGGTTATGTATTAATACGAATGATAATGATTATCAATTTCATTTACATAACAACTATACTATAACCAACTCCAATGTCAAGGTACCTTTTTAATTTGTTTTGTTTTCCTTTCTTCCATGTAAAATATCCTTAATTATCTCGATATGAAACGCCGCCCAGGCTTTCTCTTTAAAGTGAAAAATAACACTTACAGTTAACAAAATGAGATAGAACAAAATAAATATCGTCCAATGAATACCATTATGTGAAAACAAAATCTCCTGTACTTTACTTGATATTAAAAATAATAACCAAGGAATGGATGTGACAAAAATAGGGATAATCCCCATCCCGTTTTGTTCTTTAATCATTCGGTAATGCACCAATTGAAGTGTTTTACTGTCAAGTGATTCATAAAAGGACTTAATTTCAGCAGTTTCTTTTAGTTCTTTATTGGTTTTAATATCGTTTTGTTCCTTTAATTTTAGATATTCTTTATGTGCGTCACCTCGATAGGAAAACATGCCACCCCACCTTTCTTCAACTTCTATTATTTGTTTACGTTATGGTGAAAAAACATACACTGTTCACATGCTTTGTCTTCTTGTCAAATTAGGTTTAGAATGTTCATGAAAGGAGTTCTCTCAATGATTGCAAACTATAATCTACCTGAAAATATTGTTGGAATTTTAACTAAAAATAAACGTACAAACGACGATCTAATTGATTTAATCAGACAAGGGGGCTATATGCCTCCCCATATTGATTTATTAATCGATGCCATCACAGCACTAAGTATGGGCAAAAATATTTTATTAAAAGGACCAACTGGTGCTGGAAAAACCAAATTTGCCGAAACCTTATCTAACCTATTTCACCAACCTATGTACAGTATCAATTGTTCGGTGGATTTGGACGCAGAAAGCTTGATGGGATTTAAGACATTAGCCTACTCAGATGACAGGCAAAAAATTGAATTCGTTCCGGGTCCCGTGACAAGTGCCATGACAGCTGGTACCTTTCTTTATATCGATGAAATAAATATGGCAAAACCTGAAACATTGCCACTTATTAACGGTGTACTTGATTACCGTAGAACGATTACCAATCCCTTTACAAACGAAATCATTACGGCGGAAGAAGGTTTCAACGTAATTGCCGCGATCAATGAAGGCTATGTAGGAACAGTCCCCTTAAATGAAGCATTGAAAAATCGATTCATCGTTATCGATGTGCCATATATTGAAGGTGAACAACTAAAGGAGCTTATCCAAACGAATACAAGTTTGTCTAAAGAAAAGACCATTGATTTATTTGTTACCTTATCTAGTGATTTGATACAAGCCGTTTCCCAAGGAAAGCTAGCCGAAGATGCAGCATCGATTCGTGCATTGCTTGATGCGTGTGATCTAAGTGTTGTCATCCCACCTGAACGAGCAATTTTACGTGCAATCGTCGATAAGTTGGACGAAGAACGAGAACGAGAATTTGTACGAAATTTGGCTGGGACGTTGTTTTAGATGGGAATAGAATAGTGGCACGATTTAGTGGTGCGGTCGCATGAGTTCGGGTGCTTGTCTCCCGGGTTGATAGTACCGTCGCCCGATTTCAGGTGGTTGACGCCCAACTTGATGGCACTGCCTCCCGAGTTCGGGTACTTATCTCCCGAGTTAGTGGGGCTATCGCCTGAGTTCTCATGGTTGGCGCCCGAGTTGAGATCGGCCCGAGCTAAGACTATTCTCTCTAGGAAATAAATTCCCGAGCAAGCTACAATTAGTCCGGAACGAAAGGAGGTTACTATTATGAAATTTAACCGTTGGGATGATTCAAAGATAGACACAGATCTATTCTTACTACTACAAGATATGGCAAGTCTTCTATCTAAAAAGCCTGACTTATCTTTTGAATACAAGTATGGTTCCTATATTGATCTAATTGGTGAAAAAGTTACGGGCAGTCATTTTTGGGATGTTATTGATAACACTACTAGGGAATCCGGCTACAAATCGGATATTTTTTTACGAACAATTGGCACGTTAAAAGCATCTCACATTCCGACATTGAAAACCTATTTGCAGACAATAGCAGAATCCAATCTACCTAAGTTTGCTGTTCAAATACTCACATTGCTTGAGGACATACGGTTAGAGGGACTTATTACGAAAGCTAGACCTGGAACAAAGAGAGACTTTACTGTACGGACAGCGTATTTGAAGCACCATTTCGAAACTGAATTAAATGCCCATATTACCCGAGGATTTGCCCTTGATGAATTGTATTGTCTCATTTATTTAACCATCCAGGCAGATCAACCAGATCCCATTTTTTCAAGAGCAAATCAACAGCAGCTAAATCAATTAGAAAAAATAAAACCGATTCTTTATGAATCGTTTGAAGCAAAAACAACCAAAGACATTTCCAAAACTGCCGAGAAAATTGTCTTTCAACTAGAAGGTTATTACAAAGACATGTTAAGTGATTATTTTACATTTCCGATTTTACATATCGAAAAATATGAAATGAACACATTATTTGATGAATTAACCAGAACGGATGATTTAGCGAACGAAGACGAAGAAGAAGTTGATCAGGAAAACAACGAATACATGGATGAGAAATTCTCTTCCTGGCATAGGGAAAATCAGAATAGTGACCGAAAACAAAACTTCTTACAGTTTGAATTAGAAGTAGGTACAAAAACAAACATCATGGGTGGTGGAGCAAGAGAAACAGAAGATGCGGATCAGGCAATGGGATCGATTCAAGGTACCTCTGGTCAAAGTGACCAAAATGATTATTCAGAGGTTGATACACTAGAAAAGCAAAGTGAAAATCAAGGAAAAGAAACTAATGAAGCACCATTCGGTGAGGAAAATAAAGATGCAGTCGCAATCTTTAAGGAAGCATCGAAGCCCTCCAAGAATGACGAACTAGCTTATCAAGAGGTAGTTAGCTCAATTGAAGCTTCCAAACGAAGACTTTCAACCACAATTGAAAAAGTATTGGAACATAAAAAAAATGCTCCTCGAAAGGATTTAGCTATCGGAAGGCTTTCAAAAAAATTATTGCCAATTGTATTAGAAGAAAATCCGAGAGTATTTTATAAGAAAAATCAAGAATCAAAAGAAATTGATGCTGTTTTCACCTTACTCGTCGATTGTTCAGCATCAATGCACAATAAAATGGAAGAAACAAAACGAGGCATTGTTCTGTTTCATGAAGTTCTAAACAAGCTAAAGATCCCCCACTCCATCGTCGGGTTTTGGGAAGATGCAAATGACGTCAAGGAAAATTATCAACCGAATTATTTTCACGAAATTCATTCCCATAGAGACGCTTTTCATCAAAATTCTGGAGCCAAAATCATGCAGCTTGAACCTCAGGAAGATAATCGTGATGGCTTTAGCATTCGTGTCGTTACAAAAGAACTTACGGGAAGAAGAGAAAAAAATAAATTCTTACTCGTATTCTCAGATGGTGAACCAGCTGCTATGAATTATGATCAAAACGGAATTATCGATACGAATGTAGCTGTGATGGAAGCACGTAAAAAAGGCATCGATGTCATCGGGATGTTTCTGGCTGACGGAGAAATCGACGAACGTGAAGACCTAACAATGAAAAATATTTACGGTAAAGAACGTGTTATGGTTCCAAGCGTTAGCGAGTTACCAGATCATTTCGCACCGTTATTGAAAAAGTTACTGCTACGATCAATGTAAAGGTACTGGATGTTCATCTAGTACCTTTATGCTGATTTCAACCAATCACTATGCTATACTTTTTCATACTGACTTCTTTAGAAAGTGTGAAACCGATGAAGCAACTTATCGTATTAATCGCAGCTTTTTTAGGTGGATACATTTTCACCTTTCTAAACATACCCGCTGGGTGGTTATTAGGTGCAATGGTCGTTGGGGCATTGTATCAAATTTTTATCGACGACATAACTTTTCCATCGGTTTTGTTTGATATCGCACTTGCTATTATTGGGGTAAGTATAAGCTTGTCCATTAGGCTTACCATGTTCCAAGATGTAGCCAGTTATTTGCTACCCTTTTTTATATCATTAATTATCATGTTCGGTGCGAGCTGGTTTTTGGGGAAGTTTCTGGAGCGCTTCTCTAACCTAGATTCGAAGACAGCACTTTTTTGCTGTATTCCTGGTGGGGCATCGGTGATGATTGCTTTAAGTAGAGATTACCAAGCAAATGTAAGTATGGTAGCAGCATTTCAATCCGTCCGGATCATGTTACTCGTCTCAACCATCCCAATCATTGCTGGTTATATTTCTCCGTTAATTGACTCAAAAAAGGTACAAAATAGCGACATGGAAACAGTTGTCCATTCAACAATTCCCATGTGGGCAGCAATTCTTTTCTATGCACTGATAATCGTTGTTACGTTAGCGATTGCAGTTAAATGGCGAATACCAATTGCACCATTTTTATATTCGATAATAGTTGGATTTCTTTTTCATACATTCATTCAACCACTACCATCCATGCCAGACCTACTAGTCGGAATAGGATTGGTTTTGCTAGGTGTAATAATCGGATCGCGTTTTGACCGCAAATCACTTTTGGAGTTCAAAAGTATTGGTCTAGTTAGCCTAAGTATTGTATTATCTTTTTTCGTATTAACATTTGTGGCTACCATTGTTTTTTTCCTTTTGACACCAGTTGACCTCTCAACGAGCTTGCTTTCAGTCGTCCCGGCTGGAGCACCTCAAATGTCATCTGTTGCGGCAGTATTAAACCTCGACGCGAGCATCGTAGCTGCGATGCAAGTTCTCAGGTTATTGTTCATTATCATATTCATTCCAATGATTGTACCGTTGTTAGTGAAAAAGGATGCAGCGAAAAATAGATCATAATCGTGAAATCGTTCCGTTATATTGAATACAAGCAATCAACTTTAAGTGTTGAAAAAAACACAATTTTTTTAACCTACATTTTTAAAGCAGATTGTAGAAAAGTACCCGCTTTTCTACAATCTGCTTTGTTTTTATTACTTAGTACCAATATTCGTTTCGTTCAATTTGAGCATCATGGTCCGCATCCCAATAATCCACTTGGTAAGAGTAATCATAATTCATAATGCAGCGAATACCACTACCTTGGGCATCATGTGGTAATCCGAAATTATGTGAGAATTCGTGTTGAGCTGCGTGCCATGTATTATACGTTCCTTGATCTAAATTAACACTAAATGCGCTTCCTCTTGGTTCATAAGAGTAGCGATACGCAATACCACCAGCATTGAAATCACTTTCTCTCGTGAAGCCTACAACAAAATCATAATTGTATCCACTCCAATCACGACTTAAATCAGATAAGATTTGAGACGCATTTCCACCTTGTGAACTCCAATTAGCAATTGCTTGTACCTGAAAATCGATTGCATGATCGCGATTAAAAGCATCATCTGCTTGTTCTACAATATTTTGAATACGTGACTGCCAATCACCATAAGCTGCACGATATTCTTCATCCGCAACCGCAAGAACTGTTACAGTACGTGTAGCAGCCAACGAAGCTTTACTTTGTGATTGTAATTTATCATTTTGTGTTGTTGCCTTAAATTTTTTGATTCCAACGTTTTTACCTTTTTCATCAAGAATCTCTACTGTTGTTGAACGTTCGACTACTGCTTCTTCCTTATCTTTGTTCTTGTGCTTTTTCTTCGCTTTTGGCAGAATTTCCACTTCGATACCGTTTACGGTTTTCGTTGCTCCATCCAAATTAATTGATGCAGCTGATGCAAATGTTGGTGTGAGAATTACTGATAATGCAAGTGATATTGTAAGTAATCGTTTCGCTTTCATATTTCAGTTCCTCCTCAAAATTTTTAGCGCGCGCTTATTACTAACATTACGACATCACCTGTCAAAAACCTTCTAGTTTTTCCAAAAACAGGAAGATATTCCTTGTCTATTATTCTATTCGGTTCAATCCTACCAAACCAAAATCTAGTTAACTTTAGAATACCTCAACCATTGTATTAATCCATTTGTCTCACTTTTGACAAATATGGAATTGCTTTCTAAAGCTTTGTAAATGTTAAGCCCTTTTTCTGTTCCGTCATCACTATCAGTAACTTCTCCGGTTGGTTGTAACTCAATATCCTTTATTTCATCAGCTGAATAACTCGCTTCATAGATATATTTATTTCCTTGAAATACTATCCACGATTTTGGGATTGAAGACTCAGGGCTAGATTCTGCAGTAGAACATGCATATAACAATGGTAGGATTAACAAGATTACTACAAGCAATTTTCGGTTCATTAACATAGCCTCCCTCTCTTTAAATCTATTAAAAAGTCGGATAAAAATGCATAGTAAAAACGGCAGAATCCTTGAATCCACCAAACTAAACATTTAAGATGAAAAATTTTCGATTCATGCGTATCTTTTTAATCATTATATTCGTTATACGTAATGACCAATAACAAGGAGGAGTATGTATGGGCAATTTAAAAATTGGAGCAGTGTTTGTACCTGTAACAGATATTAATAATTCAATAGAATGGTACAAAAACGTGCTGGAAATAACGTTTGTTAGAAAGTGACCAGACAACGGTGGTGCCGACTTCTATTTCCCCGAAGGTGAGGAGTACCTGACTATTGTTAAGGTTGAAAAGAAACAAAGCATGCATTTCAAAGCATACAATAATATGAAAATATGTTTTTTTAACTTAACATCAACTAATCTTGAAGCTACGCATGAAAAACTGAAAGAGAAAGGAGTGGAAGTCACAAATATAGAGGACGAAGGACCAATTATTGGATTCGAATTTCATGATCCAGATGGAAATACATTTGGCGTTATAATAGATAAAGATAAATATTAATGTGAAGAAATATCCTAACGAATGATAAAGTTCAGTAGGATATTTCTTTTTAACGCATCTATATGCTCACGATAATGTTTCGTAAATCGAATAATCCACTTCACCAGTTATAGTCGCCAATCCATTCGGATATAGTTCGAGTGCCATTAGGTATTCTTCAGATGGCGGAAGGTTTTTCGTAGAAGCAGAAATTCCGAAATCTGTGGAAGTTTTAAAACCAAAACGTCGATAATATCGAAAGTCACCCTCCACTATTATTCCTTTATATCGCAATTCAGTAGCTAATCTGATCCCTTCACGCAACATAAGGTTTCCGATACCTTGTCGTTGTTTGGAAATAGCAACTGAAACTGGTGATAACATCAGCATTTCATTTTCGTGCTGTTTACATATCGGAAATTTTGATAAAATGAAATGTCCAATTATTTCTCCATCATCTTCAACAACTAAGTCTAATTCAGGAATGTAATGCCGCTTCTCACGAATCTCTTTAACTAACTTCTTTTCCACGACTCCATCTGAGAATGTGGTGTTTTGAAAAACTTCGTGGACGAAGTTTTCCGTTTTCATAAATTCTTCTATTTTTGTAGGTCTAATTTTCATGAGGTACCTCCTAGAAAACTCTATCATCATGCCACCCATCCACTTGATAAGTCGATTGTAATAGTGGATACCTTTATAATAATAATCTAAAACAAAGTGTTATAAGGTGGCATGATTTATTTATTTTCCATTTAAATATATTCTAACCGGATCTAAATACATTGGTATGTTAGAACTTATTGCCCCTAAATTAACTCTCACTACGTAATCATCTGGGTCAAAATTGTTTCCAATTTGAAAACTACTTCTAAAACGTAAGCTGGCTTTATCTAATACTTTTATATCATGGTTTATAGGTTCTTGATACACATCTTTTTCTGATTTTTTTACTAACAACACATCATTTTTCGCGAGGTTCTCAAAAAACGTAGCGTGTTTATCATAATTTTCACCTTGATTAAACTGAAAATCCAATACAAACTTATTATTCTCTATTTTCATATCTTCCACGATTACAGACAAGTTCTGTCTACTCGTTTTTACATTGATAGGTGTTTGCTGGTCTAATTCAACAAATTGATCCTTTAGTGATAAGGCTATCTTCGGATGAATTTCTATATATTTAGTTTTTCCTACAATTTCTTGTGGAATAATACTTCTCCCTTTTACAGTAAATTTCTTATCAAGATTCGTTTTTTCTAAATCAATCCCATCAACAGAAATGTGAATTTCTTTTCCTTTGTCATCATAAGCTTCTAACCGAATTTGATCATGCTTTCCTTCTCTTGGAAAAGTTGCCGTATAGTTTATTGAAGTAGATGCTTTTCCTGCAATTATCGAATCAATATGCACTTGTACGTCCGCTTGCTTATTACTTCGTTCATAATCCAAAAGTATTGTTTCATATGGTAATTGTTTTATCGGTACATTAAATTTCCAAATACCTTCCTCTTCACCAATCCGCATAAACTTTAGAGGCACGGAAGCAGTGTCAGGCAATTTTGTTGCCGGATAGCTCATTTGTATGTGACCAGTAAATCCCTTATCAGTTGGTTCTAAGTGTGCGATTTCTTTTGTCTCCGATAAGGTTTTATTTCCATCAAAAATTTCATAGAGTGCCAGTAAACTATCATCCTGAACTGACTCAACATCTCCTTTCACATTAAATGTCACTCCAATAACCGCACCATCATAATAGGCACTTGTTACGGTGAGGTCTATTCCGTTATAATGAGAGGTTTCATTTAACTGTGTAATTAATTTTTGCGATTCCAGATTTCTTCCTACAAGATCATTAAAATTAGTATACAAATGGCCAACTAACGGAACATTTGCCATTACATGTGATACAGAAGGAACAAGGAAACTTGAAGAAAATAAGACAACAGCTGCAGCGGTTGAAATAATATAGTTTTTAGTTCTACTCATTCTATTTTTTCGTGCAGCCTGCTTATTCACTTTTTGTACTCCATTTCTGATTGCCAATTGTACATCATCATATGGTACTTCAATTTCATTGTATTTATCTTGAAATAATTTTTCTTTCATTGTACCCCATCCCTTCTAGAATTGTTCTCAATTGTTTCTTTCCTCTTTGTAGATATGTTTTCACCGTATTATCTGGAATGTTCATGATGGTAGCTACTTCTTTAATCGGTAAATCATTAAAGTAAAATAAAATGATGGCATCACAATATGTACTTTTTAACTGCCCTATTGCACTAATTAGATCCATATAATCGATATAACTTTCTTCTTTTTTCAATGGTAATTCTTCTATAGTTTCAAACGGAATTTCCTTTTTTTGTTTTCTTCTCAAATCATATGCAGAGTTAATAAGTATTCTTGTTAACCATGTTAAAAAATACTTATCATCTTTTAATTTTCCAATAGCTAAAAAGGCTTTGTAGGCTGTCTCTTGAACAATATCGAGTGCGTCTTCCCGATTTCGTGCATATAGAAATGCAGTACGATAAAGCTGTTCAGTATGTAATGAAAGGAGATCCTCAAAAGTTTTTTGGTTTCCTCTCTTTGCTTTTTTTATCAGTTTTAATTGTTCCATGTTTGCCCCCCTTAACCATTAGAGCATCATTCCTCTTAAAAAGTTTCAACTTTCCCACAAAAAAAATGTAGAAAATCTAGTATGATTTTCTACATTAATTATAGATGATAGTTACTAGCTACCCATCTTGCGTCGAGTATTACTAGGTTTCTTTGTTTGTTGACTTCTCATTCTTTGTGTTGTATTAGACATATTCATATTGTTCTTATTGGTCGCTTGCGCCTGCTTTTTCTTTTCCAGAAGTTGCTTCATTTTTTCTTGTGGACTTAATTTTTTCTCTTCAGTCATTGCGTGTCACCTCGATCTTTTTCTAGTAGATTTATTATAATACAAGACCACCCTAAGCACCATTTATTTTAAAAGAAAAAGCAATAAAATTGTGATAAGATTAATATTACCTAGATACTAAATTACTGATTTAGGTTACATTTATTTATGGAGGGTATTATTAATTGACGCTTGCAATAGGGGTTCTTATCATCCTAATTATATTAAATGGCTTTTTCGCAGCTTCTGAAATTGCTTTGGTTTCATTAAATGAAAACAAAGTCCAACGAATGGCATCAAAGGGAGATAAAAAAGCAAAGAAAATCTATGATCTAATCTCTGAACCTAGTCGTTTCCTTTCAACAATTCAAATTGGAATTACATTGGCTGGATTTTTGGCAAGTGCATTTGCGGCAGATTTTTTTGCAGGGCCTCTAGCAGAAACGCTATATGAGATGGGTATACCTGCTTCACAAGCTTTTCTTGAAACATTTTCAACAATTGTTATAACAATTGTTTTATCGTATTTCACATTGGTTTTTGGCGAACTTGTCCCGAAACAACTTGCCATACAAAAAGCTGAAGCAATTTCCAACCTTATGGTCACGCCTCTTACTGTATTGTTTAAAGTTTGTTTACCAATCGTAAAATTTCTATCTTTTTCTACAGACACTATCGTACGGCTGTTTGGTGTTGACCCAAATGCACAGGGGGACGATGTTAGTGAAGAAGATATTCGTATGATGGTAGATGACGGTGGTGAACGAGGCACGATTCAAAAAACTGAAAAGCAAATGATCAACAATATATTTGAATTCAATGATAAATCAGCTTCGAATATTATTACACACCGTACCGATATGACCGCTTTATCCGCTGATGCATCTTTAACAGAGGTTATTCAGTTGGTAAACGCTGAAAAATATACCCGTTTTCCAGTATACGGCGAAGATCTTGATGATATCATTGGAATATTGCATTCTAAGGATTTAATTCAATTTCTAGAGAATTCAGTCGAAGGAGTATTCCAACTTAGCGACATTGTGCGTGAACCTTATTTCGTATTAGAGGCACAAAAACTTGATGTTATATTTAGAGATATGCAGCATCAAAACCTGCACATCGCAGTAGTACTCGATGAATATGGTGGCACAGAAGGGATTATTACAATCGAGGATATTATTGAAGAAATTGTTGGCGATATATTTAGCGAGAATGCTAGAATCGATACACCAGTTGAAGAAATCCAGAAGCTTACCCCAAGTAAATTTTCAATCTCTGGTACATGCCACCTTCATGAGGTGGAATCCCAATTAGAGATTTCATTACCAACGGATGACTTCGATACGTTAAGTGGTTTCTTAATTGACCAACTGGGCTATATCCCGAATATCGGTGAACAACCTGTAATTAACTATAAAGATATTCAGTTTGAAGTTGATGAGGTGGCTGATAAACGTATTGCAAAGGTAACTGCCACAATTGAATACAGCAAAAAAGTAACTAGCTAAACTAATCATAAAATCCGAGGTAACAGCGTTAGTGCTAACCTCGGATTTTATGTTTCCACATCTTTTTCGTACAAGATCTACACATATAAAAGAATTTGACCTGTCTTGGTGTCATTTCAAGCACTTCTTCCTATCTTATCCGTCCCATCACTATCGTATCGTAAAATTTTCCATCAGAAAGAATCTTGTCTTTCTTCAAAACACCCTCGATTTCAAACCCCAAATCTTGGTATAGTTTAATAGCCTTTTCGTTTGTTTCTAATACATTTAAAGATACTTTTTTGATATTATTGGTCTCTGCCCATGAAATCGATTCTTGTAAAAGATTTTTTCCGATACCATAGCCCCAAAAATCTTTCAAAACACATACACCGAATTCTACTTTATGGGAGAATCGCTTCAAATTACTACCTTCACACCTTGAAAAGGCTACAATTTTATCACCTACAACTGCAACTAAAAATAAGTTCCTTGGATGTACAGTGTCAGTGTTGATAATCTCTTCAAAACCTGCGGAGTCGATAAAGGCTTCCCCTTTTTCTCTATCCATATTTTCCGTTTCTCCATCAATCTGTAATCTAACTGCAGATAATTCGTTTGCATCATTTTCGATTGCAGATCGAATAGTATACACTCTTCCTTTAACATGAAACACTTTTTCATTCATAATCATAAACTACTCCGTCCCCTTACCACCAATCTCGGGTCTGCATCTTTTGTTTATTTCGCTTATGTTCGTTCATTTCCTGATCAATGTTTTTCCCTCTAAATAACCCAGCGACGACAAAGATTACAATAATCGGGACAATGATCCAGAACATGTTAGCACCTCCATTCAACTTAAGCTAAATTGTTTCCCCACAAAGCATTCAAAAATATCATATATAGTGCCATCAATCCAGTTAAGATAATGAAAACGATTGGGATGCTTTTCTGTGACTTACACTTTTTTAAAGTAAGAAAGTACATAACAAATGCTAGTATCACAACCGCATAGTATAGATAAAACATCCCAAAGTATGAGAATGGACCTAAGAACAAACTTAATACCGAAAATTGAAGTAGGAATACTACTATCGACAATGCTGTCCATCTTCGGTCACTTTTGATCGTCACACTACTTCTAATTGCAAACATTAAAGAAAAGATGATTAAAGCTAACAATAGCCATTCGTATACGAAAAACAAAGATTCGTTGTTTGATGAAAAATAAATTCCTAACGCCAACACCGGTATGATTGCAGCCAGTAGGTATACACTTATTTTAATCGAAACAATCCCTTTCATAAATGCTCCACCTCTATTCATCAACATCAATAAAATAATGACTTTTACGATAAGAAACAGAATCCATTGTTGCTATTAATTCGTCTTCGTGTAATATGTCAACACGGTAAAATCCTGTGCGAAAATTCCGTTTTAACTCAGTCGCACGGGCAATAATCCTGTCACCTGGCTTCGCTGCTTGAACAAACTGAATAGTTGTCGACAGCCCAACAGAGGTTTTTCCATAAGCATTACAAGCCACTGAAAAAACGTGATCGGCCAACGCATAAATAATTGCGCCATGAACAGTGCCATGTGTATTTACCATATGGTCCTGTACTTCTAACGTTGCTTCTGCAATTCCCGCTTCAAACTTCGTTAATTGGATACCTAACGATTTCGCATACGGATCGTTTTCTACTTGCTTCAAGATAGCTGTCCGATATTTTTCATGTATATAACTCTCATCAATTTGCTTCATTTTATCCCTACTTTCATTCTATGAAATTAGTTCGGTTGGACATTCTAAGAATTCACTTATTTCATCTAAGCATTTATCACCAGTCCAATGCACATAGTGATGACTATCTAATTTTGATATGGTTACATGTTCAGGAGGTTTGAGTTTTGTAATTGCTTTTTCTGTTTTACTTGCCCTTTTTTTATCGATTCCGTAAAAAGATGCGTAGATAAGTAGACTTTGAACGGATATATTTTTAAGTATGTGAGGCAAATTCAAACGATAATAACCAAATAAAAGACGAAGACCTTCGGCCGTGAAGTTTACTTCCTCATTAAGAGCTTTTCTTATGTATTTAGATTCTTTCACTTGAAATCTTTCACAAAAAGCTTTTATCTGTGCATCAAGTTCTTCAGAAGTTGGTTGATTGCCTTCACTCGAAATAAAAAACCTTTTAATCTTTGAAATGAATTTATCACCAAATGTTTTTTCAAATGTGTTCAATATTGGCATGACAAAGCCAAATACCGATCAGCTTCCCTTTGGAACTACCTTTTCTTAAACAAATCCATCCTTCATTTCTAACCATCTTCTTTGCTCTATCTTGTGAATTCCAGTCAATCATTTCATCGGTCCATTCACTTGGAATATCTAGTGTATATGGAGCAGCTTTTCTCATCGAAATAACATCTTCAACATATTCCTTACCTTTTGGTATCATCTCAGGGTATTCACCGAATGATGGAACGATGGCTGGACCATAAAAAGTAACAAGTCCTATTTTCGAATAAATACCTAACAGCAATGCTGTCACATCACTGTAACCCATGAAGATCTTAGGATTTCGTTTGAGATACTCATAATCAATATAAGGTAATATAGAATTAGAATTTGTTCCACCTATTGTACTAATTATTGCCTTAATATCGTCGTTACGAATAAATTCATTTATTTCAGTTGTCCTACCATTTATGGTTCCAGAGCGATAAGACTGTTGTTTATTGGAACATGATCCCTCAACTATTTCGTACCCAAGCTTTTGTAAAAATGTTAATCCTCTTTGATATCTCTCTGGAAATTTCACTGGTGCAGGAGTAGACGGTGTAATAATACCAATCTTATCTCCTTTTTCTAATTTTCTTGGCTTTAACATGTATAAACATCCTTTTATCCCTTATTCCTAGAGCTTTCCGCTTCGTTTTTAACTCGCTCTAAAAATTGAACGACTACTTTGTCATTACCGAACAATAAGAACAAGTTAACGTACCACTTTAACGGGCGATTGGTTACCGTATAAGTTAATGAAGTTTTTGTATCATTGATTTTGTTTAATTCATAAAGAGCTTTAATTTCAAACATATTCGCAAGCGTAAAACCAACCATTAGTTTCTTTCTGTCTGCGCTATTCATATATTCCAATGTCTCGACATCATACTCTTCTACCCGTTTACCTTCTTTGTAGCTTTGACGATATACACTTCCAACTACCTCATCCGTTACTTTCACCGGTTTGTGTTCAATTACTTTTGGCATAATACGCTGCATGTTTTCTAACGAACCATCAAAAAATTTCCATACCTCTTCAATCGGTGCGTTTATTTCTATATCCCGCTTCCATTTCTTCACTACTCTTCACCTCTACTCGCTATTTTTCTATTTTTCGCATATATCTTAATGAAACTTGTTCTTCCCCTGTTTCAGTTTTTGTCAATCTTTTTTCCTGAAAAATAAATCCTCTAGCTTCATAAAAAGGGATTCCATGCTGATTCCCATCTTGTACGGATACCCACTGTTCCTTAGCCCCTAGTGTAATTTGTTCATTTGTAAATGACTTAAGGAGACGACGTCCAATACCCTGATACCGATATGTTTCATCAACATACAAAACAAATATTTCGCAAGTTTCTTTACCAGTCATTACTCCACCGATAACACCAGCTACTTTTCCGTTAGATATAGCTACATATGTGTAGTTCTCGTTTTGTATGTCACGCTTAACACGTTCTAGGTTGTACCAAAAATCCACATTCTTTATGATATATTCTTCAGTTAACTTCCCTTCTACCGTGAGCCTCCATCCCTCAGAACAGATTCTAGCAATGTCCCTTACTTGGGTGGCAGTTGGCTTTTCTATAATAATAGCCATTATATACCTCCAGACATAGGTGAAAAACTTTACAAGACAAATCGAAATTTTCTTATTAATTATACCATATAAACCTTCGTGCAAATAAAAAGGCGCGGTTGGTAGGTTTCTACTTCCTGTACCAATCCAACGCTTTTTTTTCTAACTCTTTAACGAAAGAATCTTTTCCATTAACATATGATTTGCTGTCACATGGAAATTGTTTCGCAAGTTCCGCCTTTAAATCTCCATATGTTTGAGCATCATCAGCATGTGTACGTAAGTAATCTCGTACAGCCAAATGACGATCTATTTCCTCGTTATTATTTTTTTGAAAGACATGTATATGATGCGTCCGGTTATCTCCACCTTTTCGGAAAAACCTTCTACCTTTAATCCCGTTTTCTCCTAATGCTTCGTACCCAATAGCAGCCATTTCATCGTTAAAATCATCCACATTTTCAATATTTCTGACTACCGGCATCATGTCAATGATTGGCTTTGCTTTTAAGCCCTTTACGGAAGTGCTCCCAATATGATGAATTTCTACTAATTCTTCACCAAAAATCCCCTCTAGTTTTCGAGCTTCCTCTATGAATAGTTGTCCCCACTGATCATTGTATTCCGTCACCTTGATAGATCTCATATCCCCTACTCCTTCCCAATCATGGTACTATTTCATCTTCTCCAAAATTAGATAATCCTTTGTTTTCACTACATTTACTGCATGCTTGTCTGCAAAATCAAGTAAGTCATCATAGCCACTTTTTGGTTCAAGTACTTTAAGTCTAATTGCAAATCCTTTTTTTAGCTTTATTATTGCACCTTTCTTAGCCCAGCCAACTCGTATGAATTTCATCTGGTCTATATGTTCATAGGAGACTACTTTTCGATATAAAGGCTTCGTGAATAATTTGATCTGGTAAATTAAATGGCTATCATTTATTTTTAATGAAAAACGAGTTAACGCTAGTCCGATTGCCAACAATAAAAAGAATACTAATGGTAGTGTTGATGTTCCCACAAAATCAGTAAAAATGTTCCAAGAAATTATGAAAATGAAAATCAAAATTATTGGCAATTGGTGAGGATTTATTCTATAAAGCATGTAATGTCTCCTTTAACAAACTTCTAACAATTCATATAATCCCGATAAATGTCACCAATAATACCTTTCAGCTGATGTACACCTAAATCCGTATTCGTTAGAATAGCCATCCCGGATCCAGATTGGGGAAATCCCACTAGCATGCACTGGAAACCAATTCCCCAGCCAAGTGATGAGATTTCAAATTCATCTCCTGAATCATCTAGGAATACACCTAATCCTGTCCATTCCATGCCATTTTGGGATTGAATCATTTCTTTTGCGACTGATGACGAAATTCCAAGTCTACTTTTCTCCCTAATTGCCTCGAGCAACTCAAGTAGTAGTTTCGCTAAATCACTTGCAGTTGTCCAAAATCCACATGCCGCTGGATACGGGTAAATCGGGTGTTTTCCATCAACGATTTCGCCATATTTATTGTGACCACATGAAACCTTGAAACCATTTATATCAAAAGTACTATTTTCCATGTGTAGAGGCACAAAAATTTCTTCACTCAAAACCTCTTGGAAAGGCTTTTTCATAACATCTTCTATTAGTTGCTGAATGATACAAAAACCTGCATCAGAATAATGAAATTTGGTGCCTGGTTCATATGTAACTTCAATTGGTATAGTGTTGTACAAGGAAGTCCCTTTCAATAGTCCTGTCATTGAAGGGAAACCTTTATCAGTTTGATATTCATTAAAACTACCATCTGGATCTATTATTCCAGATTGATGACTAAGCAAGTTTCGTAACGAAACCTTGTTAACTGCAGTATATTGGTTATCAGGAATTTCCCAGGATTTAAGCTTGTTATTTACGTTTTCATCCAAATCAATGATACCTTGTGCCGTCAACTTCATCACTAGTATAGATGTTAGAAATTTACTAATCGAACAAGCATTAAAAACAGAATTGTTGTCTACAATCCGCTCTGTTCCAGCTTCAAGTACACCATAGTGTTCCGTATTGATAATTTGGAAGTTATTTATTAAGGAAAGACTTAAACCTTGTACTCGATAATGTGTCATACATTCTTTAATATCCATAACATGTCCTCCAAAACTTTTATATATATTATATCACAATAAGAGAACGTATGTTTCTGTTATTTTTTATAGAGAACATAATGATCATATTGTTCGGATTCAATTTCAACAGTTCCTTTAAATTGAAAACCACTTTTCTGTATTACTCTAACCGAGCTTTCATTCCTTTTCAAAACAACTGAATTTATTACCTTGACGTTTGTATGATCAAACAAGTAGTTAATCAACCCTTTAACTGCTTTTGTCGTGTATCCCTTATTTCTATGGTTTGTCGAAATTGCATAAGCAATTTCTCGGTTAGGTGCTGGCAACTCTTCTTTAATCCCAGTATTGCAGAAGCCAATGAACTCGTTCGTTTCCTTTAATATAATTCCTAGCTTCAAATAATTTTGTCCATCAATGTTCGGCACTGCATTCAAAAAGGCATTATTTGATGGTATTTCGTAATTGGTAACCCACTCCAATCGTTGCTCTCTCGTAGATTTCCAATCTGGCAAAAATTCATAGACTTCAGGTTGAGAAGTTAGCTCATAAATAGCATCAACGTCATCAATACTGAATTCCTTTAATAAAATTTCACCACAATCAATAGTGAATTCTTGTTTCATTTGCAATCCTCATTTCGTTCTTTTTCACCTATAACTAGTTTTTCATCTCTAATTCTTTTAACTAAAAATCTTTTTTTAAATCCTCTAAAAATGCTAAAAAAGTCTCTCTATCATATGTCTGAAAAATCATTTCATTATAGTCGAAAACCATAAAAGCAGGTGATTTTAGTAAATCTAGGAATGGATAGCCTTTCCTAGCGTTTTCTATCGATTGTGTTGTCTGGATTGTATTTGCAATCATTGTTTCTTTTTCCCTTAAGATTTTTATCCAGTCAGTTCCAGAAGAGTCAACTATAAAAAGTGAGTATTCACCTTTTCTTTCAGCAAGTAATGGATAGACTTCATCAAAATTAAATGTTTCAATTGCATGCAGAACTGTATCTTTTTCACTATTAAAGGTAATATTCTCAGGTTTTTCCTCACTAACATAAATAAAAAATCCATTGTGCAGAAAACTAATGTATTGATTGTGCTCTGTTTGAACGCGAACTTTCTCTATAACCTCCACACCTGATCCAAAACCAATTCCATGCTTCACGTCATACCAATGACCATATCCAGAAAAATCTTCCGCTGCTGCAAATAACAATTTCTTTTTAGTACCATTGTTATTCATTTTAACTTCAACAATTGCGTGATAAGGAAATCCATCACCGACAGTATACTTCATCAAAAGAATCCACCTGGAATCCTGCTCCACCGAAGTTAAAATTTCTATACTATGTATGTCTTCTTTTGTAATTGCACCAAAATACCCTTCTGTTAGCGCGGTAGTCATCTCTTCCGGTTCAAACGGAGATTGTTGATACTTAAAAATATTTAGTGCTTCCGTAGCAGTTTCATGATTCGGTGATGCCGGAGTATCTACAAACTGAAAATAGGACACTAGGAACCCAAAGAAAATAAAAGATCCGATAGCTATTATTCTTTTTCTATTCCTACTCAACCTTAACCACAACACTTTCGTAATATTAATAATAGAAACAGCTATTTCTATATACCTGTTTTTGAAAAATACATACTTTATTTTACCATAAATATTCTGAATATGTTGAAATCATTATAAATTTGCGCGGATTATTCTTATAAAATGTGTTAATAGATTATTTTATTCTATCAAAAATCCTTATGTTACTAGGATATTATTGTAGTAACTACTGACGAAAAAGTTAATTGGCTTTTAACATTTTACTAATAGTTAGTATATAAATACTTACAAAAAAATAAGCTCTGTGCCTCGAAACGAGACAAGAGCTATATTGAATTATTTACACCATATTAAAAACTATCCAGATTATCTAAATTATTTTCTTTTATTCCATCTGGTTCACTTCTGATGATATCTCTCCCATATTTATGGAATACATCAACATGGGCCAGTTTGCCATTTTTTGCCTCATCAAGAGCTGTCATATAATCAAGTTCTCTTCCACTTTCTGTTTTGAAAGCAATGATATCACCGCCATCATTTTTGCGAACAGCAACTATTTTTTCCTGTTCAGATCCGGCTTCTGATTGATCTTGACTTTCACTTTGACTTTTATACTCGTTATAAATTTTTTCAAAGTTTTTATTATCAAAAAGCGGCGTAAAACGTCTGCATTCATGTATGGGGATATAAGCCGTGTTGATTTAAACTAGCTTTTGATTT